>NZ_BQIJ01000005.1:0-399988 GCF_021602465.1 Pseudomonas urethralis
GACTCGCTGCGATCTCTCGTAGCGGGAGGCGAATAATACAGCGTTTAAAACCGCTGTCAACCTTCATCTCAACCGCCATCGATCATTCGATCGAAGCGCTCCCAACCTCGCCGCAACTACCTAACTCATTGAATTTCAAGGAGTTTGTCGTTCCGATGTCGCTGGAAGTGGGGCGCATTATAAGGGGATTCGAGACCCCGTCAACCTTTAATTTCAGGAAACTTCAAGATCGCCGAAAACAAAGCGGGGAGGCCTGCCGGCCCCCCCGCTTTTCCTTCACCCCTTACAAACTGGGGAACGCAAACTGCGAGGCCTCATGGCTGGCCCGCTGCGGCCAACGCTGGGTGATCGCCTTGCGACGGGTATAGAAGCGCACACCGTCCGGGCCATAGGCATGCAGGTCGCCGAACAGCGAACGCTTCCAGCCACCGAAGCTGTGATAGGCAACCGGCACCGGCAGCGGTACGTTGACGCCGACCATGCCCACTTCGATTTCGTCACAGAACAGGCGCGCCGCTTCACCGTCACGAGTGAAGATGCAGGTACCGTTGCCATATTCATGATCGTTGATCAGCTGCATGGCCTGCTCCAGGCTGTTAACGCGCACCACGCACAGCACCGGGCCAAAGATCTCTTCTTTATAGATGCGCATCTGCGGGGTCACGTTGTCGAACAGCGTGCCGCCAACGAAGTAGCCATCTTCATTACCTGGCACACGCAAGCCACGGCCATCCACCACCAGCTTGGCGCCAGCGGCAACGCCGTCGTCGATGTAACCGACAACCTTGTCACGGGCAGCGGCAGTGACCAGCGGGCCCATGTCCAGGCCGCAGGAAGTGCCAGCCCCAATCTTCAGCGCCTTGATCTGCGGCTCCAGCTTGGCGATCAGTGCATCGGCAACCTGATCACCCACGCACACTGCCACCGAAATAGCCATGCAGCGCTCGCCGCACGAACCATAGGCAGCGCCCATCAGCGCGCTGACCGCGTTGTCCAGGTCGGCATCGGGCATCAACACCGCGTGGTTCTTCGCACCGCCCAGGGCCTGTACACGCTTGCCACGCTTGGTGCCTTCGGCATAGATGTATTCGGCAATCGGCGTCGAACCGACGAAGCTCAGCGCTTTCACTTCCGGTGCTTCGATCAGCGCATCGACCGCTTCCTTGTCACCATGCACCACGTTGAGGATGCCCTTCGGCAGACCAGCCTCCAGCAGCAACTGAGCGATGAACAGGGTCGAGCTCGGGTCACGCTCGGATGGTTTGAGAATGAACGCGTTACCGCAGGCAATGGCCAGTGGGTACATCCACAGCGGCACCATGGCCGGGAAGTTGAATGGCGTGATGCCAGCGACCACACCCAGCGGCTGGAAGTCGGACCAGGCATCGATGTTCGGGCCGACGTTGCGGCTGTACTCGCCTTTCAGCACTTCCGGTGCAGCACAGGCGAATTCGACGTTCTCGATGCCACGCTTCAGTTCGCCGGCCGCGTCTTCCAGGGTCTTGCCGTGCTCTTCGCTGATCATCTGCGAGATGCGGGCTTCGTTTTGCTCCAGCAGTTGCTTGAAGCGGAACATCACCTGGGCGCGCTTGGCCGGTGGGGTGTTGCGCCAGGCCGGGAAGGCAGCCTTGGCCGAGTCAATGGCTTCCTGCACGGTCGCGCGGCTAGCCAGTTCGACCTTGCGCACCGCCTGACCGGTAGACGGGTTGAAGACATCGGCGGTGCGCTCACCTTTGGTAACCAGCTCGCCGTGAATCAGGTGCTGAACAATGCTCATGCAAAACTCCAGGTAAAGAAGGTTGAGGCAGGCGCGTGATGGGTTCACGCGCCCTACGTCAAAAGCGGAAAGATCAGTCGATCTGGTTCAGGGCTTCACCGACCGCGTCGAACAGGCGATCCAGTTCCTGCGGCTGGGTATTGAAGGTTGGGCCGAACTGCAGGGTGTCGCCACCGAAGCGTACATAGAAGCCGGCTTGCCACAGCTTCATGGCTGCTTCGTAAGGACGCACGATGGCATCGCCATCGCGGGCAGCGATCTGGATCGCGCCGGCCAGGCCGTAGTTACGGATGTCGACGATGTTCTTGGTGCCCTTCACGCCATGCAGCAGTTTCTCGAAGTGCGGTGCCAGTTCGGCAGCCGATTGCACCAGGCTTTCCTTCTGCAGCAGATCGAGCGCGGCGAGACCAGCAGCGCAGGCTACCGGGTGCGCCGAGTAGGTGTAGCCGTGGGGGAATTCCACCGCATATTCCGGCGTCGGCTGGTTCATGAAGGTCTGGTAGATCTCGCGGGTGGCGATGACCGCCCCCATGGGGATGGCACCGTTGGTGACCTGTTTGGCGATGCACATCAGGTCAGGGGTGACACCAAAGGCCTCGGAGCCAGTCATGGCGCCCATGCGGCCAAAGCCTGTGATCACTTCGTCGAAGATCAGCAGGATGTTGTGCTGGGAGCAGATTTCACGCAGGCGCTTCAGGTAACCCTTCGGCGGCGGCAGCACGCCGGCGGAACCCGCCAAAGGCTCGACGATCACCGCTGCGATGTTCGAGGCATCGTGCAGCTCGATCAGCTTGAGCATTTCATCTGCCAGGGCGATACCGCCCTCTTCCGGCAGGCCTTTGGAGAAGGCGTTAACTGGCAGCACGGTATGAGGCAGGTGGTCGACGTCCAGCAACTGGCCGAACATCTTGCGGTTACCGTTGACGCCACCCAGGCTGGTGCCGGCAATGTTCACCCCGTGATAACCACGGGCACGGCCAATGATCTTGGTCTTGGTGGCCTGGCCTTTCAGGCGCCAGTAGGCACGCACCATCTTCAGCGCAGTGTCGCAGCACTCGGAGCCGGAGTTGGTATAGAAGACGTGATTCAAGTCGCCCGGGGTCAGCTCGGCGATTTTCTCGGCCAGCTGGAAGGACAGCGGGTGGCCGAACTGGAACGCCGGGGAATAATCGAGGGTACCGACCTGGCGTGCAACCGCTTCGGTGATTTCCTTGCGGGTATGCCCGGCGCCACAGGTCCACAGGCCAGACAGGGCGTCGAAGACCTTGCGCCCCTTGTCATCGACCAGGTAGTTGCCTTGGGCCGCCACGATCAGACGCGGGTCGCGCTGGAAGTTACGGTTGGCGGTGTAGGGCATCCAGTGGGCATCCAGCTTCAGCTGGCTGGCGATACCCGCAGTAGCGGTTTCAGGCATGTTCATCGGCGGTTCCTCGGAAGGCGATCAGGCAACGATGGATGTTGTTGCAGCTAAATTCGCACGCGGATAAAGTCTGAAAAAGCCTACATTTCTAATCTTCAGGTAGCGCAAGACTAAACATATGAGCAGACGACCCGACCCTCTCGCACAAGTGAGCGATTTCGACATCCGCCTGCTGAAAATCTACCGAAGCGTGGTTGAATGTGGCGGTTTCTCGGCTGCGGAGAACGTGCTGGGGATTGGCCGTTCAGCCATCAGCCAACAAATGAACGATCTCGAACAGCGCCTGGGTCTGCGCTTGTGCCAGCGTGGTCGTGCCGGTTTCTCGCTGACCGAGGAAGGCCGCGAGGTCTATCACTCGGCATTGCAGTTGCTCAGTGCACTCGAAACATTCCGTACCGAGGTCAACGGCCTGCACCAGCACTTGCGCGGCGAGCTGAACATCGGCCTTACCGACAACCTGGTCACCCTGCCGCATATGCGCATCACCCATGCCTTGGCCGAACTCAAGGACCGCGGCCCGGATGTGCGCATCCAGATCCGCATGATCGCCCCCAGCCAGGTGGAGCAAGGGGTACTGGACGGCAGCCTGCACGTCGGCGTGGTCCCCCAGACCAGCCCTCTGTCCGGCCTGGAATACCAACCGCTGTACAGCGAACGGTCACAGCTCTACTGCGCAGTTGGCCACCCGTTGTTCTACGCCGACAACCAGCAGATCGACGATGACCGCCTCAACAGCCAGGAAGCGATCGCGCCAACCTTCCGCCTGCCTGCGGAAATCCAGGCGCACTACCAGGCGCTCAACTGCACTGCCAGTGCTTCGGACCGCGAAGGCATGGCGTTCCTGATCCTCACCGGCCGCTATATTGGCTACCTGCCCGACCACTACGCCACGTTCTGGGTCCAACAAGGTCGCCTGCGTGCACTCAAGCCTGCGCAACGCTTCTATGACCTGAGCCTGAGCTGGGTAACGCGCAAAGGGCGGCGACCGAACCTGGTACTGGAAAGCTTCCTGGAAAGCCTGGCTGCGACACGTTGATGCCAGCTTCTGACGCTAAGGCTTGTCACGCCAGCACAGGCAGGTAATCTTGTCCGACATTCGTTGCCACAGACCTGTCCGGAATCGTCCATGACCCTAGAAGTCCCTGCGCATCGCCTCGCCGCCTCTGGCAAGCCCGCCGGCCGCATCCGCCAGAAGAACGAACAGGCCATCATCCAGGCCGCCGAAGACGAATTCGCCCGCCATGGGTTCAAAGGCACCAGCATGAACACGATCGCGCTGAAAGCCGGCTTGCCCAAGGCCAACCTGCATTACTACTTCACCAACAAGCTCGGCCTCTACATCGCCGTGCTGAGCAACATCATCGAGCTGTGGGACAGCACCTTCAATGCCCTGAGCGTCGACGACGACCCAGGCGAAGCGCTGAGCCAGTACATCCGCACCAAGATGGAGTTCTCCCGGCGCAACCCGCAGGCATCGCGCATCTTCGCGATGGAAGTGATCAGCGGGGGTACCTGCCTGACCGAGTATTTCAGCGCCGACTACCGCGAATGGTTCCGCGGGCGGGCCGCCGTGTTCCAAGCCTGGATGGACGCCGGCAAGATGGACCCGGTCGACCCGGTGCATCTGATTTTCCTGCTCTGGGGCAGTACCCAGCACTATGCTGACTTCGCCACCCAGATTTGCCAGGTCACGGGCCGCAGCCGGCTGACCAAGCAAGACATGGAAGATGCCAGCAACAACCTTATCCACATCATTCTCAAGGGGTGCGGCATAAAGCCGAGTGCCTGACGTTCATCTATGCCTTCTACCCTGCTCGACCTCTGCGAATTTCGCGAGGAAATCCGCAAGAGCCGCTTCATCACCCTCGCCAGCCCGATCAACAGTGCCGCCGAGGCGATGAGCTTCATCGAGCGTCACAGTGACTTGGCCGCCACCCACAACTGCTGGGCATGGAAAATCGGCGGGCAATACCGCAGCAATGACGATGGCGAACCGGGCGGCACTGCCGGAAGGCCAATCCTGGCGGCCATCGAAGCCCAGGACTGCGACCAGGTGGTGGTGCTGGTGATTCGCTGGTACGGCGGTATTCAGCTGGGCACCGGCGGGCTGGCGCGTGCCTATGGCGGTGGCGCCAACAAGTGCCTGCAGCAAGCCCCCAAACGCCTGCTGGTCCAGCGCAGCGAGTACACCTGCAGCTGCACCTTCAGCGAGTTGGCCCTGGTGAAACTGCGCCTGGCAGAGGTGGAGGGTCTGGTACTCGACGAGCAGTTCACCGCCAATGGCGTCGACCTGCATATCGCTGTGGGCGAAGCCCATGTGCCTGTATTGCAACAGCAACTGGCGGACCTGAGCCGCGGCCGGATCCTTCTCGAAGCATGCTGAGGTTTGCCCACAGCAACTGTGGGCTGGCCTGTGGATAAGCTTGGGGCACTCCGCTGCAGACCAAGCACAGCAAGGCCTCCAGAGCACTGAGCATATTTTGATCACTGTTTGATGACAACAGTAAACGACTGAGCCTTCAGAAGTTATCCCCAATGTGTCTGGAAGATTGCATAACCCCGATCGTGGCGCTTGCACACATTTACTGTGGACGAGCCTGTGGATAACCCGTTAGCCAACACGCCAAGCACCCGCCCGCTCACGGCCAGACGCACCTGTACATTTTTTAGCCAATGGTGAAGCAGGCGAGGCATACGTTCGAACTCTGCAGTATGCTCAATGCCTTTTCCTTCACCGATAAAGGAATGTTCCTATGGCATCCTCCAGAACTGCCCTCATCATCGGCGCTTCCCGCGGTCTCGGCCTGGGCCTGGTACAACGTCTGCACGAAGACGGCTGGAACATTGTTGCAACCGTGCGCAACCCTCAAGTGCCAGGCGCCCTTGCCGATGTCCCCGGCGTGCGCATCGAGCAACTGGAAATGAACGACACCACCCAGCTCGATGGCCTCCAGCAACGCCTGCAAGGCCAGCTGTTCGACCTGGTCTTCATCAACGCCGGGGTCATGGGCCCCCTGCCGCAAGACCTGGAGACCGTGAACGTCCAGGCCGTTGGCGATCTGTTCATGACCAATGCCGTGGCCCCGATCCGTGTCGCCCGGCGCCTGGCCGGCCAGGTACGCGAAGGCAGCGGCGTGCTCGCGTTCATGAGCTCGATCCTCGGCAGCGTGACCATCCCCGACGGTGGCGAGATCTGCCTGTACAAGGCCAGCAAGGCCGCGCTCAATTCCATGATCAACAGTTTCGTGGTCGATCTGCAGCGCCCAGACCTGTGCGTACTGGCCATGCACCCGGGCTGGGTGAAGACCGACATGGGTGGCGAAAACGCCGAGATCGACGTGCTCACCAGCACCCGGGGCATGCTCGAACAGATCAAGGCGCAAAGCGGACACGGTGGCCTGCGCTTCATCAACTACAAAGGCGAATCACTCACCTGGTGAGGTGAATACCGACCGGCCGGGCGCAATGCCCGGCCAGGCCCTGTAGAATGGCGGCAACCGTATCTGATTCGAGACTCCCTCCATATGTATGACTGGCTGAATGCCCTGCCCAAGGCAGAACTGCACCTGCACCTTGAAGGCTCGTTGGAACCCGAGCTGTTGTTCGCCCTGGCCGAGCGCAACAAGATCGCCCTGCCCTGGAACGACGTGGAAACCCTTCGTCGCGCCTATGCGTTCAACAACCTCCAAGAGTTTCTCGACCTGTATTACCAAGGCGCAGACGTGCTGCGCACCGAACAGGACTTCTACGACCTGACCTGGGCTTACCTGCAACGCTGCAAGGCGCAGAATGTGGTCCATACCGAACCGTTCTTCGATCCGCAGACCCACACCGACCGTGGCATCCCGTTCGAGGTCGTGCTCAACGGCATCAACCAGGCGTTGAAGGACGGTCGCGAACAACTGGGTATCAGCAGCGGCCTGATCCTGAGCTTCCTGCGCCACCTGAGTGAAGACGAAGCGCAAAAAACCCTCGACCAAGCGCTGCCCTTCCGCGACGCGTTCATCGCCGTCGGCCTGGACAGTTCGGAAATGGGCCACCCACCCAGCAAGTTCCAGCGGGTGTTCGACCGCGCCCGCAGCGAAGGCTTCGTGGCCGTGGCCCATGCCGGTGAGGAAGGCCCACCCGAGTACATCTGGGAAGCCCTCGACCTGCTGAAGATCAAGCGTATCGACCACGGTGTACGCGCCATCGAAGACGAACGCCTGATGCAACGCATCATCGACGAGCAGATCCCGCTCACCGTCTGCCCGTTGTCGAACACCAAGCTCTGCGTGTTCGACCACATGAGCCAGCATAACATCCTCGACATGCTGGAACGTGGTGTGAAGGTGACGGTGAACTCGGACGACCCTGCCTACTTTGGCGGGTATGTCACCGAGAACTACCACGCCCTGCACACCCACCTGGGCATGACCGAAGACCAGGCCCGCCGACTGGCGCAAAACAGCCTGGATGCTCGCCTGGTCTGAAGCCGTCAACCGACCTGCAAGGTGGTCACGCGGGCTATACAGTTGATCTGCTGCACACCCTCGGCAGAAATCTGCAGTACCCGCGTGCCCTCAGGTTCGCGTATCCAGCCAGACTGCAAAAACAGTTTGAGCAACGCCTGACCAAGGCTACCGCCCAAGTGTGGCCCTTGGTCGCTCCATTCATTGCAATGGCAAATCACACAGTGCCGCCGCGATGCCAGCGCATCGATGTAGACGCCCATGGCAGCCAGTTGCGTTCGGCCCTCCTCACTGACCATCAGTTCCCGCTCGCTGCCCTCCAGCCAGCCCGCCACCACCAGCCGGTGATACAACTCGCCCGCCAGCTCGCCGCCCAGGTGTTCGCCACAGCGACGTGCCCTGCGCATCGACATCGGCAGCTGCAGCACCTCCGTGCGCGGCCCCTTTGTCGACACCAGCTGGACGCTGGCCAGCGCTTCGACAGCAACGCCCACCTGAGGCGTGGCGAGCCTGAAGTAGCGCTTGCGCCCGCGCGCCTCAAGCCTGAGCAGGCCGGCCGAAGACAGCAACGAAAGGTGGGCACAGGCCGACGACGCGCTCAGGCCGGCCATCATCGCCAGTTCATCTGTCGGCCGCGGTGTGCCATCGATTAGCGCCCACAACATCGCGCTACGCTTGGGGTCGGCCATCAGGCCGGCAATCTGACTGATACTACTGACTGCATTCATGTCCCTGTATCTCCCCGCATGATCACGTCCGGTTTCAGAGGCCAGCATTGGTTACGCTGGTCGCCTCTCAAGCAAACTGCCAAGGGCCAGTATAAGCCGCGCCCGTGCCGCTCCCGGCAGCCTGGCGCATGCTCAAGCGGGCTCATTCAGCGTTGGGTGGGGCCACCCTTTCGCGCGCCAGAATCGGCACAAACTGGAAGAGAAAAGGAAAATAAAGGGCATGAGGAAGGATGGCCCGGAGTGAGTAGCGACTCTGCTGACAGCGCACTTCCTCAAGTAGCGCAAATCAAATCGAAGCTTCCACATCAATCCAGGGATATCCGCTGGAAACGTCGCACAGGCCATAGCGAATGGCGCCCGGACCGCCAGTCAGGACAGTCACCCAAGCCATGGCGCCAGCAGACTGCAGCGCTACACTTGATCCGCTCTCCCCCCAATCGGAGGTATGCCACGATGAAGATTGTCGTCAGTGCGTCGAATCGCAACCCCAACTGCCCCTGGCAGGTAAGGCTCGACCAGCATGTGGTGAGTTTTCGCAGCGAGGCAGAAGCACGTGCCTTCGTTGCCACCCTGCAAACCCGCCTGCAGGCACCTCACCCGCTCATGCTGGACGCGTGGCCTGCAAACGCCGGGTCAACAGCGCGACACTGACCACCAGTGCCCCGCAGAGGCTGATCACCAACGTCATGGGCACGGCACTGCCATCATGCAGCACGCCGACCAGCGAGGCCGCACCGGCCGCGACGCTGAATTGCAGGCAGCCCATCAATGCCGAAGCACTGCCTGCCCGTGCGCCCTGGCCACTCATGGCGCAGGCCGACGCATTGGGGATGATGCACCCCAGGCTGGCAATGCAGACGAACAGCGGTACCAGCAATGGCCACAACTGCGCCGGGCGCAGGGCTGCCACGCCAAGCAATACCAGGCCTGCTGCCAAGTACAGCCAGACCGCCCGCACCAACAGGAATGCCGGGCCTCGCTTGGCCAGCAGGCGCGCGTTGACCTGGGCGACCAGAATGAAGCCGGCCGCGTTGGTACCGAACAGCCAGCCATAATGCTCTGCGGGTACGCCATAGAGCTTGATGAATACGAAAGGTGAACCGGCGATGTAGGCAAACATCCCGGCAATGGCGATACCACCGGTCAAGGCATGGCCGATGAACACACGGTCAGTCAATAACCGCAGGTACTGACGCAATGCGCCTGACAGCGGCTGGCGCGGCATGCTGGCCGGCAGGCTTTCCGGCAGGCCCAGGCTTACCGCCAGCAGGCTGGCCGCGCTGAACAGGCTCAGCGCCAGGAAAATCGACTGCCAACCGGCCAGGTTCACCAGGACCCCGCCAAGCATCGGCGCAAGGATGGGGGCCAGGCCCATCACCAGCATCAACTGCGAGAACACCTTGGCCGACGCCACCGGGTCGCACTTGTCGCTGACGATGGCCCGCGACAGGACCATGCCAGCGCAGCCGCCCAGCGCCTGGACAAAGCGCGCCAGGATCAAGGTATCGAGGTTTGGGGCGTAAGCACAGGCCAGTGAGGCCAGGGTGAACAGCGCCACCCCGAACAACAGCGGTTTGCGCCGGCCGAAGCGGTCTGCCACCGGCCCGTAGGCGAGCTGGCCGATCGACAGGCCGAGGAAATAGGCCGCCAGGGTGGCCTGTACATGTTTTTCGTCGGTGGCGAACGCCTGCGCCATGGCCGGGAAGGCGGGCAGGTAGAAGTCGATCGCCAAGGGCCCGAACGCACTCAGTGCGCCCAGGATCAGGACCATTCGCAGGTTCATCAGGAATCCATAGCAGGCTAAGCAAGCTGCCAAGTCTACCTGCAGTGGCCACCCTCAGCATGAAAACATTTGCAACAAAACAGGGCCGCAGTGCGGCACCTCGGTTCAGGCCACTTCAGCTTGGTAGCCTTCCTCCCGAATAGCCGCCAATACCTGCTCCGCGGCCAGCGAGCTTTGCACCCGCACTTGCTGGCCAGGCAGATCGACTTCCACGGTAGCCTGCGCATCCTTTTCCTGTACTGCACGAGTCACGGCTTTCACGCAATGGCCACAGGACATGCCTTGAACATTGAACACTTGCATGGGGACTACCTCCTTCAGGGTTTTGCCCAGTTTCAAGCTTGCCATCGGGGCAAGGTCAAGTTCTGCGTGAAACGGCCGGGCTGGAAATCCGCGCGGACCTCGGCCAAGCTGCGCCTTTGACGATTTGTGCAAGCAGGAGATTCTTCATGTTCAGGACAGCAGTGGGCGTTGTCGGGCTGTTGGCCGCAGTGACGGCAGTGCCGCCGGCCAGCGCCGAGGGCAACTCGGACTACAGCGTGCTGATCATTTCCCGGGAACGCCTGGAAGTGGCCACCAGCTGCGAAATCGGCGTGTACCTCAACGATCAGCTCTCGGGGCGCGTCTTCCAGGAACAGTCAACGTCCTTCAACCTGCCGCCCGGTCCGATTGATGTTCGCCTGCGCCTGTTGCCCGGGCAGATGCCGGGGTGTGCCCCGGGTATCGAGGACCAACGCAGCACGCGGCTCAACCTGCAAGCAGGCCAGATCAGCAAGTACCGCATCGCCATGGGCCAACAGGGTCTTGAACTGAAGCGAGCCGGCCTGGGCTATTGACCTTCCCCGCGTGGCAAGGTTGATGCTGATGCTCTAGCCCTGCCAAGGAGGAGAGCCATGCCCGCATCCAACACGTTCAACCTGCCGATTTCCGGCATGACCTGCGCCAGCTGTGCGGGCCGTGTCGAGCGCGCCCTGCGAAAGGTCAGCGGCGCCGATCAGGTCAGCGTCAACCTCGCCACTGAACAGGCCAGGGTCCAGGCCCCGGCAGGTAGCCTGCCAGCCCTGGTCGAAGCCGTGCGCAGCGCCGGCTATGGCGTACCCACCCGAACCGTGGAGCTGCAGATCAGCGGCATGACCTGTGCCAGCTGCGTCGGCCGCGTGGAGCGCGCCCTCGGCAAATTGCCGGGGGTTGAACAGGTCAGCGTCAACCTGGCCAGCGAGCGTGCCCACCTCGAAGTGCTGCAGGCGCTCGACGATCAGTCGTTGATTGCCACCGTCGAAGCAGCCGGCTATCGCGCCAGCCTGCCCCAAGCGGCCAAGGATGATCAGCAAGATGCCCAAAGACGCCTGCGCAACGAGCGCCTGGCCGTAGCCGCTGCGCTGTTGCTGGCGCTGCCATTGGTGCTGCCGATGCTGGTGCAACCCTTCGGCCTGCACTGGATGCTGCCCGCCTGGGCGCAGTTCGCGCTGGCCACCCCGGTGCAGTTCATGCTTGGCGCACGCTTCTACAAGGCCGCCTACAAAGCCGTGCGGGCCGGTGCCGGCAACATGGACCTGCTGGTCGCCCTGGGCACCAGCGCAGGGTACGGCCTGAGCCTGTACCAATGGGCCAAGGCCCCGGTCGGAATGGCCCCCCACCTTTACTTCGAAGCTTCGGCGGTAGTCATCGCCCTGGTGCTGCTGGGCAAATACCTCGAAAGCCGGGCCAAGCGCCAGACGGCCAGCGCCATTCGCGCTTTGGAAGCCCTGCGCCCGGAACGGGCCGTGCGCGTCATCGACGGCCGCGAAGAAGACGTGGCGATTGCCCAACTGCGCCTCGGCGACCTGGTTCTGGTCAAACCTGGCGAACGCTTCCCGGTCGACGGTACGGTGGAGGAAGGCAGCAGCCACGCCGACGAAGCATTGATCAGCGGTGAGAGCCTGCCGGTCCCCAAACAACCCGGCGACAGCGTCACCGGCGGTGCCATCAATGGCGAAGGCCGGCTGCTGGTGCGTACTCAGGCGCTGGGCACGGAAACCGTGCTGGCGCGTATCATCCGTCTGGTCGAGGACGCACAAGCCGCCAAGGCACCGATCCAGAAACTGGTCGATCGCGTCAGCCAGGTGTTCGTGCCCGCCGTGCTGGTGCTGGCATTGTTCACTTTGACTGGCTGGTGGCTGGCGGGTGCACCGCTGGAGACTGCACTGATCAATGCGGTCGCCGTGCTGGTCATCGCCTGCCCCTGCGCCCTGGGCCTGGCCACGCCGGCAGCGATCATGGCCGGCACCGGTGTGGCCGCTCGCCACGGCATCCTGATCAAGGACGCCGAAGCGCTGGAGCGGGCCCATGCGGTCAACCGCGTGGTGTTCGACAAGACCGGCACCCTCACCTCTGGCAGCCCGCGTATCGTCCACAGCCAGGCGCTGGACGGTGACGGCGCCAACCTGCACCGCCTGGCCGGTGCCCTGCAGCGCGGCAGCGAACACCCGCTGGCCAAGGCGGTACTGGATGCCTGTGCCGAGCAAGGCCTCGAAGTACCCGTCGTCACCGACAGTCAGTCGCTTACCGGTCGGGGCATTGCCGGGCGTGTGGGAGGTCGCGAGCTGGCACTGGGCAACCGCCGGCTGCTCGAAGAAAGCGGCCTGCAACCCGGCGAACTGGCTGCCAGCGCTCAAGCCTGGGAAGCCGAAGGCCGCACCTTGTCGTGGCTCATCGAACGCGGTACGGCGCCTCGCGTGCTCGGCCTGTTCGCCTTTGGCGATAGCCTCAAACCGGGTGCCGAGCAGGCCATCGCTGCCCTGCACGCCCGCCACATCAGCAGCCACCTGCTGACCGGCGACAACCGCGGAAGTGCCAAGGTGGTGGCCGATGCCCTTGGCATTGACGACGTGCACGCCGAAGTACTGCCGGCCGACAAGGCCGCCACCGTGGCCACCCTGAAAAACGACGGAGTGGTGGCGATGGTCGGCGACGGCATCAACGATGCCCCGGCCCTGGCCGCTGCCGACATCGGCATCGCCATGGGCGGTGGCACAGACGTCGCCATGCAGGCTGCCGGCATCACCCTGATGCGCGGTGACCCACTGCTGGTGCCCGCCGCGCTGGAGATCAGCCGCAAGACCTATGCAAAAATCCGTCAGAATCTGTTCTGGGCCTTCATCTACAACCTGATCGGCATTCCCCTGGCCGCGCTTGGCTACCTCAACCCGGTACTGGCCGGCGCCGCCATGGCGCTGTCCAGCGTCAGCGTGGTCAGCAATGCCCTGTGGTTGAAGACCTGGAAACCCACCAGCACCTTGCAGGAGGCCCGATGAACATTGGCCAGGCCGCCCGCCGCAGCGGGCTCAGCACCAAGATGATCCGCTATTACGAATCCATCGGCCTGCTCAAGCCGGCCACCCGTAGCGACAGCGGCTACCGCTTGTACCAGGCCGAGGACTTGCACAGCCTGGCATTCATCAAGCGCTCCCGTGACCTGGGGTTTTCCCTGGAAGAAGTGGGCAAACTGCTGACCTTGTGGCAGGACCGCGGCCGTGCCAGCGCCGACGTCAAGGCCCTGGCCATGCAGCACATCGATGAACTGAACCGGCGCATCGACGAGCTGGTGAGCCTGCGTGACACCCTGGGCGATCTGGTTGCCCACTGCCAGGGGGATGACCGCCCGGACTGCCCGATTCTGAAGGACCTGGCCAATGGCGCAGGATGCTGCCATTGAAAGCAGGCGGCGTGCTGAGACCGGCACGCCGCACACCTTTGGTATGCCATATTAGCCTAAAGCCGACCGAATAGTCGCCAAATGCGACTTCGCCCAATAAATACGGGCACTTTCGCTAAAAATTCCCCGGACCCTGCCGATGCAGTGGCTACCTGCCTCGCGTGCAAAAAAACAAACCCCGGGAGCGTCGATGAACATCAAACAGAAACTGACATGGGCCTTCGCGATCATCGCGGGCTTGCCCATCGTCCTCGTAGCCACCTTGGTGGTCATCAACCTGCGCGGCGAAGCGCGTGACGGTTTCCTCGACAGCAGCAGCCGGGAGATCCGCCAGGTCAGCAACGCGATGAACATCTTCTTCCAGGGCATCGACCAGAATGTCGACTACCTGGCCTCGCAACCGATGGTGGCGGCCACGGGCAACAACCTGAACAAGTTCCTGAGCGCCAACCCGTCCTACGAGCTGGGCGACCAGGACAAGCAGCTGCTGGAATTTTTCACACGCCTGGCAGAAACCCACCCTGGCTATGCCTACGTCGCCTACGGGGTGAATGACGGCGGCTACGTCGGCTGGCCCGCCGGGCAGAAGTTCGTCAACTATGACCCGCGTCCGCGTCCTTGGTACCAGCTGGCCATGGCCAACCCTGGCAAGACCGTACGCACCGGCGCCTACTACTGGGCCGCCGACGACGCCGTGCTGATCAGCACCGTGCGCGCCGTGGCCAACCAGCTCGGCAACCCTGGTGGCGTGGTCAACATCGACGTGTCGCTCAAGGGCCTGACCGAGATCGTCAAGCAGATCAAGCTGGGCGAAAGCGGCTACCTGATGCTGGTGGAAAACAACGGCAACGTGATGGTCGACCCACGCGACGCCAGCCACAACTTCAAGCAGCTGGCCAGCTTTGGCGACGGCTACGCCGAACTGGCCAAGGCCGGCAAGGGCCTGGTCGAGGTCGAGATCAACGGCGAGCGTTACATGGCCAACGTCTACCCCGACGAAAAACTCGGCTGGACCTTCATCGGCCTTATCCAGCATGGCGAAGTGATGCAGACCACCACCCGCCTGACTTGGCTGATCGGCGCCGTCGCCCTGGTCCTGGCGGCACTGTTCGCGGTGGTCGGCACCGCCTTCGCCAAACTCATCGTGCGCCCGATCAACAGCGTCACCAGCGGCCTGGAAGACATTGCCCAGGGCGAAGGCGACCTGACCCGCAACCTCGACGTGCGCGGGCGCGACGAAACCGCGCAACTGGCCAACTGGTTCAACCAGTTCCTGGGCGCCATCCGCAGCCTCATCCAGCATATCGGCTCGGCCGCCAGCAAGATCCTCAGCACCTCCAGCAGCTCCACCCGGGTTTCCAGCGACATGGCCGAGGCGGCCGGACGCCAGCGTGAAGCAGTGGACATGGTCTCCACCGCGTTCCACGAAATGGTCGCCACCGCCAACGAAGTCGCCCGCTCCTGCAGCCAGGCCGCGCAGTCGGCCGACAGCGGCCAGCAGCAAGCCCGCGAAGGCCAGCAGCAGATCGACGCGGCCGTCAACAGCGTCGACCGCCTCAGCCAGGAGATCGAACAGTCGGCCCAGTCGATCCAGCAACTGGAGCGCGACAGTAACGCCATCCAGTCAATCCTCGGCACCATCCGCTCGATTGCCGAACAGACCAACCTGCTGGCACTCAACGCAGCCATCGAAGCGGCCCGCGCCGGCGAACAGGGCCGGGGCTTTGCCGTGGTGGCCGACGAGGTGCGGGCATTGGCCAAGCGCACGGCCGACTCCACGGCGGAAATCGATGGTTTGCTGGGTAACCTGGCCAGCCGCACCGCGCAAGTGGCCGAGCAGATGCATGCCAGCCTTGAAGTGTCGCAGCAGTCGGTCAGCCGCATAGGCCTGGCCCGTGACAGTTTCGGGCAGATTCGCGAGTCGGTGGATATCATTCGCGACATGAACACGCAGATCGCCACGGCGGCGGAAGAGCAGCACCAGGTGGCCGAGGACATCAACCGCCATATCAGCCAGATTCATGGCGATGCGCAGTTGGTGGCGGAACTGGCCCAGGCGGCGCGTCAGGACTCCGAGAGCCTGGCCGGGCTGTCCAATGAACTGGACTCGCTGGTGCGTCGCTTCCGCACCTGAGTTTCGTCTGTCCGGGCCTCTTCGCGGGTAAACCCGCTCCCACAGGGATGCCACACGGCCTGAAGGCGGTGACACTCCTGAGGTGCGGGTTTACCCGCGAAGAGGCCGGCACAGCGGACATCAAAGCCTCAGTTCCCCGGGAGTCGCCCCGAACAACTGCTTGAAGGCCGCAATATACGCCGAGGTCGAATCATAGCCACAACCCAGCGCCGCCTCGGTCACACTCTCCCCCGCCTCCAGCAATGCCAGCGACGACAGTAGACGCATCCGCTGGCGCCAGTTGCGAAAACTCAACCCGGTCTCGCGCTGGAACAGCCGCATCAAGGTCTTTTCCGAGCATCCCAACTGCACCGCCCACTGCTGCAAGGTCTGCATCTGGTCCGGCGCGGCGATCAGCCCGTTGCACAGCGCCAGCAAGCCGGGGTGCCGCGGCAACGGCAGCGAGAACCCCACCTCCGGCAAGGTGCGCAACTGATCGAGCAACACGGCCACCAGGCGGCCTTCGGCACTGTCACCCTCGGCATATTCAGCCGGGAACAGGCAAAACTGCTTGATCAGTTCCCGCGCCAATGCCGTCACTTCCAGCACCCGGCAGTGCGCCGGCGCCCAGGGGCAGGCATCACGGCGGATGTACAGGCTGCGCATTTCAGCCTGCCCGGAGGTAACCACTTCATGTTCGGCATCGGCCGGTATCCACACGCCCCACTGCGGTGGGGCGAAGTAGCTGCCATCGTCGGTATACACCCCCAATACTCCGCTGATGGCGTAGGAAAACTGCACCCAGTCATGGCTGTGGCGAGTGGTCCAGGACCCCGCGCCAAGGCTTTCGGCACGGGCATAGAGTGGCCGAGGCAACTGCTCCAGGGCAGGAATGGCGCGCGGATGTCCGATCGTCTGCATAGCGAATTCTTGTAGTGCTGAGCAGACAAGCCTAACAGAGATCAGCAGCGCCCTCCGGTCAACGCTCGACGATCACCGTCACCCCTTGCCCGCCCGCAGCGCAGATGGATATCAAGCCACGTCCTGTCCCCGCCTTTTCCAGCAACTTCGCCAGGTTGGCCAAAATCCGCCCACCGGTCGCGGCGAACGGGTGGCCTGCCGCCAACGAGCTGCCCTTGACGTTGAGCTTGCTGCGATCAATGGTGCCAAGCGCTGCCGCAAGCCCCAGCTTCTGCCGGCAGTACTCGGCATCCTCCCAGGCCTTGAGGGTGCACAGCACCTGGGCCGCAAAGGCTTCGTGGATTTCGTAGTAGTCGAAGTCCTGCAAGGTCAGGCCGTTGCGTGCCAGCAGGCGCGGCACTGCGTACACCGGCGCCATCAACAGCCCTTCGCGGCCAGTGACGAAGTCCACCGCAGCGGTTTCGCCATCGACCAGGTAGGCCAGTATCGGCAGGCCCTGTTGTCGAGCCCATTGCTCGCTGCCAAGCAGCACCACCGAGGCGCCATCGGTCAGCGGCGTGGAGTTGCCCGGCGTCAACGTGCCCAGCCCACTGCGGTCGAACGACGGCTTGAGCCTGGCCAGCTGCTCCAGGGTCAGGTCAGCGCGCAGGTTGTTGTCTCGCGTGAGGCCCAGGAACGGCGTCACCAGGTCATTCTGCCAGCCTTCGCTGTACGAGGCCGCCAAGCGCTGGTGGCTGTGCAGCGTCAGCGCGTCCTGGTCGGCGCGGTCAATCCCCCAGGTTTGCGCCATGCGTTCGCAATGCTCGCCCATCGACAGGCCGGTACGCGGTTCGCCATTGCGCGGCAGTTCAGGTTTCAGATGGCCCGGGCGCACTTGCAGGAACGGCTTGAGCCGCTCAGCCAAGGTCTTGCCGCGATTGGCTTGCAGGAGGATGCGCCGCAGCCCCTCATTGACGCCGATCGGGGCATCGGACGTGGTGTCCACGCCACCGGCGATAGCGCAGTCGATCTGCCCGAGGGCAATCTTGTTGGCCACCAGCAGCGCCGCCTCCAGGCCGGTGCCACAGGCCTGCTGGATATCGTAGGCGGGCGTTTGCGGCGACAGGCGTGAACCGAGCACGCACTCCCGGGTCAGGCTCATGTCCCGCGAGTGCTTGAGTACCGCCCCAGCCACCACTTCGCCCAGGCGCAGCCCGTGCAGGCGATAACGCTCGATCAGGCCCTCCAGGGCTGCGGTCAGCATCGCCTGGTTGCTGGCGGTGGCGTAGGCGCCGTTGGAGCGGGCGAAAGGGATACGGTTGCCGCCCAGGATCGCGACCCGGCGAGTTGAACGCATGCGTTTGCTCCTCCTGAAACAATTTGATCCGTACAGCCTAGGTGTTTTTGCCGCATTCGAACGACCTGGCCACAAACTTGGTCCACACTTGCAAGCTTGCCTTCTGGAGACCCGCACATGAGCGATCGCTATCTCGGCTTTGCCAACTCCCAGCTCGGGCGCCGCGTCGTCGATGCCCTTGGCCTGCCGCGCCCAGCGCCGCTGGAGCGCTGGCAGGCGGGCCGCCTGCGTCCGGTGGAGGGCGCGCTGGTGCTGGGTGGCGGGCCACTGGCGAACCAGGTCGAGGCCATCGCCCCGCGCCTGACCGACACGCTGTTCAGCTTCAATGGCGACGCCTTGCAGGCCCCCGCTTGGGTCGCCGGCCTGGGGCCGAAGCTCAAGGCCGTGGTGTTCGACGCCAGCCATCTGTCCGACAGCGACCAGTTGAAACAATTGCGCGAATTCTTCCAGCCCCTGCTGCGCAGCCTCGCCCCGTGTGCCCACCTGGTGATCCTTGGACGTGCGCCTGAATCGCTCGACGACCCGCTGGCCAGCGTCGCCCAGCGCGCCCTGGAAGGCTTCTGCCGTTCGCTGGCCAAAGAGCTGCGCAACGGCGCTACGGCGCAGTTGCTGTATGTGGCGACGGGCGCTGAAGCTCAGCTCGAAGGGGCCTTGCGCTTCTTCCTGTCACCCAAGAGCGCCTTTGTTTCCGGCCAGGTCCTGCGCCTGCAGGCCTGCGCAGCCCAGGTCGAAGACTGGACCCGCCCGCTCGGTGGCCGTCGCGCGCTGGTCACGGGCGCTGCACGCGGCATCGGCGCCGCCATCGCCGAAACCCTGGCGCGTGATGGCGCCGAGGTGATGCTACTCGACGTGCCCCAGGCCCAACAGGAGCTCGACGCCCTCGCCGCACGCCTGGGTGGCAAGGCCTTGGGCCTGGACATTTGCGCCAGCGATGCCGCCGCGAAACTGCTCGAAGCCCTGCCCGAGGGCATCGATATCGTCGTGCACAACGCCGGCATCACCCGCGACAAGACCCTGGCCAACATGACCCCGGAATACTGGGACGCGGTACTGGCAGTCAACCTCAAGGCCCCGCAGGTACTGACCCAAGCCTTGCATGACGGGGGTGCGCTGGGCGACAACGCACGTATTACCCTGCTGGCGTCGGTCAGCGGTATCGCCGGCAACCGCGGCCAGGCCAACTACGCCGCGAGCAAGGCCGGCCTGATCGGCTTCGCCGAGGCCTGGGCGGCGAAGCTTGCCGAGCGCGGCGGCAGCATCAATGCGGTGGCGCCTGGTTTCATCGAAACCCACATGACCGCGGCCATGCCCATTGGCCTGCGCGAGGCCGGGCGGCGCCTGAGTTCACTGGGCCAGGGCGGGCGCCCGCAGGACGTCGCCGAAGCCATCGCCTGGCTTAGCCAGCCGGGCTCTGGCGCGGTCAACGGCCAGGTGCTGCGTGTCTGCGGCCAGGCCTTGATGGGGGCCTGAACATGAGCCGCCAATGGCAAGACGTGCACAGCCCGGACTCACGCGCCAGCCTCTACCTGCGCGCCGCCAGCAAACGCAAGATCGGCGGCGCTACCCTGCCCGCCGGCGGTCTGCGCAGCTTCATCCGAGTGCAGCCCGGCAACCTGGCGGCCTATCGTCGGCTCTGCCATTTCACCGACGATGGCCGCTTGCCTGGCACCTACCCACACATAATGGCGTTCACCCTGCAGTTGCAACTGCTGACCGCCCACGACTTCCCTTTTCCGTTGCTCGGGCTGGTGCACGTGCACAACCGCATCGACGTGCTCCGCCCGCTGGGTGGTATCGACGGGCTGCGCTTTGCCGTGCACGCCGACAATCTGCAGGCCCATGCCAAGGGCGGCACCTTTGACCTGGTCACCGAAGCCGAGGATGGCTTGGGCCTGCTGTGGCGCGAAACCAGCCGTATGCTGGTGCGTGGCCTGAAGCTGGAGGGGCCGTTCGACGAAAGCCAGGTAACCGAGCCTGCGGCGCTGCCGGAGGTCACCCGCTGGTATGCCGACAGTGATATCGGCCGGCGCTACGCCAAGGTCTGTGGTGACTACAACCCGATTCACCTGAGTGCCGTCAGCGCTCGCCTGTTCGGCTTCCCCAAGGCCATCGCCCATGGCATGTGGAGCAATGCCATGGCATTGGCAGCCCTGCGCACGCACATGCCCAACAGTGGTTATCGCTTCGCGGTGGACTTCCGCAAACCGGTGCGCTTGCCATCGGAGGTTGTCCTGAGCGCCAGCGAAGCGGGGCCGGCGGGTGAACTGAGGCTGGACGGACAGGGTGGGGTGCTGCACATGGTCGGGCGCTGGGCCGTGCTCTAGCACCCTGATTGCACTTGCTTTGCATCGGGCCTGGGCAGAAGCTATGCGGCATTAGGAGACCCAGATGAACCTGCAAGAACTCACCGAACGCCTGCATCGGATCCGTGACAACAATGACTGGCGCGGCTTTCACAGCCCGAAGAACCTGGCGATGGCAGCCAGTGTGGAAATGGCCGAGCTGGTGGAAATCTTCCAGTGGCTGAGCGAGGACCAATCGCGCCAGCTGCCCGCCGACCAGCTGGCCCACGCCGGCCAGGAAGTCGGCGACGTGGTGCTCTACCTGTTGCTGCTGTGCAGCGAGCTGGGCCTGGACATGGAGCAGGTGGTGCGCGCCAAGCTGGCCGACAGCGAGAGGCGTTTCGCACGATGAATGACCGTCACTTCGACCAACTGGCCACACGCTTTGCCGAAAAGATCTATGGCGGTGCCAAAGGTGCCATTCGCCTTGCCGTGCTCCAGGCCGACCTGGCCGACGCGCTGCCCGACCGACCGTTGCGGGTGCTCGACATCGGCGCCGGCCTGGGTCACATGGCCTTGTGGCTGGCCCAGCGCGGGCACGATGTAACGCTGGCCGAACCCGCCGCGCCGATGTTGGAGGGCGCCCGGGCACGCTTCACAGCAGCGGGCCAATCGGCAACCTTCATCCAGGCGCCCTGGCAAGAGCTGCTTGGCCAGCTCACCGAGCCTTATGACCTGGTGCTCTGCCACGCTGTGCTGGAATGGCTGGCCGAACCGCAGAGCATCCTGCCGGTGCTGCACCAGCTGACCAGCCCGGGGGGCTGGCTGTCGCTGGCGTTCTACAACCGCGATGCGCTGGTCTACCGCAACTTGCTCAAGGGCCATTTCCGCAAGTTGCGCAGCAACCGCCTGGAAGGTGAGAAGCAAAGTCTGACCCCGCAAAAACCGCTTGATCCACGGGAACTGAAGGCGCAACTTGAAGGGGTGTGGCACGTCGAAAGCGAGAGCGGCGTGCGCGTCTTCCATGACTACATGCCCAAGGAATTCCAGGACAAGGCCGAGTTGCTCGACCTGCTGGAAATGGAACTGGCCCACCGCCGTCACCCTAGTTTTGCCGGGCTTGGCCGCTACCTGCACTGGATGTGCCGCCCCCGCTGATTGCGCCCTCCAGGAGGGATACATGCCGTACCGTCCGCTGTGCCTGGCCCTGCTGCCGCTCGCCCTGGCCGCCTGTCAGGCCAGCAACCCCTACGTGGCCAGCAGCCGCCCGCTGCCGCCAGCCCCTGCGCAAGCGGCCAACACCTTCGACGCCAGTGCCTACCCGGCGCCAGCGCGTGACTATGGCCACTACCGCAGCTGGAGCTGGCGTAACGGCCAGTTGCCAAGCGGCAATGCCGACGCCGACCCGGCACAAATCGCCGACGCCGTCAGCGGTGCCCTCGACCAACATGGCCTGCGCCCTGCTCACGGCGCCATCGGCGACCTGCTGGTGAGCGCCGACATGCGCCTGGAACGGCGCCTGCGCCAGGTGCGCGACTATGACTATTACGACCCGTATTACGGCCCGTACCCCTACGGCAGCGTCGGTTTCGGCGGCTACCGCAATGGTTACGGCGCCTACGGCAGCGTGCCGGTCGTACGCACCTACGAAGTGGAGGTGATGGTGGTGCGCATCGACCTGTTCGATGCCCGCAACGGCCAGCCGGTGTGGAGCGCCAGCGCTGAAAGCGGCAGTGACAAAAGTTCGCCGCGCGATCGCGAGACCGCCCTGCGCGAATCGGTTCACAAGGCGCTCAGCGGCTATCCTCCCAGTTAATGCCTAACGGAGAACCATCATGTTGCGCCGCCTCGTTCTACTGTCAATCGCGCTGCTGCTGGCCGCCTGCTCCAGCAACAACGTCCAGCAGGATTTCGACGCCAGCCGCGATTTCGCCGCCTACCGCAGCTGGGCATGGCAGGAACCGGGCCTGCAATATCGCCCGGATGATCCACGCATCAAGAGCGACCTGACCGAGCAACGCATCCGTGCCGCGGTCGCCGACCAGCTCGACCAGCGTGGCCTGCGCCCGGCCCAGGGCAATGCCCGGCCTGACGTCACCGTGCGTGCCTACCTGATCGTCGAACAACGCCAGCAGCAGATCACCACCAACTATGGCGGGGCTTGGGGCGGCTACTGGAACGGCTATTGGGGCGGGCCGATGTACAACGAAACCCGCAGTGTCGATTACAAGGTGGCTACCATCCAGATCGACCTGTTCGATGGCCGTGACGGCAAGCTGGTCTGGCGCGGCAGTGCCGAACAGATCATGAACAATTACCCGCCTAGCCCCGACGAGCGTAACAGCGCCATTCAGAAGACCGTTGCCCAGGTGCTCGGCAACTACCCGCCGGGCCGGGTGAAGTAAGCCCGTCGCAGGGGGCCGCTTCGCGGCCCTTTTTGCGACACAGGGCCGCTCCTGCAACGACCTTTTTGCCAGTCGGCCATGCCCGTTCGTCAGATCGCGTCTACCCTGATTAGGAAACCTGACTGATCGGGTAGCAGTGTTCAACGAATGGGAAAGGCGGCCTGCCGATGCAAAGCATTGTTCTCCTGATGTGGCTTGCCTTGTGCACCGAACAAGATATCCGCGAACGCCAGATCGCCAATATGCTGACCCTGGGTTTCGCCGCTGGCGCGCTGGTCTGGCTGTTTGCCACGGGCCACTCATGGATCGGCGCCGATGCCAGCGACGCCGGCTGGGCCCTGGCCATAGTCATGCTGCTGACGCTGCCAGGCTACATGCTGGGCCGCTTCGGCGCTGACGACGTCAAGCTGATGGGAGCGCTGGCGCTTGCTACCAGCCCGCAATACGTGCTCGGCACCTTCATCGGAGCCGGGGTCAGCGTGGTGCTCTGGTTGCTGACCCGCAGGCGCCTGTGGACGCTGCTCAACCCCAAGGTGAAGAAGCGCCTGGCCACACTCACTGAACAAATGGGCGACAAACAGGCCTTCGTGCCTTACGTGCTGGCAGGCTTTTTATTGACTGCCGTATGGATCCAATGAGCATTCACAGGGTCCGATCACTTGTACAAGACTTGTACAAAATCGCAGGCAGCGTCTATTTTTAAGCTGCCAGAGCGTCTGGCTCGGGGAGCCGGGGTCATTTACGAACAGGGAGTTGATCGTGACCAAGTCAATGAGTGATGTGAAAGTTCTGGTGGTGGATGACCAGCCGCTGATCGTCGAACAGTTGTGTGAATTCCTTCTGTCCCGGGGCCACCCTTGCGTTGCGGCCCACTCCACCGACGAAGCCATCGAACGCTTCAGCGCCGACGACGCGATTGGCCTGGTGTTGTGCGACCTGCACATGCCCAATCGCGATGGCATCGAGCTCATGCAGGCACTCAAGGACATTGCCGGGCGCCAGCGCATGTTCGAAGCCATCCTGCTCACCGGGCGCGCCGACAAGCAGGACGTGATCCGTGCCCTGCGTGAAGGTTTCGCCGATTACTACCAGAAGCCCATGGACTTCGACGAACTGCTCGAGGGCGTGCGCCGTCAGGAACAAGTGCTACTGGAGCGCAGGTCCAATCTCCAGGACCTGGGCAACCTCAACCAACGCCTGCAGGACCTGGCCGGTTCCATCGACGAGCTGTATCAGGACCTGGAAAAAGCCCGAGGCCAGGGCGTTCACCGCCGCGCCACCGATGTCGTCGAAGAGTCCGAAGGCGAGCTGCCGGCAGCGTTCGAGAAGCTGTCTCCGCGGCAACTGGAGGTCGCCCGGCTGGTAAGCAAGGGCAAGACCAACTACCAGATTGCCTGCGAACTGGGGATCACCGAGAACACTGTGAAGCTGTATGTGTCGCAAGTGTTGCGTTTGACCCACATGCACAACCGCACCCAACTGGCGTTGGCGTTGACGCCAAGTTCGTCTCCTGTACACCAGCGGTTTACCACGCACTAGGCGTTTCCCAGGCGTTTCATGAGGCCGCTATCGCCTGGATTCACTCCAACCGGTAGCTGAAGCTCACCGTCCAGCGTGGGCTTCTGCTCATGCTGTCCAAAGCCACGTCGGCCAGTGGCTTGGCCACCTCCAGCGCCACGTTGCCGTACCGCCCCTCCCCCAGCCGCACACCCAACGCCACGGAACGCATCCTGGCCTCTTCGAGTGGTCCGCCGTTGTACCAGGCCTGCGCAGCATCCAGCAGCACATACGGCTGCATCAGCCGCACCCAGCCAGCGCCAGGCGTAATGCTGTAGTTCAGCTCGTAGGCGACACCCCAGCCCTTGTCACCCGCCGCCTGATCCTGCGGGTAGCCATGACCGAAATGCTGCCCGCCGAAGACCGCATGCTCACTGTCGGGCAGCCGGTCATCGGTCCAGTACAAGGCGCCTGACAGCACGCCTTGCCAGCGTTGCGACAGCGGGTCGCTCTGCAACCCGGTCACGCGAAAACGCAGGAAGTCCATGTCGTAATCCGTATCGGTGCGAGCGCCCAGGTAATCCAGCCCCTGATACACCCCGGCGCTGACCCTGCGAAACCGCCCGCCCTCGACCTTGCGCCAATCGCCTTCGAACGACAGCGCACGTACAGAGGTGTCGATGCGTGTCCGGCCGCCGTCGAGCGCTTCGTCATGCTCACTGACCGCATACACATGCCCTGTCACCGCCAGCCATTCATCGGCCGTGACGATCACCGGTTGGCCAAGCCCGATTGCATAACGCTCGCTTTCAATCCGTTGGAAAAACTGCGAACCATGCTCCACACGCACAGGTGTGCCTGGCTCGCTGCGGTAGCGAGCGGCTGAAAGCAGCAGCTGGCTGCCTTGTGCGTCCAGGTGCTGGCTGTAGTCCAGGCGCTGGTAATGGCTGTGGTCATCTCCCGGCGGCAGCAGCACGCTGGCCGTCAACTGCTCGGCAAAACGCGTCTGGGCATTGCTGGACACCTTGAACAACCCCTGCGGGCCATCGCGGCTGCCATCGCTGAACGCCACGGCCATATCGAAGGGCTTGCGCCAGGCCCGCACGGTAAGCTGCGCGGCCCCATCACTGTGCTCCGCCCGACCCAGGACAGCCTGCAACGTCACACCGGGAATGCGCTGGGCCAGGCCGATGAAGCGGTCGAGCGTCGCCTGGGTCAGAGGGCGTTCCGCCCGCACGTGCTCCAGCAGCGCCTCGAGGTAGGCGCCAGCGGGCCCGACATCGCCTTGCCGTCGAACGTCATGGACATACCCCTCGACCAACACGACATGCACGCGGCCATCGGCAAAATCCTGATCCGGCAGGTAGGCCTGCGATAGCAGGTAGCCGTCGCGCTGGTAGCGCCGGGTCAGGCGCTCGGTGAACTGCTGCAGCTCGCCAACACTCACTTCACGGCCAATCAAGGGTTGGTAATGCTCGCGCAATTCGCTCAACGGGTAGACCGTCCCGCCCTCGAAGCGCACCTTGTGCAGCACGAAACGCGTCGCCCGTGTCGGCGTCCCGGTGGCGATCACGGGCGGCGCCAGGAGCAGGTCCGCAGCACGGGGGCGGTAGGCGTCGATCGGCAGGTTCGCGCTGGGCAGGCGGCGCTCGTATTCATGGCCGTCGAGAAACACCGGCAATGGCTCGGCAACCAGCAGACTGGCCCAGGGCGACAGCAGCAGGGGCATCAGCAGAAGACGCATAGGTCGCTCAACAATCCCTTGGGTACCGGGGCGTCGCCGGCCTCACCCGTCACTGCAAGCGTAGGTGTTGCCCTGGTAAACGTCGAACCCTACTCGTTGACCTGGAACGCCACCCGTGCCGTTTCTCCACTTTCGTCCAAGGCACTGAGTTCGAACTGCCCGGCCTGGTCGAACCGCACCAGCATGCTGCCCTGCCCTTCGCTTTCGCCCAGCGGCTGGCCGTTGAGGAACCACCAGCGCCGCCCGCCGCCGCCAAGGGCAGACACCTGCAACTGCAAGGGTTCACTGCTGGTGGCTGGGCGCCGCAGGTGGTCGCCGGGGCGCACGCCGACGATGGACAGCGGCGGCGCGCTGGCCGGTACCTGTGGCGGACAGCTCGGGTCCACCGTCGGCAGCCGCGCCGCACGCCGCTCGACGCGTGGCAACCAAGGCTCCAGCGGCGCTGGCCACAAAGCGATGTCGAGCGCCTTGGCCCCGGGGCAACTACCGTCCACGCGCAGGCCCTGGGCATTGACCCAGATGCTTTCGCGCAGCCCCAGGCCGAGCGGCTGGTCGGCGGCCTGCAAGGTGGGAGGCGTGGTGCCATCGAGGGTCCAGGCAAAGCGCTGGCGCCGGCAGTTCGGGTCCTGCCGGTTCATGGGCTGGCCCAGCGGCCAGCAGATGGCCGCCACCCCAACACTGTCCGGCACGCGTTCCACTGGCAGCCGGATGCCTCGCTGGCTGTCGCGGTTGCTCAGCAGGTCATGCACTTGCAGCATCAGCGGGGCCGCCGAGGCCAGGCCGAACTGCCCGGGCACGGGCGTGCCGTCAGGGCGACCGATCCAGACACCGATCAGGTAGCGCGGCCCGACGCCGATCGACCAGGCATCGCGGAAGCCATAGCTGGTGCCGGTCTTCCAGGCCAATTGTGGGCGCTGTACCAGTTCGGCATGCGGGTCGCGGTCGGGCCGCGCCTGGCCGCTGAGGATGCGCCGGATGATCCAGGCCGCGCCTGGCGACATCAACTGGCGCTCCACCAGGGGATCCTGCGGTTGCAGGCGTACCTGCGCACTGTTGCCACCCCGGGCCAGTGCCGCATAACCGCCGACCAGGTCCTCCAGCCGGCTGCCGGCACCGCCCAGAATCAATGCCAGGTTGGGCTCGGCCAACGGCGGCAGCGCCAACGGCACGCCGGCCACGCGTAACTGCGCGGCGAAGCGCTTGGGGCCATAGGCTTCGAGCAATTGCACCGCTGGCAAGTTGAGCGACAGCGCCAGCGCTGAACTGGCGGAGACCGGGCCGCTGAAGCCCATCGAGAAATTGCCGGGGCGATAGTCGCCGTAGCGCCGTGGCACATCCTGCAACAGCGATTCGGAGTGAATCAGGCCATCATCCATGGCCAGACCGTACAGAAACGGCTTGAGCGTCGAGCCAGGCGAGCGTAATGAGCGGACCATGTCGACATGGCCAAAACGGCGCTCGTCGTTCAGGTCGATCGAGCCCAGGTAAGCGCGTACCGCCATGGTCTGGGCCTCGACCACCAGGATCGCCGCCGAGGTGCGCTCCGGCAAGCGCGCCCGCCAACCCAGCAACAGGTCTTCCAGGCGCCGTTGCAACGAGGCGTCGAGGGTGGTGCGAATCAACGTCGGGCTGTCAGCGGTGTACAGCCGCCGCGCCAGTAACGGAGCCAGTGCGGGTTCCTGACGCGGGGCCAGCAGCAATGGCTCCTCAACCGCCTCCTTGATCTGTTGCGCCGGCCACACCTGGTACTCGTCCAGGCGCTGCAGCACCTTGTCGCGGGCGCGTTGGGCACGCGCCGGGTGGCGGTCCGGGCGCAAGCGGCTCGGTGCCTGCGGCAACACCGCCAGCAGGGCAGCTTCGGCGGGTGTCAGCTGCTGCGGCGACTTGCCCAGGTAAGCCCAGCTGGCCGCTGCCACGCCCTGCAAGGTACCGCCGAACGGCGCACGGTTCAGGTAGATCTGCAGGATCTCGCGCTTGGACAGGTGCCACTCCAGTTGCGCAGTGCGCCACAGCTGCCGCAGCTTGCCGGCCAAGGTGCGATCATGCGGGTCGAGCAGGCGGGCAACCTGCATCGACAACGTGCTGCCGCCGGACACTACCCGCCCACCGCGCAGGTTGAGCCAGACCGCCCGCGCCAGCGCCAGCGGGTTGACCCCCGGGTGCTGGTAGAACCAGCGGTCTTCGTAGGTCAACAGGGCCTGCAGGTAAAGGGGCGAAACATCCTCCGGGCTGACCGGATAGCGCCACACCCCATCGGCATCGGCAAAACGCCACAATGGAGTGCCGTCTTCAGCCAGCACTACCCTTGCCAGGTCGTTGCCCGGCAACGGTAGCGGCCAGATGCGGTCGGCCAGCCACAACAGGCCGAGCAACAACAGGATGCTGACCGCGGCAGCACGCACGAGCCTTCCCGCTCGAGTACGCGGCCGCGCTAAGCTTGGCATCGGGAACCGACCTGGCCAGGTAGTGGCCAAAGGCTTGGGAACGGCAAACGTGCCGATTCGTTCATCAGGAAGCAACTATGCATGTAGAAGGTTTTTTCGAGTGGCTTGGCCAGGCACTGGGGTCGTTGATCCGCTTCATCGTCGACGCCTTGAGCGGCCTGTTCAACCTGCTGGCCAACGCCGGGGGCAATTTCATCGATGGCCTGGCACGCACGTTGGGCATGGACACCTCGCTCCTCAGCATCCTCGCCCTGATCATCGGCCTGATGCTGCTGTACTCGGCGATCCGCGCCTTCATGCGTGCTTCGATCATCCTCGGGATCATCTGGCTGATGCTGGGGCTGTGGGTGATGAGCTGGGTGATTCATTGACATTGAACTGCCCGGCGCGGACCTGTGGGAGCGGCCTTGTGTCGCAAAAGGGCTGCGCAGCAGCCCCAGGATCTCAGCTCCGTAGCTTGAAATGCCGGGGCCGCTTTGCGGCCCTTTCGCGACACAAGGCCGCTCCCACATAGTCCGTGCAAGGCAGGTGCTTAGCGGGCTTTTACAGTCATCTCCCCTTGCCCATCACCCACGGCCTGCAGGTTCGGCCGGTACATCGACTCCACTTGTGGCGGCGGCACCCGGTAAGTGCCCGGGGTCACCGCACGCGCCAGGTACAACAGGTGCGTGGTGCCATAGCCGTCGAGCTTGAGGGCCGCCACGTAGCGGTCATCACGGTACTCCTGATGCACCACGCTGGCGTTCTGCATCGACTCGCGCCACTGCTTTACCGCGCCGCTGGCGTTGTCCAGGCTGGCAGCGCTCTGGGCCAGGTTCTGGTTCTCCAGTTCCAGGCCGGCAGGCAGCAGGTCAACCACCAAGGCATCCGGCACGCGATCGCTGGTCTTGAGCGCCAGGTGCACCAGCACCAGGTCGCCACTGCGCAGGTTATGCAGGTCCAGCGGCTGGCCATTCATGCCCAGGTAGTCGCGGCGAATCTCCATGCCGTTGCCACCGGCAGCAGGCGCCTGGCGTGGATAGCCCGACAGGGTCAGTTGCTGGTAGAGCGTTTCGCTGCCCTCGTTCTGCACAGTCAGAGGCGAGGCCAGCAACGGCCCCTCGAGCTTCATGCCCGCCTCGACATTATTGAACTCACGCACCTCACCGGCACTGTCCAGGCGCGCCTTCCACGGCGCTTCCGGCTTGCCCAGCAGCCCCCGGCCGGCCAGGTACAAGGCATTGCGTTCCTGGGTCGACAGCCAACGGTTGGCCGCCAGCTCGTCCGACAGGGCGAACAGGCGCTGGTCGACCTGGTTGCTGGCCAGCTTGCTTTCCTGCAGCAGCGCCAGGATCAGCGCCTGGTCGCGCAGGCTGCTGCCATAGTCGGCCATCCAGCCCTTGCTGCGGCTGATACCCAGGCCCGCCTGCAGCGCCTGCTCGGCACGCGGCTTGTCGCCCATGGCCTCCAGCGCTACCGCCAGTTGCACCAGCGGCAGGCCCGAGCGGGCATCGGCGCGGCGCTCGAACAGGCTGCGCAGGGCACCCAGCGGTGCTTGCTGGCTGCGCGACAGCACCAGCGCAGCATAGGCTTGTACGGCAAAGCGGGTGTGCTCGGCATTTTCGCTGTAGTCGACTTCGATCAGATTGCGTTCCTGCAGGTAGCGCAACAGGCGTTCGTTGGCCTTCTTCAAGGCCTCGGCCGGCACGCCGTAGCCCTGGTCGCGAGCTCGCAGCAAGAAGTCGGTGACATAGGCGGTCAGCCAGTACTCTTCCTCACTGTCCGAGCTCCACAAGCCAAAGCTGCCGTTGTAGCGCTGCATGCCCAGCAGATGCTCGATGCCCATCTCGATCTTGCGCTTGCGCACCTCGGCCGGCTCGCCCTTGATACCCAGGCGCTTGAGGCTGGCCGCATCGGCGTACAGTGAGGGGTAGAGGCCGCTGGTAGTCTGCTCCAGGCAGCCGTAAGGGTAAGCTTCGAGGGCGCGGATCTGTTCGGCGAGATTCAGTGGCGGGCGGCTCGACAGCGCCAGGCTGGCTTCCAGGCCGGCCGGCTCGAAGGCGGCCAGGTCGCTTTCCGGCAGGGTCCATGGCTGGTCCTTGAGGGCCACACGGTAATGCTTGAGCAGCGCCGGGTAGGCCGGGCGCACGCCCAGCGTCCATTCCCGTTCGAAGGTGTTTGCCGGTTCGCCTGTCAGTTGCAGGCCATTGACCCGCACCCGCACCTTGCCCTGCCCCAGCCCACCCTGGGCTAGCACCGGGATAAGCAGCGTGCTGCGCTGGCCTTCGGCCAGGGCGACAGTCTGCTGGGCGCTGGCCGTCAGGCTCAGCTGGCCCTCGGCGCGGATCTCGACACTCAGCTGCTGGGCACGCCCCGACAGGTTTGCCAAGTCCAGCGCCAGGCTGGTGCGGTCACCACCCGCCAGGAAGCGCGGCGCCGACAGCTCGGCGATCAGCGGCGCGGCCACCACCGTCTTGCCTTCGGCCATGCCGAAGTGCTCGTCGGTCCAGGCCTGGGCCATCAGCCGCAACTCGCCATTGAAGTCCGGAATATCGACGCTCGCCTCGCCTTCGCCCTGGTCGTTCAGGGTCACCGGCAGGCTTTGCTGGGCAACGATGGTCACCGTGGTATTGGGGCGCTTGCCACCCTTGGCCATCGCCGCGTCACCGCCGAAGGCCAGGCTGGCCAAGCGGCCCTGGCCGGCCTCGATCAGCTGGCCGTAGATGTCCAGCTGGTCGGCACCGTAGGCCTTGCGACCGAACAGGCTGGCGAACGGGTCGGGGGTCTTGAAGTCGGTGATGTTGAGGATGCCCACGTCGACGGCGGACAGCAGCACGTGTACCTGCTTCGGCACGCTGCCGTCGGCATTGGCGGCCTTGATCTTCACCGTCAGCGGCTGTTTGGGCCGCATCTTCTCAGGCGCCTGCAGGCTGACCGCCAGCTTGCGCTCGGCACGCGCCAGTGGCAGGTGCAGCACGCCGACGGCGCGCTTGGGCGTGGCATTGGCCTTGCGTTCACCCGGGCGGATCACCAGCGCGCTGATGTACAGGTCGTGGCGCGCCCACTGCTTGTCCAGTTGCACATCGAACGTCTTGCCTTCGGCGGGCACGTCGATTTCCTGCCACCAAAGCGGGCCATCACTGGATTCGACCATCAGGTAGCCGCTGCCGGCCGCAGGTGGGGTCACGGTGACCTTGGCGGTAGCACCGTCGGCGTAGGCCGGTTTGTCCAGCGCCAGCTTCACCTGGTCTGGTCGCACCGCGCCGCCTTCGGCGTTGTCCTGGGCGCGGTATCCGGCCCAGAAGCGCTCGCTGGAAACCAGCCCGGTCTCAGGGTCTTCCACCTCGACCCGGTACGGGCCCCATTCCACCTGGAAGCTCAATTTGGCAGTGGAGCCGGCCTTGACGCTGACCGTCTCCTCGCTCTGGGTGAGGAATTTCTCGTTGTAGTCGTAGCTCCAGCCATCGCTCTGCGAGTAGTTCCAGTAGTAATCGCGACGCTCACGGATCAGGCGCACCTTCAGGTCGTTGGCGGCGAGCTTGTTGCCCTTACGGTCGGCCACGAGCACCTCGAATTCGACCGGCCCGTCGCTGTCGGTTTCCTCGCCGTCGAACAGGCCGCGCAGGCCGGGCAAGCGTTCGGCAGGCCAGATCGGCTGTTCGAGGCGGCGGGTGATCGGCCGGCCGCCGGATTCCTGCAGGCTGGCCTGTACGGTCAGTTGCAACGGCGAGCGTGCTTCGCTCCAACGGCTCTCGATATCGACCACTGCCTTGCCGGCCTGGTCGAGGGTGACTTCGTCGAGTTCCAGGTCCTGGGCCAATTCGGTTTCGGTCACGGAGCCGAACTGGTAGCCCGGCAGCGCCGGCACCGCTTCGCGCAGCGGGCGCACATAGGCTTGGCCACTCAGGCGGTTGCCGGCAGCGGGCGCACCGTAGAGGTAGCGGCCATTGACCTGGATACGCGCATCCTCATCGGGCGATAACGGCGTATCGCTGCCCTTGAGTTCAAGCGCCAGGCGCTCGGGGAGGAAGTCTTCGACCAGGAATTCATAAACCTGCTTGCGACCGCCCCCCAGGTCAAGCAGCAGCTGCCAACGGCCAGTCGGCGCCTCCGTGGCCAGCTGCAACTGATATTGATACAGACCACTGGCGTCAGCTTCCCAGACGAACTTGCGGCTGACCTGCTCATCCGGGCGGCGCACCTCGACGCTGACCGGCTGGGCCTTCACCGGCTTGCCATCCTGGTCGCGCAGCAGGCCGTTGAGCAGCACCGTTTCACCCGGGCGGTAGAGATCGCGCGGGCCGAAAATGAAGAATTGCAGCGGGTTGGCCTGGGGGCCGGTGATGTCGAACTCGGCCAGGTCCAGGGCCGCGGTGTTCAGCCGCAGCAGGGTGGTGTGCACGCCTTGGGTAGCGATCAGCGTATCGGCCTTGGCCGTGATCGGCAGCTGGGCATGGCCGGCGCCATCGGTCTTGGCCTGGGCCAGCAGCTTGCCCTTGTCATCATGCAGTTCGAGGTTGACGTCCTTGAGCGCCTTGCCGCCTTCCAGGGCCTGGGCGAACACATCCAGGCGGTCACGGTAGCGGTGGGCGGATACGCCGATGTCGCTGAGGGTGAACAGCGTCGCCGGCTGTGAATAGTCATAGGTACCGGAGGCGCGCATCACGGCCAGGTACACACCGGGCTCCTGCAGCGGCTTGATGCCTGCAATCGGCAGCAGCACGGTCTCGCGGGTGTTGCGCGCCGGGTTCAGGTCGAAGCGGCCGCTGTAGACCAGCTCGGCCATGTCCAGGGTTTCCTTGGACTGGTAGTAGTACAGACTGCTGTTGCGGCCCCAGTTGGCGAGGAAGGTCGAGAGCATCTCTGGCTTGACCCGGAAGAACTCGACATCGACCTTCGGCACGTTCAGTGCGATCACCGGCAGGCCTTCGGCCAGGCGCGTGGGCAGCAACGAACCGCGGCTGGCGAAGCCGACGGTGGCTTGCATGTCGCGGGTTTCCAGGCGGCTCACGGACTCACTGTCGAGCTTGTTGCCGTTGACGGCCAGCAGGCCCTTGTCGACGGTCAGCACCAGCTTGCGCTGCGGCTCGAGGTGGCGCAGGCGCAATTCCATCTGGTTGTCGGAGAGTTCCCAGGCACCATCGACCTTGCCCTTGACCGTATCGACCAGGTGCACCTTGGCGGCGAAGTCCTGCCTGGCGTCCAGCGGGGCCGAGAAGCTGATCGACAGGGTACTGGCACCATCGAGTTGCACTTCAGAGACGTCCAGCACGCTGAGCTCGCGCCCCTCATAGCGTTTGGCGAGGACGGCAGGGTCTTCTCGCTTGGCCGCGGGGGCCTCGACCGCAGCGCTTGCGGCCGGTTTTTCGGGGGACGCGGGCTTGTCCGGCGTCGAGGAATCACAGGCACTGAGCAGGGCCAGCGCGCAGGCCAGCAACAATCCTTTGTTGAGCATGGAGTGGTAACTCTTTGGCAGCGTGTACGTAAGGGCAGCAACTATAGCGCAACGGCGCGTCCGGGAGTTTCGTCGATGCGGCAAGTGAGACCGTGTTCGCGCAGATTGGTTGCCCGGCCGGTACACTGTGGCCAGCCGAACCCTGGGGCGCGAAACGGCCCCACAGCCTCAGGAATTGCAATGTCGCAACTCACCACCGACTGGCAGCACCGCCCCACCCACCGCAGGGTATGGGCGCTGGCCGCGCCGATGATCCTCTCCAACATTTCGGTACCGCTGGTGGCCTTGGTCGACAGCACCGTGATCGGCCACCTGCCCCACGCCCACCAGCTCGGAGCGGTGGCGGTGGGCGCCACGCTGTTCACGTTCATGGTTGGCCTGATGGGTTTCCTGCGCATGGGCTCCACGGGCTTCGCTGCACAGGCCGCCGGGCGTGCCGATGGCACGGCGCTGCGCCAGGTACTGGTGCAGGGGCTGCTGCTGGCCGTGGCCTTCGCGCTACTGATCGGCCTCCTTGCCCTGCCCTTCAGCCAGATGGCCCTGCACGCCATGCAACCGAGCGAGGCGTTGCAGCAAGCCACCGAAGACTTTTTCCATACCCGGTTGCTGGGCCTGCCGGCAGCGCTGGCCAGCTATGCGCTGGTCGGCTGGTTCCTGGGCACACAGAACGCTCGCGCGCCACTGGCGATACTGCTGGCCACCAACCTGCTGAACATCGCCCTCAACCTGTGGTTCGTGCTGGGCCTGAACTGGGGCGTGCTGGGTTCGGCACGGGCCTCGGTGGTCGCCGAATGGTGCGCTGCGTTGCTCGGCCTGGCCCTGACCCGCCCGGCCCTTCGTGCCTACCCCGGGCAGATCGCCTGGGCTGCGCTCAAGCGCTGGCAGGCGTGGCGGCCATTGCTGGCGGTGAACCGCGACATCTTCCTGCGCAGCCTGGCGTTGCAGCTGGTGTTCCTGCTGATCACCGTGCAGGGCGCACGCCTGGGCGAAGCCACGGTGGCGGCCAACGCCCTGCTGCTCAACGGGCTGCTGCTTACCGCCTACGCCCTCGATGGCCTGGCGCATGCCGTAGAGGCGCTGTGCGGGCATGCCATTGGTGCGCGGGACCGGGATACCTTACGCCGCTCGCTGGTGGTGGCCTGTGGGTGGTCGTTGCTCACCAGCCTGGGGTTTGCCGGCGTGTTCCTGCTGGGCGGGCATCTGTTCATCGACTTGCAGACCAATATCGATAGCGTGAGGGCGGCGGCTTACCCGTACCTGCCGTATCTGGCGCTGCTGCCGTTGATTGCGGTATGGAGCTACCTGCTCGACGGGCTGTTCATCGGCGCGACCCGGGCACGGGAGATGCGCAACACGATGGTGCTGTCGGTGCTGATTGCGCTGCCCTTGGGTGTGGTCATGAGCGGGTTTGGCAACCACGGGTTGTGGTTGGCCTTTCTCGGGTTCATGGCGTTGCGGGCGGTGACGTTGGGGTGGGTTGGGTGGCGGCTGCAGGAACGAGGGCGCTGGATTCAGTAATGCCGGGGGCCGCTTTGCGGCTCTTTCCGAACGGTCCGGCGTACGCCGATCAATGTGGGAGCGGCCGTGTGTCGCGAAATGAGGGCGAAGCCCTCACCTGCTGACTTACAACCACACACAATCCCAATGTGGGTAACCCCCTGCACGTTCAACCAATCCAGCGCGAATAGGATTGGCGATGATGTACCTGGCCACAGCCTTAACATCTTCTTCGCGACGTAAGGCCCGGTCATGAAAACTGGATTGCCAGATATGACGCCGGTTCGCGCCGGCCCTGTAGAGCGCACAGCTGCTTCGCGACTTGAAGGCGCACATCAGGTCACTTGGCCCGACGTCATGCAACTCGATCAACCAATGCAAATGATCCGGCATGAGCACCCAGGCTAGAGACCGGCACGCCTTGTCTTCATCACTTTTGCGCAGTTGCTGCACAACGGCTCTGGCAAATTGAAAATTACAGAAAAGCGGGATGCGATTTCGTGTGTTGGTTGTAACGAGGTAAAGACGTCCGGATTCGGACCAGCGCCCTCGCCGCAATAGATTGGAGCTGGGACTTTCCATGTCGCTCTCCTTTGAACATTGCGTTCAAAGGTAGACGCAGTGCGGCTGTGCCCTCTGAGAGGTTCATTACCGAGTGTGAATTCGGTGAGGGCTTCGCCCTCATTTCGCGACGCAAGGCCGCTCCCACAAGAAAAGCCATACGGCTTTTGCAGGAGCGGCCCCGGCGATCACGAGGACAGGTAGGAAGAACGCGTCAGCCCCAGGCGCAGCGCATCGAGGAACTGGGTCCGTTCACGCGCAGTGATCTTGGCGCTGGCCACCTTGTCGCGGTAATGCGTCATCAACTCCTCCGGTGACAGGTGCACGTAGCGCAGCATGTCTTCGATGGTGTCGTGGGTCTCGATACCGGCGTGGTACACGCTGCCATCGGCGTTCTGGTAGATGTTCACCGAGTCGGTGTCACCGAACAGGTTATGCATGTCGCCCAGGATTTCCTGGTAGGCGCCGACCAGGAACACACCCAGCAAGTAATCCTCGCCTTCCTTGACTGCATGCACCGGCATGCTGGTCTCGATGCTCTGCTCGTCGACGTACTGGTTGATCTTGCCGTCGGAGTCGCAGGTCAGGTCCTGCAGTACCGCACGACGCATCGGCTCTTCGTCCAGGCGGTGCAGCGGGATGATCGGCAGCACCTGGCCGATGGCCCAGGTGTCCGGCAGGCTCTGGAACACCGAGAAGTTGCAGATGTACTTGTCGGCCAGCTTGTCGTTGAGCTCGTCCAGCACCTGGCGGTGCGAGCGCTGGCGGGCCTTCAGCGAGTTGTGCAGGCGGCGGCACACGGCGAAGTAGCACTGCTCGGCCAGGGCCTTCTCGGCCAGGCTGATCTTGCCGTCGGCATACTGCGCCGCCACATCACCCATGTAGTGGGTGGCGCGCCAGTAGGTTTCGGTGACCATTTCGATATCGGTCGGGCCAAGCAGGTCGACCAGCCATTGCACGGTTTCTGGCAGGGCTTCCTTGTTGTCGATGGTCGGCACGTCGTCGTTGTGCTTCTCGACGTCGGTCACCTGGATCACCAGCATCGCGTGGTGCGCGGTCAGCGAGCGACCGCTCTCGGAGAAGATGTGCGGGTGCGGCAGGCCCTGCGCGTCGCAGAACTCCTTGAGCATGCCCACCACCACGCCGGCGTAGTCGTCCATGTCGTAGTTGATCGAGCTGGCGTTACGCGAGTGGGTACCGTCGTAGTCGACGCCCAGGCCGCCGCCGACATCGATGTGGTCGACCGGCAGGCCCAGCGCACGCAGCTCGCCGTAGTAGCGGATGGCTTCCTTGAAGCCGTGCTGGTAGTCGGCCAGGTTGGCGATCTGCGAACCCATGTGGAAGTGCAGCAGGCGGATGCCCTGGTCCAGGCCTGCATCGCGGAAGCGCTGCACCACCGAGATCAGCTGGGCGGCGGACAAACCGAACTTGGATTTCTCGCCCCCGGTGTCGGCCCACTTGCTCGACGCCAGCGAAGACAGGCGCACGCGCAGGCCTACCTGTGGCTTGACCTTGAGATCGGCGGCCTCATCGATCACCAGCGCCACTTCCGACTCTTTCTCGATGACGATGAACACGTTATGGCCGAGCTTCTGGCCCATCAGCGCCAGGCGGATGAATTCGCGGTCCTTGTAGCCGTTGCAGACGATGGTGCCGCCTTTCGGCGCCAATGCCAGCACCGCCAGCAGCTCAGGCTTGGAACCGGCTTCAAGGCCGATCGAGACGTTCTGCGTGGCGATGATGTTTTCCACCACCGCTTCCTGCTGGTTGACCTTGATCGGGTACAGCGCGGTGTACTGGCTCTGGTATTCCAGGCGCGCGATGTTGGCATCGAAGGCACCGGTCAGCTGGCGCACGCGGTCCTGCAGGATGTCGGGGAAGCGCACCAGCAGCGGCAGCGACAGGCCGCTCTGACGCAGCTCGTCGACCTGCTCGAACAGGTCGATCGGCGCGCTGCTGGGGCCGTTGGGGCGCACTTCGACGCGCCCGGCTTCATTGATGGCGAAATAACCAGCGCCCCAATGGCGGATGCCATAAACACTGCGGCTGTCGGCCACGGTCCATTGGCTACCATCGTCTTTGCGTGTGCGTCGTACGGACATTGAAGTCCCCTATAGATAAGTCGAAGACACTGCCCCGCAAGGAGGCGGGCGCAGTGTAAAAGCCGAAAATGACGATTCGTCCGTGCCCTGGGTAGACCCAGATCACGGGAACGAGTTTAGAAAGCGTTGGGCAAAAAATCGCCTGGGCGTATCAGCCGCCGGACTTTTTCGCCTTGAAGCCCTGCTTGATCAGCTCAGCGATCAGCAGCTCGACATGGTCGCCCTGGATCTCGATGACCCCATCCTTCAGCGCTCCGCCTGTACCGCAGCGGCGCTTGAGGGTGGTGGCCAGCTCCTTGAGCTGGTCGAGCGGCAGCGGCACGCCGGTGACGGTCGTCACGGTCTTGCCGCCACGCCCCTTGCTTTCACGACGCACACGGGCGATGCCGTCACCTTCGGGGATGACGTGCTGCTTGCAGGTGCAGGCGTCCACCGGCTGGCCACAATCGGGGCAGTGCCGACCGGCATCGGTGGAGTAAACGAGACCGCCAAGGGCGGCGAAGGAAGAAGCTTTCTTGGCCACTTTTGTTCCTCTGTGCTGAGGACAAAAACTGGTCGTGCCTTAAGGTTGAGGCCGACCGCGAAGCCCCACTCTGGCAGGGGCGGCGCTACTGCTGCAGGAACTGCGGCAGCCCGAAAAGGGCGCGCAGTGTAACGATAAATCAGGCCCTTGCTAAGTACCGGAATGCGCCATTTTGCGAATGTTTTGCGACCTTGGCGCCGCTGTGCGGCCCGTGCTTCATTCCAGGCCGGCCTTGTAGCGCTGCAACGCCGCCAGCGAGTCCGGGCAATAAGGCTTTATCAGGCTTTCCTGCTCGGCCTGTTCAAGGCTGACGAATTTCGCCTCGATCACTTCCTCCGGCTGCAATCGCAGGGGGGCATCCGACACGGCCGAATACACCGCGCACCACAGGTGGTTGTCCGGCATATCAAAATAGAACCGCTCATGAAAGCGCAGTTCGACGCCTTCGATCCCCAGTTCTTCGGCCAGCTCGCGGGCGGCCGAATCGTCATAAGCCTCCCCTGCCGTCACCATGCCACCGGCCGCCACGTCCCAATACCCCGGGTACAGCGCCTTGCTCAGGGCACGCCGGTGCACGCACAGCTCACCGGCACTGTTGAACAACAGGATGAACGTGCAGCGGCCGATCAGGCCACGCTCGCGCAACTCGGCCCTGGGCAGCGCGCCAAGTACCTGGTCGGCTTCGTCGACCCAGGTGACCAGCTCACGGTCGGAAGCCGCCCGGTGGGCGGCCTCGTTGGCGCTGATGGCCATGCTCAACCCTGCGACAGCAGCTGACGCAGGTCGATGACCGCAGCGTTGGCCCGGGAAATGTAGTTGGCCATGACCAGCGAGTGGTTGGCCCACATGCCGAAGCCGCTGCCATTGAGCACCATCGGGCTCCACAGCGGCTCCTGCGAGGCTTCCAGCTCACGGATGATCTGGCGCACGCTGACGGTGGCGTTCTTCTTCGCCAGCACGTCGGCGAAGTCGACTTCGATGGCTCGCAGCAGGTGCGACAGCGCCCAGGCCTGGCCACGGGCTTCGTAGAACACGTTGTCGATCTGCAGCCATGGGGTTTCCACCAGTTCTTCATCCACCTGTGGCGCCTGGCCGGCAACGACCGACTCGGTCTTCAGGGTGGTGTTGAGCTTGACCCGTCCAACGCTGGCCGACAGGCGCTGCGACAGCGAACCCAGCCGGGTGGCCACGTCACCCAGCCAGTTGTTCAGGTTGTCGGCACGGGTATAGAAGATCGCGCCCTTGTCGCCAGCGGCCAGACGGGTCTGGTAACGGGTCAGCGACTTGATGCCTTCTTCGAATTCCGACTCGCTCGAAGGCAGGATCCAGCTCTTGTTATCGAAGTTGAAGCGCGGCTCGGCCTTGGCCAGGTCGGCATCTTCGGTGGACTGCGACTGCGAACGGGCAAAATCCTTGCGCAGGGCACGGGACAGGTCACGCACCTGCACCAGCACGCCGTACTCCCAGCTCGGCATGTTGTCCATCCACAGGCCCGGCGGGAAGCGGTCGTTGGAAATGTACCCGCCCGGCTTGTTCAGCAAGGTGCCGGCCACGGTCTTGAGGGTTTCGATGGTGGTGTAGCCGACTACCATCTGCTGGCCGCTGCGCTCAGCGGCGGCCTGGGCATTCTGCTGTACCGGGAACAGCTTCGGCTCCTGGCTCCAGTACCAGCCCAGGCCGATGCAGACCAGCAGGTACAACCCGATGAGGGTTCCCAGGGCTCGGCTCCACAGCCCGCCAAGGTAGCTACGGGCTGCGGCGCCGCGGCCATCCACACGCTCGCGGGGCTCGGCTTTGGCCTCGCGGTTTTTCCAGTCCAGCATGGCTTTGTCCTTAATCAGTCACGACGGTTCAGGGCTTGGACCACAGGCCAGCGCCAGGGTGCCACGGCAAGCCCGCGTCGCAGCACTATAAAGCAGACACTGCCGTACGCATAAGCGACCAATGAGTCAGTAACTGAATATTCGTTCGCCAGCCTTTGTTGATGCGGCGCACGTACGGGGGCAAAAAGTGGTGCTAGCATAGAGCCATCATCGAACCTGCATAGCCCACTGACAAGTAGCCAGGACATGACCCAAGCCGCGGAGCCGAGCCAGGAGCGCCTATCGCAGGAGCTCGAACAGCTGTTGCAGCGCCTGTCGCGCACGCGCCTGCGCCATGACGACCAGCCCGATCAGCTGGAGCTGCCCGCCGCACGCAAACCGGTCTACCTGCTGCTGCACGACCACGAGCGTGCCGAGCGCCTCGCCCAGCAGCTGGAATTCTTCGGCCTGAGCGCGCAGCCGCAGCCCTGCGCCGGTGCGTTTCTGGCATCGCTGGCCGAACAGCCTCCGGCCGCCATCGTCATGGATGTCGACTTCGCCGGCCCCGGTGCTGGCTTGCCATTGGCCGCGCTGGCGCAACGGGGCCAGGCGCAACCCATACCGTTGCTGTTCTTCAGCCTGCACGAGGCCGATACGCCGACCCGCCTGGCCGCAGTGCGCGCCGGTGGCCAGGCGTTCCTGACCGGTACCCTGGACGCCTCCAGCCTGCTGGAAAAGCTCGAAGCCATGACCAGCCACGCACAGCAAGACCCCTTGCGCGTGCTGATCGTCGACGACTCCCGCGCCCAGGCCCTGCATACCGAACGGGTTCTGGCCAGCGCCGGGATGCTGACCCGCAGCCTGAACGACCCGATCCGCGCCATGGTCGAGCTCGCCGATTTCCAGCCCGACCTGATCATCCTCGACCTTTACATGCCGACGTGCTCGGGCCCGGAGCTGGCCAAGGTGATCCGGCACAATGACCGTTACGTGAGCGTGCCGATCATCTACCTGTCCGCCGAGGACGACCTGGACAAGCAGCTCGACGCGATGAGCGAGGGCGGCGACGACTTCCTGACCAAGCCAGTACGCTCGCGGCACCTGATCACCACCGTGCGCAACCGCGCCGCCCGCGCTCGCCACCTCAAGGCCCGCATGGTCCGCGACAGCCTGACCGGGCTGTACAACCACACGCACATCCTGCAATTGCTCGAAGACTGCAGCTACCGCGCCCGCCGCGAGCGGCAACCGCTGAGCTTCGCCATGCTCGACATCGACCACTTCAAGAAAATCAACGACCGCCATGGCCACCCCATGGGCGACCGGGTGATCAAGAGCCTGGCGCTGTTCCTCAAGCAACGCCTGCGCAAGACCGACTTCATTGGCCGCTATGGTGGCGAGGAGTTCGCCATCGTCATGCCCAACACCTCGCTGGAAGCCGCGTACAAGGTGCTGGACGAGATTCGCCGGCGCTTTGCCGAGATCCTGTACCCGGCGCAGCCGGAAGATCTGCGATGCACCTTCAGTGCCGGGGTGGTGCAGCTGGAGGATGAGCTGGATGCATTGAGCATGGCCAGCACGGCGGACGAGGCGTTGTACCGCGCCAAGCATGCCGGGCGTAACTGCGTGGTCCGGGTCGATCCGTAACCGTCGCCAGCAATAGCTCAACGCCATCATCGTCATCACCTGGTAACAAATTCGCCATAAATTCAGGCACCTATCTCTCGACTCCCCCGCAGGAAGTTCGCGGCTATGCGCCTGAAGTGGCTGACCAATTTCAACACCCTGTTGCTGGTGACCGTCTGCATCGCCCTGGGTGCGACCCTGTGGTGGTCGCAACGCGCCCTGGAGCGGCCCTATCAGTTGATGGAGCGCTACCTGGGCCTGTCGCAGCAGTTTCAGAACCAGGCTGCGCGCAATATCCAGGCTTACCTGGCCAGTGGCGATGCCTTGCGCCACGCCGCGGCCGTCGAGGCCAACAAGCAGCTCGAAGCCTCATTGACCGACTGGCCGCCAGCACTCGCCAGCAGGCTGCGCCCGAGCCTGGGCACCTTGCAGGCCTTCACCGCCAACGAACTGCTAGCCGCCGGCAAGCTGGCCGGCGACCCGCAGGCGCTGCTGCTGCAGGCCGAGCGCGAACTGGGTGCCAACTTCGAACAGCTGACCGCCTATGCCCGCGACAGCGGCAGCAGCGAAGCCAACCGCTACCTGATGCCATTGCTCGACGCCAGCGTGCATCTGGGCCGGCTGTCGCTGGCCCGGGACAAACTGATCAGCAGCGGCCGCGCCGAACTGGCCGACGAGGTCGAGCGCGAACTGCAACTGATCCGCAACCAGGCGCAAATCATCGACGGCCTGCCGCTGCTGGGCGTGACCCGAGCCGCCGAATCCAGCGCCGACGACTTCGCTGCCATGATGGGCCTGGAGTCCCAGGCCAATGGGCAACAGGAAGACGTGGCGGTCAGCCTCAAGCGCGAGTTGCAAAGCCTGCTCAACCGCTACCCCGCCGAGCTGCAACGCACCCGCGAACAGATCGAGCGCCGCACCGCGCTGGCCGCCAGCACCGGCCAGCGACTGGAAGCCGTGCAACAGGCCATCGCCGGCCTGGAGCCGGAAGTGCGCGGCCAGCACGCGAAGATTGCCAGCGAAGTGCGCAGCATGCAGGCGCTGATGATCGGCCTGATCCTGCTCATCGCCCTGCTCGTCGACACCTTGCAACGGCGCCTGGCCCGCACCCTGACCAGCCTGGCGCCAGCCCTGTCGCGCTGGGCAGAAGGCGACTTTGCCGAGCCTGTCGTGCTGGGCAAGACCAACCGCGAGCTGCACGATATAGCGGAATCGCTCAACCGCCTGCGCCACTACCTGGTGGAGCTGGTCGGCACCATTCGCCACAACGCCGAGCAGGTCGCCGGCAGCAGCCACGCCCTGGCCGGGATGAGTGCCGCCCTGCACGACGGCGCCGAGCGCCAGGCCGGCGACACCGGGCAGATTCGCGATGCGCTGGGCGAGCTGGAAGCGACCATCCAGCAAGTGGCCGGCGACGCCAGCTCCGCCGCCGATGCCAGCCGCGATGCCGGGCGTGCGGTGGAACAGGGCCAGGCGGTGATCGGCCAGAGCCTCTCGGGGCTGCGGGCGCTGGTCGACGAGGTGCAGGGCAACGCGCGGATGATCGAACAGCTGGCCGAGGAGTCGGCGACCATCGGCGGGGTGTTGACGGTGATTCGTTCCATCGCCGAGCAGACCAACCTGCTGGCACTGAATGCCGCCATCGAGGCCGCCCGTGCAGGCGAGATGGGCCGTGGCTTCGCGGTGGTGGCCGACGAGGTGCGCTCACTGGCGCAGCGCACCACGGGGGCTACCGGTGAGATCCAGGCACTGATTGACCGTTTGCAGCAGGCAGCGCGGGAGTCGGTGGCCGGCATGCGCGCCCAGCTCGAACACGCCGAAACCACCGCCAACCAGGCCCAGGCCGCCGATGGCGCGCTGGATGAGATCGTCAGCGCGATCCGCACGATCGCCGATACGGCGGTACGCATTGCCGACGTCACTGCGCAACAGACTGGCGCCGTAAGTGAGATTCGTGACCATAGCGAGCGGATTCACGCGTTGGGTGAAGACAACCTGCAGCGCATTGGCGAAGGGCGTGAGCAGGGTGAGCAACTGCTGAGCCTGGGGGGGGAGCTGAGCAAGGCCGTGCGGGCCTTCAGGGTCTAGCAGGCATACGCTATACATGTGGGAGCGGCCTCGTGTCGCGAAAGGGGTGCGAAGCGCCCCCAGGATTTGTGTATCACAGCTGATATTGCCGGGGCCGCGTTGCGGCCCTTTCGCGACACAAGGCCGCTCCCACAGGTTCGGTGCACGCTTCAAGGTTGCAAGCGGCCTTGTGTCGCCGTCCCTTTCAACCTGCGCCAACTCCGTTATCATGCGGGCACGTTCCACCTCGCGAGTCCGCCATGCGCCGCCTGTTTTTCCTGCTGTTCCTGCTGCTGGCCAGCCCTGCCTTCGCCTCAGGCCTGCTCGACAACCGCCCCAGCGCCACCCTCGGTGCCGCTTCGTTGTCCAACAATGCCGATTTCCTGCCGGTGCACGAGGCTTTCAAGCTCAGCCTGGTACAGGCCGACTCGCAAACCCTCAAGCTGCGCTTCGTCGCCACCGACGGTTACTACCTGTACCGCCATCGCTTCAACTTCCGCACGGAACCGGCGGACATCGCCCTGGGCGCGCCGAACATCCCCAAGGGCGAAGCCAAGCATGACGAGTTCTTCGGCGACGTCGAGGTCTACCACGGCGTGCTCGACATCGAGATCCCACGCACCGACGCCCGCGCCTTCACCCTGCTGGTGGGCTACCAGGGCTGCGCCGACAAGGGTCTGTGCTACCCACCGGAAACCGCGCGCCTGAACATTGATGGCGAAGCTCCCGCTGCTGGCGCCGCCGTGCCTGCAGGCAGCGAACAGGGCTGGAGCTGGAAGTCACTGCTGCTGTTCTTTCTCGCCGGGGTCGGCCTGACCTTCACCCCTTGCGTGCTGCCGATGCTGCCGATCCTTTCTGGCGTGGTCCTGCGGGGCCAGGTCGGTGGCCTGCGCGGCCTTGCGCTGTCGCTGGCCTATGTGCTGCCGATGGCCGCCAGCTTCGCCGGGCTCGGCGCGCTGATGGGCCTGTTCGGCGCCGGCCTGAACCTGCAGGCACGCCTGCAGTCGGCCTGGGTACTGGTGCCTTTCGCGTTGTTCTTCGTGGTGTTTGCCCTGGCCATGTTCGGCCTGTTCGAACTCAAGTTGCCCCAAGCCCTGAGCAACCGCCTCAACAACGTCGCCAACCACACACGAGGCGGCTCGCTGCTGGGTGCGGCCGTGCTCGGCGTGCTCTCCAGCCTGCTGGTCTCACCCTGCGTGTCGGCGCCGCTGGCCGGTGCCTTGTTGTACATCAGCGCCAGCGGCGATGCGCTGGGCGGTGCGCTCAAGCTGTTCGCCCTGGGCCTGGGCATGGGCGCACCCTTGCTGATGATTGCCACGGGGGGAGCAGCCTGGTTGCCGAAGAGCGGCCCTTGGCTGAATACCGTGAAGAACGCTATCGGCGTCTTGCTGCTGGGCCTGGCCATCGCTCTGCTCAGCCGCGTGCTGCCGGGGCCGGCGACCTTGTTGCTGGTAGGTTTCCTGGCAGCTGGGGTGGCGCTGTTCCTCGGTGCCCTGGAATTCGTGGTCAAGCCACCACGCCAGCGCCTGGCACAACTGGTGGGCCTGGCGTTGCTGGTGTATGCGTTGGCCTGCTGGTACGGTGCGCTGAGCGGCCAGGGCGACCCGCTGCGCCCATTGCCGTCCCCCGCCGCCGCCACAGTCAGCGGTGCGGTGCCCAAGGCCGATGCCTGGCAAACCGTCACCTCCCCGACCGCACTGGAAGCAGCCCTGGTCGAGGCCAAGGCGGCTGGCCAACCGGTGCTGCTGGACTGGTACGCCGACTGGTGCATCAGTTGCAAGGTGATCGAACACGACGTGCTCAATGCGCCGCAGGTCCAAGGGCAAATGAGCGGCTTCAAACTGCTGCGCTTCGACATCACCGAAAGCAGCGCCGAGCAGCGCACGCTGCTTGACCGCTATCAACTGTTCGGCCCGCCTGCGCTGCTGTTCTTTGCAGCGAACGGCAGCGAAATGACCAGCGATCGGGTCGTTGGCGAGATAAACGCCGGGGAATTTGCGCAGATTCTGACGCGCGTTCGCGGCAAACTCGGTCTATAACTTTCCGCGTGCCGGGCATTTTCTCCAAATGAGTGACCAGATTTAATTATCTGGTCACATACTTCGCGCGAACCTCGGGCAACGTGCTGGCTATTGCCGGGAACTGGACACTTGCTGTCGCTTTGCGGCACACTCGCCGCGCTGTGTCGAATTGCCCTACAAATCCAAGGAAACCGCAGATGGCAACCCTACTGGTGCTTCACGGCCCCAACCTGAACCTGCTCGGGACTCGCGAACCAGGCCACTACGGTGCCGTGACCCTGGCCCAGATCAACCAGGACCTGGAACAGCGTGCCCGTGCCGCTGGCCACCATTTGCAGTACCTGCAGAGCAATGCCGAGTACGAACTCATCGAGCGTATTCATGCCGCACGCAACGAGGGTGTGGACTTCATCCTGATCAATCCGGCTGCTTTCACCCACACAAGCGTCGCATTACGTGACGCATTGCTCGCGGTGAGCATCCCATTCATCGAAGTGCACCTGTCCAACGTGCACAAACGCGAACCGTTCCGTCACCACTCCTACTTTTCAGATGTTGCCGTAGGAGTGATCTGCGGCCTTGGCGCCAGCGGTTATCGCCTGGCCCTGGAGTCCGCGCTGGAACAACTGGCTGCCAACGCACAGCCCTGATAACGAAAACCCTGGCCTCAGTGGGCCGGGGTTGAAGAGAAACGTTCAGATACGTTTTTAAATTTCGCCCCCTGACCGAACCTTTGGGAGTTGATGATTAATGGATATCCGTAAAGTCAAGAAACTGATCGAGCTGCTGGAAGAGTCTGGCATCGACGAGCTGGAGATCAAGGAAGGCGAAGAGTCGGTCCGTATCAGCCGCCACAGCAAGACCCCGGCTGCCCAGCAGTTCTACGCACCTGCTCCAGTAGCCGCCGCGCCTGCCGCTGCTCCGGTTGCCGCTGCTGCGCCTGCCGCCGAAGCCGCTGCTGCCGCTCCCGCCCTGAAAGGCACCGTGATCCGTTCGCCGATGGTCGGTACCTTCTACCGCAAGCCTTCGCCGACCTCGCCGAACTTCGCTGAAGTGGGCCAGAGCGTGAAGAAAGGCGACACCCTGTGCATCGTCGAAGCCATGAAGATGATGAACCACATCGAAGCCGATGTTGGCGGTGTCATCGACGCCATCCTGGTGGAAGACGGCCAGCCGGTTGAGTTCGACCAGCCGCTGTTCACCATCGTTTGAATCGCGGAGAGCCAACGATGTCTGGGAAGCTCGAAAAAGTCCTGATCGCCAACCGTGGGGAAATTGCCCTGCGCATCCTGCGTGCCTGCAAAGAGCTGGGCATCAAGACCGTCGCCGTGCACTCCACGGCCGACCGTGAACTGATGCACCTGGGCCTGGCAGACGAGTCGGTCTGCATCGGCCCTGCATCGTCCAAGGATTCCTACCTGCACATCCCGGCGATCATCGCTGCCGCCGAAGTCACCGGCGCCACTGCGATCCACCCGGGTTATGGCTTCCTCGCGGAAAACGCCGATTTCGCCGAGCAGGTGGAAAAGTCCGGTTTCGCCTTCATCGGCCCGAAAGCCGACACCATTCGCCTGATGGGCGACAAGGTTTCGGCCAAGGACGCGATGATCAAGTCGGGCGTGCCAACCGTACCGGGCTCCGATGGCCCACTGCCGGAAGACGAAGAGGTCGCCCTGGCGATCGCCCGTGACGTCGGTTACCCGGTGATCATCAAGGCCGCCGGTGGCGGTGGTGGTCGCGGCATGCGCGTGGTGCACAAGGAAGAGGACCTGATTGCCTCGGCCAAACTCACCCGCACCGAAGCCGGTGCCGCCTTCGGCAACCCGATGGTCTACCTGGAGAAGTTCCTGACCAACCCACGTCACGTGGAGGTTCAGGTTCTGTCCGACGGCCAGGGCAACGCCATCCACCTGGGCGACCGTGACTGCTCGCTGCAGCGCCGCCACCAGAAGGTACTGGAAGAAGCCCCGGCCCCAGGTATCGACGAGAAGGCCCGTCAGGAAGTCTTCAAGCGTTGCGTCGATGCGTGCATCGAGATCGGCTACCGCGGTGCCGGTACCTTCGAATTCCTGTACGAGAACGGCCGTTTCTACTTCATCGAGATGAACACCCGCGTGCAGGTTGAGCACCCGGTGTCGGAGATGGTCACTGGTATCGACATCGTCAAGGAGATGCTGAGCATCGCCGCTGGCAACAAGCTGTCGTACCGCCAGGAAGACGTGGTCATCCGTGGCCACTCGCTGGAGTGCCGGATCAACGCCGAAGACCCGAAGAAGTTCATCCCGAGCCCAGGCAAGGTCAAACACTTCCACGCTCCGGGCGGCAACGGCGTACGCGTCGATTCGCACCTGTACAGCGGCTATTCGGTTCCGCCGAACTACGACTCGCTGATCGGCAAGCTGATCACCTACGGCAAGGACCGTGACGAAGCCATGGCGCGCATGCGCAATGCCCTTGACGAGATCGTCGTCGACGGCATCAAGACCAACATCCCGCTGCACCGCGACCTGGTGCGTGATGAAGGTTTCTGCAAAGGCGGCGTGAACATCCACTACCTCGAGCACAAACTGGCCAACCAGGAGTGATCGCGTTAGCGTGATGCAGCAAAACCCCGGACTGGTTCCGGGGTTTTTTATTGCCTGCCTTCAGAGATGTGGCGCCTATCAGATCGAGCGCCGCCCAGCCTACCCTTTCATCCGCGGCATTTCGATCCGGTGCTCATGCACCCGCCGATACAAGGTCGCCCGCGATATCCCCAAGGCCCGCGCCGCTTCCGCCGGTATCCAGCGGTGCCGTATCAAGGCATCAAGCAGCAACTGCCGGGCTTGGCTCGATACCCCGGCATCAGCCGCAGGCACGGCATCGCCCCGCACCTCCGGCGGCAGACTCTCCAGGCACACCTGCCCGCCTTCGCTGACCGCGCAGGCATAGCGCAACACCTGCCGCAGCTGACGCAGATTTCCCGGCCAGCGGTACACCAGCAGCGCCCGCAACGCATCGTCGCCCAGCACCACGTCAACGCCGCAAGCCTCGGCCTCTTCAGCCAGCAACCGATGAATCAGCCCCAACCGGTCCTCCCGCTCGCGCAACGGCGGCAACTCGAAGCGGGCATTGGCCAAGCGGAAATACAGATCCTCACGAAAACGCCCTTCACTGACCAGGGTGGCCAGGTCGCGATGAGTCGCACAGATCACCTGGATATCCACCCGCTCGCGCCGCGCAGCCCCCAGTGGCGCCACTTCACCTTCGGCCAGCACCCGCAGCAGGCGGGTCTGCAGGTTCAGCGGCATGTCGCCGATCTCGTCGAGGAACAAGGTGCCGCCATCGGCCTGCTGCAGCAGCCCCTGCATACCTTTGCTCGACGCACCGGTAAACGCCCCGGCGACATAACCGAACAGCTCGCTCTCGATCAGGGTCTCGGGAATGGCGGCACAGTTCAGGGTGACGAACGGCCCGTCACGGCGCTGGCTCTGCTGATGCAACTGGCGGGCGAAGACTTCCTTGCCGGCCCCGGTCTCACCCTGCACCAGCACCGCCAGGTGGCAATCCTTGACCCTTGTGGCCAACCGAAGGTGCTGCTCGATGCGTGCATCCTGTGCTTGCTGCAAGGGTTGCACCCGGCCCCGTCGCTGAGGCGCGCTGACCCGCCCGTACAACCCGCCCCACCCTGGCAGGCGCTGGGCCGAAGCCTCGTTGGCGCGGCACAGCTGGCCCATGTCGAACAGTTCACCGATGTGCTCAGGCAGACGCCCGTGCTGCGCCAGCAAACGCGTGCGGGCCAGGCTGTTGATCGCCTGCAGGCGGCCGTCGGCATCCCAGGCCAGCAGGTAGTCAGGCTGGCTCTCCACATAACCCGGCGTGCCGTGGGCGCGCATCACCCAGTGGCCCTGGGCGCTGTGCATGAAAAAGGCGTTTTCGATCTCCCGTGCAGTCTGCTCCACCAGCTGCAGGATCAGGTGCTGGCTGCGGCGGTCGTCAGGCGATTGCAGGGCCGACACATCCACCACGCCGAGCAGCTCGCCCTGCGGGTCGAACACCGGCGCCGCCGTGCAGGTCAGGCCGATGAACGCGGCGCGAAAGTGATCGCGCTTGTGCACAGTGACCGGCGCCTGGCTGGTCAACACCGCCGCCACGCCGCAGGTGCCCTCCTCGCCTTCCGACCAGCACGTGCCCAGGTACAGGCCGGCCTTGCGGCAGTCGTTGCGGATGGCTGATTCGACCCGGTAATCGATGGTGCGCCCCAGCGCATCGGTCAGCAGCACGCAATAGTCGGCACCACGCACCCGTGCATGCAGGCGGGCCACCGCGTCGCCGGCAATGCGCAGGAACAGTTCAGCGCGCTCGCGGCACTCGTTGAGCAGGCTTTGGGAGAGGATACGCGGCCCTTGCTGGGACCCAGGGTCAAGACGGTACAGCTCCATGGAACGGCGCCAGGAATCGAGGATCAGCGGCGGCACCGGCGCCTGGGGCAGGCGGTCGGCGTTCTTCAGCACCCGGCTGACGCAATCGACATGGGCTCGGGAGTTCGCGGCAAGCATGAGGCCTCCGGTTCCTGTTTGTTCTTGTCGTTGTGCGGCCATTAAGCGCCTGACGGCCTGTGCAAACAAGCACTGTGTGATTACCGGCGGGCGTGAGACGCCGCGTCTCAGGCGCCCGGCAAATACCCGGCAATACTGGCACGCAGCGTCTCAGGCAAGGCCCTCGGCAGCCTCGCCCTGTAGCGCTCCAACCCATCTGCCACGGGCCTTCCGGGGTCTGTGTAGAAAGCTGGCACCCAGCTTGCTCAAGCCTTGGGCAAACAAGAACACGAGGTGTGCCATGCCGCATCCCGCCCCGACCATCGGGATCATTGCCAACCCTGCTTCGGGCCGCGACCTGCGCCGCCTGACCAGCAACGCCGGGCTCTTCTCCAGCACCGACAAGGCCTCGGTCATCCAGCGCCTGCTCGCCGCCTTCGGCGCCACCGGGGTGGCCGAGGTGCTGCTGCCCACCGACATGACCGGTATCGCCGCCGCCGTGCTCAAGGCCAGCCTTGGCCCCGTGGCGCAGGACCAGCACTGGCCGCGCCTGGTACTGCTCGACCTGCCATTGAGCCAAACCGTCAGCGATACCCGCCTGGCTACCCGGCACATGGTCGAGCGCGGCGTGGCGATGATTGCCGTGCTGGGCGGCGACGGCACGCACAAGGCCGTGGCGTCCGAGGCTGGAGACACTCCGCTGCTCACCCTGTCCACGGGCACCAACAACGCCTTCCCGGAACTGCGCGAAGCCACCAGCGCCGGCCTGGCTGGCGGTTTGCTCGCGGGTGGCCTGGTTCCGGCCAGCATCGGCCTGCGTCGCAACAAGCGGTTGCTGGTGAAAGTGCCGCAGCAACGGCTGTGTGAATGGGCACTGGTCGAAGTGGCGGTGTCGCCACAACGTTTCATCGGTGCCCGCGCGCTGAGCCGCAGCGAAGACCTCAGCGAAGTCTTCGCCTGCTTCGCCGAGCCCCACGCCATTGGCCTGTCGGCGCTCTGCGGCCTGTGGCAACCGGTGGCTCGCCATGAACCCTACGGCGCCTGGGTACGGCTGAACCCCGGTGCCGACCAAGCCTTGCTCGCGCCACTGGCCCCCGGCCTGCTGCAAGGCTGCGGTATCACTGCCAGCGGCCTGCTCAGCCCGGGGGTAGCGCACCGCCTGAGCCTCGCCGCCGGCACCCTGGCCCTGGACGGTGAGCGCGAGATCGAGTTCGCCGAACACGACACCCCGACCATCACCCTCGACCTGCAAGGCCCGCTGACCGTCGACGTCGAGGCTGTGCTGGCCCATGTCGCCCGTCATCACCTGCTGGCCGTCCCGCGCGGCCATCGGCTGCACCCTGCAACCCCGTGTTGAGACAACCCTGGAGAACAACAAGATGTCCACTCACCTCAGTTCAGAGCAATTGCTGCATGCCTATGAAGTGATGCGCACCATCCGCGCCTTTGAAGAACGCCTGCACGTGGAGTTCGCCACCGGCGAGATACCCGGTTTCGTCCACCTGTATGCCGGTGAAGAAGCCTCCGCCGCCGGGGTCATGGCGCACCTGCGCGACAGCGACTGCATCGCCTCGACGCACCGCGGCCACGGCCACTGCATCGCCAAGGGCGTCGATGTGTACGGCATGATGGCCGAGATCTACGGCAAGAAGACCGGCGTGTGCGGCGGCAAGGGCGGTTCGATGCACATCGCCGACCTGGAAAAAGGCATGCTCGGTGCCAACGGCATCGTCGGTGCCGGTGCGCCCCTGGTGGCCGGTGCCGCCCTGGCGGCGAAGATCAAAGGCAATGACAACGTGGCCGTGGCCTTCTTCGGCGACGGTGCCTCCAACGAAGGCGCGGTGTTCGAGGCGATGAACCTGGCTTCGATCATGAACCTGCCATGCATCTTCGTCGCCGAGAACAACGGCTACGCCGAAGCCACCGCCTCTACCTGGTCGGTGGCCTGCGACCACATCGCCGACCGCGCCGCCGGCTTCGGCATGCCGGGGGTGACCATCGACGGCTTCGACTTCTTTGCCGTGCATGAGGCTGCCGGCGCCGCCATCGAGCGTGCTCGCGCCGGGCAGGGCCCGTCGCTGATCGAGGTCAAGCTCAGCCGCTACTACGGCCACTTCGAAGGCGATGCCCAGACCTACCGCGCCCCGGACGAAGTGAAGAACCTGCGCGAGTCCCGCGATTGCCTGCTGCAGTTCCGCAACAAGACCACCCGTGCCGGCCTGCTGCAGGCGACGCAACTTGACGCCATCGACGCCCGAGTCGACGACCTGATCGAGGACGCCGTGCGCCGCGCCAAGGCCGATCCCAAGCCGCAGCCCGCCGACCTGCTCAGCGACGTCTACGTCAGCTACCCCTGAGCCCGGACAACAAGAACAACAGGAGAACCACCATGGCTAGAAAAATCAGCTACCAGCAGGCCATCAACGAAGCCCTGGCCCAGGAAATGCGCCGCGACACCAGCGTGTTCATCATCGGCGAAGACGTTGCCGGTGGCGCCGGCGCCCCCGGTGAAGACGACGCGTGGGGTGGCGTGCTCGGCGTCACCAAAGGCCTTTATCACCAGTTCCCGGGGCGGGTACTGGATGCGCCGCTGTCGGAAATCGGCTACGTCGGCGCTGCCGTCGGTGCCGCCACCCAGGGCCTGCGCCCGGTGTGCGAGCTGATGTTCGTCGACTTCGCCGGCTGCTGCCTGGACCAGATCCTCAACCAGGCCGCCAAGTTTCGCTACATGTTCGGCGGCAAGGCGGTCACCCCGCTGGTGATGCGCACCATGTACGGCTCCGGCCTGCGCGCCGCTGCCCAGCACTCGCAGATGCTCACCTCGCTATGGACCCACATCCCCGGCCTGAAGGTGGTCTGCCCGTCCTCGCCGTACGACGCCAAGGGCCTGCTGATCCAGGCGATCCGCGACAACGACCCGGTGATCTTCTGCGAACACAAGCTGCTCTACAGCATGCAGGGCGAGGTACCGGAGGAGGTCTATACCGTGCCGTTTGGCGAGGCCAATTTCCTGCGCGACGGCGACGATGTGACCCTGGTGACCTACGGGCGCATGGTCCACGTGGCCATGGAAGCCGCCAACAACCTGGCCCGCCAGGGCATCGACTGCGAGGTACTGGACCTGCGCACCACCAGCCCGCTGGACGAGGACAGCATCCTTGAAAGCGTGGAGAAGACCGGCCGCCTGGTGGTGATCGACGAAGCCAACCCGCGCTGCTCGATGGCCACCGACATCAGCGCCCTGGTCGCACAAAAGGCCTTCGCCGCGCTCAAGGGCCCGATCGAGCTGGTCACCGCCCCGCATACCCCAGTGCCGTTCTCCGATGCCCTGGAAGACCTGTACATCCCTGACCCGGCGAAGATCGAAGCGGCCGTGCGCACGGTGATCGAAGCTGCAAGGAGTGCCGCATGAGCCAGATCCATACCCTGACCATGCCCAAGTGGGGCCTGTCGATGACCGAAGGCCGGGTCGACGCCTGGCTCAAGCAGGAGGGGGACGAAATCAGCAAGGGCGACGAAGTGCTGGATGTCGAAACCGACAAGATCAGCAGCAGCGTCGAAGCGCCGTTCAGCGGCGTGTTGCGCCGCCAGGTGGCGCGACCCGACGAAACCCTGCCGGTCGGCGCGCTGCTGGCCGTGGTGGTGGAAGGTGAAGCCGAGGAGTCAGAGATCGACGCCGTGGTGCAACGCTTCCAGGCCGAGTTCGTCGCCGAGGGTGGCGCCGATCAGGCCCAGGGGCCGGCACCGCAGAAGGCCGAGGTGGCCGGGCGCCTGCTGCGCTGGTTCGAGCTGGGTGAAGGTGGCACGCCGCTGGTGCTGGTGCACGGCTTTGGCGGCGACCTCAACAACTGGCTGTTCAACCACCCGGCGCTGGCGACCGAGCGTCGGGTCATCGCCGTGGACCTCCCGGGGCATGGGGAGTCGGCCAAGGCCCTGGCAAAAGGTGACCTGGATGAGTTGAGCGAGACCGTGCTGGCCTTGCTCGATCATCTGCACATCGCCAAGGCCCACCTGGCCGGGCACTCCATGGGCGGCGCGGTCTGCCTGAATGTGGCGCGCCTGGCACCGCAGCGGGTGGCCAGCCTGAGCCTGGTGGCCAGCGCCGGGCTGGGCGAGGCGATCAATGGTCAGTACCTGCAAGGTTTCGTCGCCGCCGCCAACCGCAATGCGCTGAAGCCGCAGATGGTGCAGCTGTTCGCCGACCCGGGGCTGGTAACCCGGCAGATGCTCGAGGACATGCTCAAGTTCAAGCGCCTGGAAGGCGTGGATCAAGCCTTGCGCCAGCTAGGATCGGCGCTGGCCGACGGTGACCGTCAGCGGCATGACCTGCGTGGCGTGCTGGGGCAGCATCCGACGCTGGTGATCTGGGGGGCCGAGGACGCGATCATTCCGGCGGCGCATGCCGAAGGGGTCGAGGCCGAGGTGCTGGTAGTGCCAGGCGTCGGGCACATGGTGCAGATGGAGGCGGCGGAGCAGGTCAACCAGAGGCTGCTGGAATTCCTGCGCAAGCACTGACAACTTTCTACCGCTTGCTCTGGCCTCTTCGCGGCGGTTCGACGCTTCGATAAACCCGCTCCTGCAGGTACCGCGCCGCCTTTGGATGCGGCGCCAATCCTTAGGGAGCGGGCCTGCCCGCAAGAAGGCGACGCGGTCTACCGCACCTGCTCTACAAACCCACCGCACTCGCGTAAACTGCCAGGCTTCGCGCAGCCTCGGGCTGCCCCTGTCAGATTTACCAAAGGTGCCCGCCATGCCTTGGCTGCAAGTACGCCTGGCCATCAGCCCGGAACAAGCCGAAACCTACGAAGACGCCCTGCTCGAAGTGGGCGCCGTATCGGTCACGTTCATGGATGCCGAAGACCAGCCGATCTTCGAACCCGACCTCAACACCACGCCGCTGTGGTCGCATACTCATTTGCTGGCACTGTTCGAAGCCGACGCCGAGCCGGAAGCGGTATTCGCCCACCTGCGCTTGCTGACCGGTGCCGAGCTGCCCGAGCACCAGGCCGAGGTGATCGAGGACCAGGACTGGGAGCGCAGCTGGATGGACGGTTTCCAGCCAATGCGCTTCGGCCAGCGCCTGTGGATCGTGCCGAGCTGGCACGAGGCCCCGGACCAGGACGCGGTCAACCTGCTGCTCGACCCCGGCCTGGCCTTTGGCACCGGCACCCACCCGACCACCGCGCTGTGCCTGGAATGGCTCGACGGCCAGCAGCTGCAAGGCACTCAGGTACTGGACTTCGGCTGCGGCTCGGGCATCCTCGCCATCGCGGCCCTGCTGCTGGGCGCGCGCGAGGCGGTCGGTACCGACATCGACGTGCAGGCCATCGAAGCCTCGCGCGACAATGCCCAGCGCAACGGCATCGCCGACGAAAAGTTCGCGCTGTACCTGCCCGAGCAGATGCCGGCGATGCAGGCCGACGTGCTGGTCGCCAACATTCTCGCTGGCCCACTGGTGTCGCTGGCGCCGCAGCTGTCCGGCCTGGTCCGCCCAGGTGGCCTGCTGGCCCTGTCGGGCATCCTCGCCGAACAAGGCGAGGAAGTGGCTGCCGCCTACGCTGCCGACTTCGACCTGGACCCGATCGTCGTACGCGACGGCTGGGTGCGCATCAGTGGTCGGCGCCGCTAAGCGGGCCTAGAATAATTCACTGCACAGCTCCCGGATCGCCGCATGACCGACAGTTTCGTCACCCAGTGCCCGCATTGCCAGACCAGCTTTCGCGTCACCCATCACCAGTTGAGCGTGGCTCGCGGCGTCGTGCGCTGCGGTCACTGCCTGCAGGTGTTCAATGCGGCCAAGCAGTTGCTGGAACAGAACCGAGCCGCAGCCAGCCCTGCGCCCGTTGTTCCACCGCCAGCGGTGGTCGAGCCGGTCGTTGCGCCTGAACCGGCCGTCAGCGAGCCGCCGCCGGTAACCAAAGAAGACTGGGCCATGACCGCCCAGGCTCTGGATGAACTCGATCTTGACCAGGAGCTGGCGCGCCTTGAACGCCGTGGCGAGCCGACCGAACCGCGTGCGGATATCAAGGCCAATGCCTTGCAAGCCCGCCGCGACGAGCCGGCTGCCGACGAGCATGGCGACGAACTGTTCGGCACCGCCACCGACGAACCCTATGAGCCTCATGAAGCCCAGGCTTCGACCCCGGTGCTGCTGGATGAACAGCCGCTGGAGCCTGAACCCGGTGATCGCCACGAGCCGACTCTTGGCGGCAACCTGGACCTCGACCTCGACGAGCAACCGTCAACGCAGCGCGTAGCTGAACCTGAACCGGTTGAGCGCTTCGAAGAACATGACGATATCATTCACGAAAAAGGCCTCAGCGCCCGTGATGACGACGACACCGACCTCCACCTGTCGGCCCGCGATGACGACCCGCTCGAGCCGCTGCCGGGTGAACGCCTGGAGCCCGGCTTTGCCGCCAAGCCAGAGCGCCCGTCACGCAAGGAGCCGCTGGTCGATGTCGTCGACGACCCGCTGCAGCTGGGGTGGGAAAAACCCCGGCCCAACTGGGGCAAGCGCCTGCTGTGGAGCTTCCTGACCTTGCTGGCCGCTGGCCTGCTGGCATTCCAGTACGTGTGGTTCCACTTCGACGAACTGGCCCGCCAGGACCAGTACCGCCCGATCTTCCAGCAACTGTGCCCGATGTTCGGCTGCCAGGTGCCGACCCGCGTCGATATCGGCCGGATCAAGAGCAGCAACCTGGTGGTGCGCAGCCACCCGGACTTCAAGGGCGCCCTGATCGTCGATGCGATCATCTACAACCGCGCACCGTTCGCACAGCCGTTCCCGCTGCTGGAGCTGCGCTTCGCCGACCTCAACGGCCAGCTGATCGCCAGCCGTCGGTTCAAACCCAGCGAATACCTGTCGGGCGAACTGGCCGGGCGCGGCGAAATGCCGAGCCAGACGCCGATCCACATTGCCCTGGATATCCTCGACCCAGGCCCCAAGGCCGTGAACTACAGCCTCAGCTTCCGCTCCCCGGACTAAGCCCGCTGCCACATGGGGGCGCGCTGACCAAAGCAAATGACATAAGCCGACAGCTGTACAGAATTTATCCAAATCCTTCTTTATCCGGTCACCGAGAGCGGGTATCATGCCAACCCTTTTTCGGACTCCCATGATTCGGCCCCACAACAGGGAACACCTATGTCGGCGGTACGCATCGGCCCATACACACTACGCAACAACCTGATCCTCGCACCCATGGCCGGGGTCACGGACCAGCCTTTCCGGACACTTTGCAAGCGCCTGGGCGCCGGCATGGTGGTGTCGGAGATGGTCAGCAGCGACATGAGCCTGTGGAACAGCCGCAAGTCCAGCCTGCGCCGCATCCATGAGGGTGATCCCGAGCCACGCTCGGTTCAGATCGCCGGTGGCGATGCGCAGATGATGGCCGCGGCGGCCCGGGCCAATGTCGAGGCAGGTGCGCAGATCATCGACATCAACATGGGCTGTCCGGCAAAAAAAGTCTGCAACAAAGCTGCAGGCTCTGCTTTATTGAGAGATGAAGACCTGGTCGCCGAAATCCTCCACGCCGTGGTCGGCGCGGTGGACGTACCCGTGACCCTGAAAATCCGCACCGGGTGGGACCGGGCGAACAAGAACGGCCTGAACGTGGCGAGGATCGCCGAACAGGCTGGCATCCAGGCGCTGGCGGTGCATGGCCGCACACGCGCTGACCTGTACACCGGCGAAGCCGAATACGACACCATCGCTGCCATCAAGCAGGCGGTATCGATCCCGGTTTTTGCCAATGGCGATATCACTTCGCCAGAAAAGGCCCGGGCGGTGCTGGATGCCACCGGGGTCGACGGCCTGCTGATTGGCCGGGCTGCCCAGGGGCGGCCATGGATCTTTCGCGAGATCGAACATTTTTTGGGGACTGGCCAGCATTTGCCGGCCCCGCAGTTGGACGAAGTGGAACGCATCCTGCTGGAGCACCTGGCCGCGCTGCATGCCTTCTATGGCGATGTGATGGGCGTACGTATCGCCCGCAAGCACGTGGGCTGGTACCTGGCAACACGACCCGGCGGCAAGGAGTTTCGCGCCCGGTTCAACGCTTTGGAAGACACACAAGCGCAGTGCGCCAACGTTCGCGAGTTTTTCAGTGAACGTCGACAGAGCCTTGAGACAGAGGACGGACAAGGGGTGGCCGCATGACGATGATGACCGAGACATTAGTGAGTGGAACAACGCCCGTGAGCGACAACGCCAACCTCAAACAGCACCTCAACACGCCGAGCGAAGAGGGCCAGACCCTTCGCGACAGCGTCGAGAAGGCGCTGCACAACTACTTCGCACACCTGGAAGGCGCGACCGTCACCGACGTGTACAACCTGGTGCTCTCCGAAGTCGAGGCGCCCCTGCTCGAAAGCGTGATGAACTACGTGAAGGGCAACCAGACCAAGGCCAGCGAGATGCTCGGCCTCAACCGTGGCACCCTGCGCAAGAAGCTCAAGCAGTACGACTTGTTGTAAGCCAGAATCCCAATCAGAAAAGGCGGCCTCTGCGAAGAGACGCCTTTTTTGCTGACTCCACCGCGTTATTGGAACCCGAAATGACCGACCAGACTACCCGCCTGCCAGTCCGCCGCGCCCTGATCAGCGTCTCCGACAAGACCGGTATCCTCGAATTCGCCCGTGAGCTGCAACAGCTCGGTGTCGAGATCCTGTCCACCGGCGGCACCTACAAGCTGCTCAAGGACAACGGCGTCAACGCGGTGGAAGTGGCCGACTACACTGGCTTCGCCGAGATGATGGATGGCCGGGTCAAGACCCTGCACCCGAAGATCCACGGTGGCATCCTTGGCCGTCGCGGCATCGACGACGCCATCATGAACGAGCACGGCATCAAGCCGATCGACCTGGTTGCAGTCAACCTGTACCCGTTCGAAGCCACCATTTCCAAGCCAGGCTGTGACCTGCCGACCGCCATCGAGAACATCGACATCGGCGGCCCGACCATGGTCCGTTCGGCTGCCAAGAACCACAAGGATGTCGCCATCGTGGTCAACGCCAGCGACTACGCCGGCGTGCTGGAAGGCCTGAAGGCCGGCGGCCTGACCTACGCCCAGCGCTTCGACCTGATGCTCAAGGCGTTCGAGCACACTGCTGCCTACGACGGCATGATTGCCAACTACATGGGCACCATCGACCAGGCCAAAGACACCCTGAGCACTGAAGCACGCAGCGAGTTCCCGCGCACCTTCAACAGCCAGTTCGTCAAGGCCCAGGAAATGCGCTACGGCGAGAACCCGCACCAGAGCGCGGCGTTCTACGTTGAAGCGAAGAAAGGCGAAGCCAGCATTTCCACCGCCGTGCAGCTGCAAGGCAAGGAACTGTCGTTCAACAACGTGGCCGACACCGACGCCGCGCTGGAGTGCGTGAAGAGCTTCGTCAAGCCAGCCTGCGTCATCGTCAAGCACGCCAACCCGTGCGGCGTGGCCGTTGTGCCTGAAGACGAAGGCGGCATCCGCAAGGCCTACGACCTGGCCTACGCCACCGATACCGAGTCGGCATTCGGCGGCATCATCGCCTTCAACCGCGAGCTGGACGGCGAAACCGCCCAGGCCATCGTCGACCGCCAGTTCGTCGAAGTGATCATCGCGCCGAAAATCTCCCAGGCTGCCCGCGACGTGGTGGCGGCCAAGCAGAACGTGCGTCTGCTGGAGTGCGGCGAGTGGCCAGCCGAGCGCGCTGCCGGTTGGGACTTCAAGCGCGTCAACGGTGGCCTGCTGGTGCAAAGCCGCGATATCGGCATGATCACCGCCGATGACCTGAAGATCGTCACCAAGCGTGCCCCTACCGAACAGGAAATCCACGACCTGGTGTTCGCCTGGAAAGTGGCCAAGTTCGTCAAGTCCAACGCTATCGTCTACGCCAAGCAGCGCCAGACCATCGGTGTCGGCGCCGGCCAGATGAGCCGCGTCAACTCCGCCCGCATCGCCGCCATCAAGGCCGAGCATGCTGGCCTGCAGGTGCAGGGTGCGGTCATGGCGTCGGACGCGTTCTTCCCGTTCCGTGACGGCATCGACAACGCGGCTAAAGTGGGTATCAGCGCCGTGATCCAGCCAGGTGGTTCGATGCGTGATGCCGAAGTCATCGCCGCTGCCGACGAAGCCGGCATCGCGATGGTCTTCACCGGTATGCGCCACTTCCGCCACTAATTACGCGGATCCCGGGCAAGCGGCCATCCTGTGGGAGCGGGCTTGCCCGCGAATACGATGGTGCATTCACCGCCGCATTCGCGGGCAAGCCCGCTCCCACAAGGTACGGCGCAGCCCCCTGGATCACCTGAATCGAGGTTTTGACATGAAAGTTTTGATCATCGGCAGCGGCGGCCGTGAGCACGCCCTGGCCTGGAAAGTCGCCCAGGACCCACGCGTCGAAAAAGTCTTCGTTGCCCCGGGCAATGCCGGTACGGCCATCGAGCCGAAATGCGAGAACGTCGCCATCGACGTATGCGCCCTGGAGCAACTGGCCGACTTCGCCGAGAAGAATGTCGACCTGACCATCGTCGGCCCGGAAGCGCCGCTGGTGATCGGCGTGGTCGATCTGTTCCGCAGCCGCGGCCTGGACTGCTTCGGTCCCACCAAGGGCGCGGCCCAGCTGGAAGGCTCCAAGGCCTTCACCAAGGACTTCCTGGCACGCCACAAGATCCCGACCGCCGACTACCAGAACTTCACCGAGATCGAGCCAGCCCTGGCCTACCTGCAGGAAAAGGGTGCCCCGATCGTGATCAAGGCCGACGGCCTGGCCGCGGGCAAGGGCGTGATCGTCGCCATGACCCTGGCAGAAGCCGAAGCGGCCGTGCGTGACATGCTGGCCGGCAACGCCTTCGGCGAGGCCGGTTCGCGCGTGGTCATCGAAGAGTTCCTCGACGGCGAGGAAGCCAGCTTCATCGTCATGGTCGACGGCCACAACGTGCTGCCCATGGCCACCAGCCAGGACCACAAGCGCGTCGGCGATCAGGATACCGGCCCGAATACCGGCGGCATGGGCGCCTACTCCCCTGCCCCGGTGGTTACCCCGGACGTGCACCAGCGCGTGATGGACCAGGTGATCTGGCCGACCGTGCGTGGCATGGCCGAAGAAGGCAACGTCTACACCGGCTTCCTGTATGCCGGCCTGATGATCGACAAGGCGGGCAACCCCAAGGTCATCGAGTTCAACTGCCGCTTCGGCGACCCTGAGACCCAGCCAGTCATGCTGCGCCTGGAGTCGAGCCTGGTGCTGCTGGTCGAGGCCGCCTTCGCCAAGGCGCTGGACAAGGTCGAAGCACAGTGGGACCCGCGCCCGAGCCTCGGCGTGGTGCTGGCTGCCGGCGGTTACCCGGGTGACTACGCCAAGGGCGACGTGATCAACGGCCTGGAGGCCGCAGCCAAGATCGAAGGCAAGGTGTTCCATGCCGGTACTTCGCTGAAGGACGGTCAGGTTGTGACCAACGGCGGCCGTGTGCTCTGCGCTACCGCCATGGGTGCGAGCGTCGCCGATGCCCAGCAGCAGGCCTACCGCCTGGCCAAGGAAGTGAGCTGGAACGGCAGCTTCTACCGCACCGACATCGGCTACCGGGCCATCGCCCGCGAGCGCGGTGAACACCAGCAGTAAGCGGTACCGGAGTGCCGCAGCGCCTTGTGCATGCGGCATCCGGCTCGTCGACAGGGCCCCATGGGGGCCTTGCCTTCGGCTTGGCGCGCCGCGCATAGTTAGTATCTGGCACATCGGCTAGGAAGGGATCTCGTAGTGCGTCGGCTTCGGATTGCCACAGCTCTGATCGTCAGCTTGCTGACCCTGCTCTGCCTGTTGCCGGCTTCGGCCGAACAGGGCGGAGGCTGGTCCGTTCTGCTCGATGAACAGGCCAACCTGCAATTGAGCGACGTGCGTTCCGATCGCTATCGCAGCCAGTTCAGCCCTACCACCCTTGGCGAACTCGATGCCGCACCGGCTGAACAAGCCCTGTGGTTGCACTATCGCCTGGAACCGGGTGACCAGGAGCAACTGCTGCGCATCTTCGCTCCCGACTTGTCGCGCCTCGATCTGTACGCCCTCGATGGCGACAGGCTGCTGCGCCAACTGCACCATGGCCGCCAGGCCGGGAACGGCAGCCCGACCCTGCGCGGCAGCGACCATGTATTGCCCTTGCCCAACAGCCAGCACGCGCTGGACATCTACCTGCGCCTGGTCTCGGAGCACCAGCTGCGCCCGGCGATAAGCCTGGAGCCTGCGGCGGTAGCCGCCTCCGACCATGGCCAACCCCTGCTGTTCGGCATGCTGTTCGGCGGCCTGGTGATGCTCATCCTGCATAACCTGATCCGCTTCATCTACACCCGCTCCAGCACCACCCTGTATCTGGCCCTTTACCACGGGCTGATGCTGCTCAGCGGCCTGATCCTGCTCAACCTCAGCGGCCCTTGGTGGCACCTGTGGCACAGCGCGCAAACCCCGGCGGCCTACCTGACACTGGTTCTGGCCGGGCTGTCGGGGCTGTATTTCACCCAGCATTTCTTCTCTCCCTGCAACTCACCGCGGCTCAACCGCCTGCTGCAGGGCGAAATGCTGGTCGCAGCGGTCAGCGGGCTGGTCCTGCTGTTCGTCGATACCCTGCCGCTCAACCTGATGACCTATGCCCTGCTGGCCGTCGGCAGCGTGACCATGCTGATAGCCAGCAGCTACCACTGGTACAAGGGCTATGCGCCGGCACGGCTGTTCAGCGTCGCCATGCTGGTGTTCAACCTGGGCGGCCTGGTGCTGCTGCCTGCCCTGCTGGGCCTGACCCGCACCTCGACGCCGTGGCTGCTGTGCATCCTCCTGGGCATGACCGTGGTCAGTGGCCTGCTGCTCAACCTGGCCGTCAGCGAGCGCCTGCGGCGCATCAGCGAAGAACGTTTCCGCGCCAGCCGTGCACTGGCGGCCAGCGATGCCGAGATCAACGCCAAGGCCGAATTCCTGGCCAAGATCAGCCACGAAATCCGTACCCCCATGAACGGTGTACTGGGCATGACCGAACTGCTGCTCGGCACGCCGCTGTCGGTCAAGCAGCGCGACTATGTACAGACCATTCACAGCGCCGGCAACGAGCTGCTGACGCTGATCAATGAGATTCTCGACATTTCCAAGCTCGAATCGCGGCAGATCGAGCTGGATGACGTGCAGTTCGACCTCAACGCCCTGATCGAAGACTGCCTGAACATTTTCCGCGCCAAGGCCGAGCAGCAGAACATCGAGCTGATCAGTTTCACCCAGCCGCAGGTGCCGCAGGTCATCAGCGGCGACCCGACACGCCTGCGCCAGGCCTTGTCGAGCCTGCTGGAAAATGCCCTGAAGAATACCTCCCAGGGCGAAATCCTGCTGGTGGTGGCGCTGGATCAACGGGGTGAAATCCCGCGCCTGCGCATTGCCGTGCAGGACAGTGGCGAGCCGCTGCCCGCGGCCGAGCGCGAGGCCTTGCTGCAGGCCGAGCTGCACAGCCACCACTTCCTCTCCAGCAACAAGCTTGGCGGCCACCTCGGGCTGGTCATCGCCAAGCAACTGATCGGCCTGATGCAAGGCGAGTTCGGCATCAAGAGCAGCACCAGCATGGGCAATACCCTGTGGCTGACCTTGCCGCTCGATCCATCCCGCCTGGAGCAGCCCCCGGCTGACCTGGACGGCCCGTTACGCGACGCCCGGGTCCTGGTGGTCGACGACAATGACACCTGCCGCAAAGTCCTGGTGCAGCAGTGCAGCGCCTGGGGCATGAATGTCAGTGCGGTGCCATCGGGCAAGGAGGCACTGGCCCTGCTGCGGACCAAGGCGCACCTGCGCGACTATTTCGATGCGGTTTTGCTGGACCAGAACATGCCGGGCATGACTGGCATGCAGCTGGCGGCCAAGATCAAGGAAGACCCGAGCCTGAACCACGACATCCTGGTGGTCATGCTCACCGGTATCAGCAACGCGCCCAGCAAGGTCATCGCACGTAATGCCGGGATCAAGCGCATCCTTGCCAAGCCGGTTGCCGGCTATACGCTCAAGACCACCCTGGCCGAAGAACTGGCCCAGCGTGGCCGCGATCAGGCCGTGCCGGCGGCGATGCCCGGCGCGCAGGGCGCGCTTGAGTTGCCGAGCGACTTCCGTGTGCTGGTGGCCGAAGACAACAGTATCTCGACCAAGGTCATCCGCGGCATGCTCGGCAAGCTCAACCTCGAGCCCGATACCGCCAGCAACGGCGAAGAGGCCTTGCAGGCGATGAAGGCGCAGCGTTACGACCTGGTGTTGATGGACTGCGAAATGCCGGTGCTGGACGGTTTCTCCGCGACCCAGCAGTTGCGTGCCTGGGAAACCACCAACCAGCGCCAGCGCACCCCGGTGGTGGCGCTGACCGCGCATATACTGGCTGAGCACAAGGAGCGCGCACGGCTGGCCGGCATGGACGGCCACATGGCCAAGCCGGTGGAGCTGTCACAGTTGCGCGAGTTGATCCAGTACTGGGCCAATCAGCGCGAAGCCAAAGCTGATCCGGCGCACAGCTCATAACCAGACGGGTCGCTCCTGCACGCCACCCTTATCGCCAAGGATCATCCCATGCTGCATGACTTGTTCAGTGTCTACCTGAAGATGCTGGTGCTCTATAGCCCGTTCTTCGTGCTGTCGTGCTTCATCAGCCTGACCCGTGGTCACTCCAGCAAAGAGCGCAAACAGCTGGCCTGGAAGGTCGCCTTTGCCGCGCTGGTGGCCAGCGTGCTGCTGTACCTGTTCGGCAGGGTGATCTTCGGTATTTTCGGTATCACCGCCGACGCCTTCCGCATCGGTGCGGGCAGCGTACTGTTCATCTCGGCGTTGGGCATGGCCCAGGGCAAACCGGCGGTGCAGGCCGACAACGTGCAACAGGACGTGACCATCGTGCCACTCACCATCCCGCTCACCGTGGGCCCCGGCACCATCGGGGCCCTGCTGGTGATGGGCGTGGGCCAACCGCACTGGGACGACAAGCTGCTGGCCATTGTCAGCATCGCTCTGGCCAGCTTCACCGTCGGCCTGGTGTTGTACCTCTCGCACGGCATCGAAAAACTGCTCGGTGACCAGGGCCTGCAGATCGTCAGCCGCCTGATGGGGCTGTTCGTCTGCGCCCTGGCGGCGCAGATCATCTTTACCGGGATCAAGGGCTACCTGGTCGGTTAGCCCTCAGGTTCAGGGCGCGGCGGGGTACCAACGCGGGGTGTAGACCCATTGCCCGCCACTGGCACGGTCGAAGGTGCAGGTCGTGGAGGAACCGACCAGCACCATGGTACGCATGTCGACCATCTCCGGCGTCAGCTCGGCCAGGCTCACCACCTTCAGCGTCTGCCCCGGCCGGCCGATATCGCGCCCCAACACCACCGGCGTCTGCCCATCCCGGTGCCGGCGCACGATCTCCAGTGCCGTGCCAAGCTGATGGGGCCTGGACCTGGAAATCGGATTGTAGAAGGCCAGCACCAGATCCGCCTGGGCCGCCAGATCCAGGCGCTTTTCGATGATCGACCAGGGTTTGAGGTTGTCAGACAGCGACATCACGCAGAAGTCATGCCCCAACGGCGCGCCGGCTTGCGCGGCGGTTGCCAGCGACGCCGATACCCCTGGCAGGATCTCGAGGTCGACACGGTGCCAGGCAGGGTCGCAGGACTCATGCAGCGCTTCGAGCACCGCTGCGGCCATGGCGAACACACCCGGGTCGCCCGACGATACCACCACCACCGAGCGCCCCTGGGCCGCCAGCTCGAAGGCATGCCGGGCACGCTGCATCTCTTCCCGGTTGTCGGTGCAGTGCTGCACCTGATCATCGCGGAACGGCCCCGCCATGCGCACGTAGGTCTCGTAGCCGAGGATGTCCTCGGCACGTGCAAGCTCGGCTTTCACTGCCGGCACCATCAGCTCGGCCGCACCTGGGCCCAGGCCGATCACGGCCAGGCGACCACGCTTGCGCCCCAACCGTGCCGTGTCGACCGGCAATGGCGCCGCAGCGATGACCAGGCCCGAATGCTCGATCAGCCGAGCCTCGGGCAAAGCCTCGGCGGCCATGCTGGCCAAGGTATCGTTCATGGCCGCGAAGCGCAGCACGACGCCCAGTTCCGCGGCGGCCTCGTGCAACAACGGCTCGGCCATCGCCTGCTCGGCGACCAGCAGACACGCCAGCGAGGGCTCGGCAATGCCGGCCTCACGCAAGGCGCCACGCACCTGATCGGCCAGGCCGGGCCCGCCTGCGGCGAGCGCCACCACCACCGAGCGTGGGTGGATCAGCAGCTCGTCACGGCTGGCCACGCGCGCGTCACAGCCGACATGGATGGTGCGCCGGGCGGTGTCACTGGCCGGCAGTTGCGCCTGCGCAAGCCAGGGGGCATCACCCTCGACACGCACGCTTTCGCCGGCCAGCAGGTCGGAGACAAAGCGCTTGCCCTGTTCGAGGTCCGCCAGGGCATAGCCCTCGGGCGGGTTGAGCAGGCAGGTGCCGAAGCGCAGTTCACCACTGGTGGTGATCGCCGCCGCCACGCCCAGTGCCTCGCCGAGTTCGCGCGCCATGACGTTGACCCCGCTCAGGCCGCCCAACAACGGCACCACCGCGCTACCGTCCTCGGCCACGGCCAGCACTGGCGGCTCTGCACCTTTCTCATCGAGCAGGCTGGCCAGGCTGCGGATGACGATGCCGGCAGCACACAGCGCGATGATCGGGGTGGCCTGCTGGTAGAGCATGCGCAGGGTCTCGCCAAAGCCGTCGTAGTACTGATCGGCGCCCTCGACCCGACCGCGCAGGCCGTAGACGGTCGCCTGTGGATAACGCTGCTGGATGCGCTGCGCCGTGACCAGGCTACCCGCGCCAAGGATGACGATGGCCGCTGCCTGTTGCCTGTTCAGCCCTGCCATTTTTCCCCCGGTACGATGATCAGCGAGAAGTACGGCGAGGACTGCGGGTCCACTTCATCCAGCGGCACGATCTTCTGGTTGGCCATGGTCGCCCGCTCGACGTACAGCGCGCGCCCGTCCAGGCCGAGTTCGGCGAGTACCTGGCGCACCTTCGGGAAGTTGCGGCCCAGCTTCATGATCACCGCCGCATCGGCGTCTGCCAGGCGTCGCGTGAGCTCTTCGGCGGGCAGCACGCCCGACAGTACCGACAGGCTCTGGTTGCGGTACACCAGCGGCGCGCCCAGCACCGAGGCGCCACCGAGCATCGAGCAGACGCCCGGGACCACTTCGGCCTCATGCTGTCGGGCAAGCCGGTCGTGCAGGTACATGTAGGAGCCGTAGAAGAACGGGTCACCTTCACAGATCACCGCCACGTCACGGCCGGCATCCAGGTGCTCGGCCACCTGCACGGCCGCTTCATCGTAGAAATCGCTGATCACCTGTTCGTAGGACAGCGGCGCCGGCAGTGCCTCGGTCGTGACCGGGTACACCAGCGGCAGCAGGGTCTGCTCGGCTTGCAGGTGGGCCTCGATGATGCCGAAGGCGTTGCCGCGCTTGCCCTTGGCCACGAAGTACGCCACCACCGGCGCCTCGCGCAGCAGGCGCAGGGCCTTGACGGTGATCAGTTCAGGGTCGCCGGGGCCAACGCCCAGGCCCAGCAGTCTTCCGCGCGGCGCCATCATTCCACCTCCGTGGCCAGGGCGTTGACTGCGGCAGCGGCCATTGCGCTGCCGCCCAGGCGGCCTTGCATGACCACGAATGGCACGCCGCGGCTGTCGGCGGCGAGCATCGCCTTGGACTCGGCGGCACCGACGAAGCCGACCGGGAAGCCGAGGATCAGCGCGGGTCTGGGTGCCCCGGCATCGATCATCTCCAGCAGGTAGAACAGCGCAGTCGGGGCATTGCCGATCACCACCACGCTGCCCTCCAGGTGCGGGCGCCACAGCTCCAGGGCCACGGCGGAGCGGGTGTTGCCGACCGCCTTGGCCAGGCCTGGCACGCTGGGGTCGCGCAAGGTGCAGATCACCGGGTTGTTGGCGGGCAGGCGTGCGCGGGTGATGCCTTCGGCGACCATGTGCGCGTCGCAGAGGATCGGCGCACCATTGGCCAGGGCTTCACGGCCTGCGCGGCCGGCACCTTCGGAGAACTGCAGGCCATCGATGGCCTCGACCATGCCGCAGGCATGGATCACGCGCACGGCGAGTTTTTCCAGGTCTGCGGGAATCCGCTCGAGCCGGGCTTCCTCGCGGATGATCCGGAAGGAATTGCGATAGATCTCCTGACCATCGCGGATGTAGTCAATCATCAAGGTGCTCCGTCGGCAGGGCGAGCATGGCGCCTGCTTCATTCAAGGTAAGGTCGGTGGCGCGCAGGGCACCCAGGCCCGGCAGGTGCGCGTCACGCAGATACAGGTCATAGCGGCCCGGTGAACGGGCCAGCAGAGTAGCCGGGGCAACATGGGCCACGGCGCAGGAACGAGGGCAGCCGGACAGGTGCACGCTGCCGGGCGCGCCACTGCCCAACAGCGCCGCCAGCTCGACCGCATCCGCCTTGGTCTCGGCCTGAGCCTTGGCGCAGCCACTGCTGCCCGTGCAGGCAACCACCCGCACCAAGGGGTCATCGACCTGGCAGAGCAAGCCCAGCGCCGATAGCTCGGTACGGGCCTGTTCGAGACCGGCAGCGCTGATATTGGTCAGCATCAGGCTTTGCCAGGGGCTCAGGCGCAGGCTGCCATCTCCCCATTGCCGGGCTGCTCGGGCAGCCCCCCGCAACATGGCAGGCGACAGGCGGCCCAGCGGCGGCGAGACGCCCAACGCCATGCCCTCCAGCTGGGTCACAGCACCCAGCCAAGGCTGTGCGCATGCGTGGCGTTGCCACCTGAGCACCGCCGGATCGCGGCGGACGTGCAAGCCAATGCCGTCGATGAAGGCCTCGACCGGGCAGCTCTGCAGCAGTTGGCGCATGCGCGACTGCTCCGGGCTGGCCAGCTCGAGAAAGCGATCGAGCACCGCCCGCACCAGCGCCAGCCCCTGCTCCAGCGGCACCGCGCCCAGTACCTGGCCATCGGCCGGGCAGCTGGCCAGGCCGAACGCCAGCCACTCGCGCTGCTCCAGGCGCAGTGCCGAAAGCCACAGGTCGTGCGGGTGTTCGAGCATCGCCACGCCCTCACCACCGTCCAGCTGCACGGCGAACTTGGCCGACAGCTGATGGAAGCGCGGCGTGCCTTGCAGCAGCTCAAGGATCTGCCCGGCCAGGGGACGTACATCCAGCAGCATCGACGGGTCATGGCCGGCCAGTGGGCTGAGCATCAGGTTGCGCACGTCATCGCTGGCTGCGTCACGCGGACCGAGGCCGGCGGCCAGCAGGCTTTCGACCAGCCCGGCATGATCGCTGCCGATGCCGCGGATCTGCAGGTTGCCGCGGTTGGTGGCCTCAATTACGCCAGCAGCGAAACGCTCGGCTGCCGCTGCCACCGCGTCTGCCTGGTCGGCCAGCAGCAGCCCGCCGGGCAGCTTGATCCGGCAAATGCCACCGTCACGGGCGCTGACGATGCGCCACAACCCCGGGCAGGCCGAGGGACGGGGAGAGGCTAGGGGCGTGTTGGCTGTCAAAGGGGCGTCCGGCAATCGCTGAAAGTGCGCTTGAGTGTAGAAGGCGCGGTATTATGCCTGCTTTGTCCGGCGGCATGAAAAGCCGGTGGTCGAGCATTGACTGCGATCAAGCAGAAATTAAGGACCGCGTCGCCCTTTTCGCGGGCAAGCCCGCTCCCACAGGTACTGCACAGGCTTCGGCATTGTGGAGATCCTGTGGGAGCGGCTTGCCCGCTAAAAGGGCCCACCCACGATGATGGATAGCACCACATGACCCCCTGGCTGACAGTAGTAGGCATCGGCGAAGACGGCTTCAGCGGCCTGGGCAAACAGGCCCGGCGCGCCCTGCTGGGTGCCTCGCGGATCATCGGCAGCCCGCGCCAGCTGGCCCTGCTGCCGCGCTGCATCGGAGCCGAGCGGCAAGACTGGCCGAGCCCGTTTTCGCTGGCCCCGGTACTGGCCCTGCGCGGCGAACCGGTCTGCGTACTGGCCAGCGGCGACCCGATGTTCTTTGGCGTCGGCGCCAGCCTGGCGCGGCAGGTGCCGGCTGCGGAAATGCAGGTGCTGTCGATGCCCTCTTGCTGTGCCCTGGCTGCTGCCCGCCTGGGCTGGCCGCTGCAGGACGTGCAGGTGATGTCCGTGGTCGCACGCCCGTTGGCGACGCTCAATGCCCAGCTATCCAGCGGCCAGCGCCTGTTGGTGCTGAGCAATGACGGCGACAGCCCTGCGGCCATCGCCGCACTGTTGCGCGAACGCGGTTTCGGGCCCAGCCGCCTGCACGTGCTGGAACACCTTGGTGGCGCGGCCGAGCGCCATCTCTGCGGCACCGCCGATGACTGGCCCCACAGCGAAATCGCCGCCCTCAACCTGGTCGCCATCGAGTGCCTGATCAGCCCGAATGCCCTGCCGCTGTCACGTGTGCCCGGGCTGCCAGACAGCGCCTTCCGCCATGACGGCCAGCTGACCAAGCGTGATGTGCGTGCGATCACCCTGGCGCGCCTGGCGCCGCAGCCCGGTGAGTTGCTGTGGGATGTCGGTGCCGGCTGTGGCTCGATCGGCATCGAATGGATGCGTGCTCACCCGGCCTGTCGCACCCTCGCCATCGAAGCCGACGAAAGTCGCCAGGGCTTCATCGAATACAACCGCAATGTCCTCGGCGTGCCAGGCCTTCAGCTGGTTCGCGGCAAGGCACCCGACGCGTTGGCCGAACTGGAACGCCCGGACGCGGTTTTCATTGGCGGCGGCGTGACCCGCGAAGGCGTGTTGCCGCTGTGCTGGGAACGCTTGCGCCCCGGTGGACGGCTGGTGGCCAATGCAGTGACCCTGCAAAGCGAACTGGCCCTGGCGCACTTCCGTGAACAGCACGGTGGCGAACTGACCCGGATCCATGTCGCCCAGGCTCAGCCGCTGGGTGCCTTCGACACCTGGCGCCAGGCGCTGCCGATCACCGTGCTCGACGTGGTGAAGCCCCTCGATGCGTGAAGAGACCCTCGAGCAGCCCGCGCCCCTGCGCAGTGGCCTGACCACCGGCAGCTGCGCCACCGCCACCAGCCTGGCCGCCGCCAAGCTGCTGCTGACCGGCCAGTGCGACGACGCCGTGAGCATCACCCTGCCCAAGGGTAAGGTGGTGCAGATGCGCCTGGAATTCTGCCGCCTGGTCGGCGAGCGTGCCGAGGCGGGCACACTCAAGGATGCCGGCGACGATCCGGACGTCACCCACGGCGCCCTGCTCTACAGCCAGATCCGCTTGCAGGCGCAACCCGGCATACGCTTCATCGCAGGCCAGGGCGTTGGTACCGTCACCCGCCCCGGCCTGGTACTGGCAGTCGGTGAACCGGCGATCAATCCAGTACCACGGCGGATGATCAGCGAGCACTTGCAGCAGCTGGCCGACGATTGCGGCTACCCGGGCGGCTTCGAGGTCACGGTCAATGTGCAAGGCGGGGAAGCGCTGGCGCTGAAGACCATGAACCCGCGCCTGGGCATCCTCGGTGGGCTGTCGATCCTCGGCACCAGCGGCATCGTCCGGCCCTTTTCCTGCTCGGCTTATATCGCCTCGATCCACCAGGGTATCGACGTGGCCCACACCAATGGCTACACCCATATCGCCGCCTGCACCGGCAACGCCAGCGAAGACACCATGCGCCGCGTCTACAACCTTCCCGAAATCGCCCTGATCGAGATGGGCGACTTCGTCGGCGCCGTACTCAAGCACGTACGCAAGGTGCCGGTGCCACGCCTGACCCTGTGCGGTGGTTTCGGCAAGATCAGCAAGCTGGCTGCAGGCCACATGGACCTGCACAGCCGCCACTCGAGCATCGACCTGCCGCAGCTGGCAGGCTGGGCCGCCGACATCGGTGCCGATGCGCAGCTGCAGGCGGCCATCATCGCCGCCAACACCAGCCAGCAGGCGCTGGCCCTGGCACATGCCGCCGGCATCGCCCTGGGCGACGCGGTGTGCGCCCATGCTCTGGCTTTCGCCCGCAGCGTGGTGCCGGCTCAGGTGCACGTCGAAGTGTTTGCCATCGACCGCCAGGGCGGCATCGTTGGCAGGGCAGGCGTGCAATGAACCCCCGAATCCTGCTGCTCGGTGGCGTCACCGAAGCGTTGGCCATCGCCCGCCAGCTCGGCCCCGAGCACGTCTACAGCCTGGCCGGCATCGGCCGCGTACCGCAGGACCTCACGTGCCAGGTGCGGGTCGGTGGCTATGGTGGCGCTGATGGCCTGGCCGCTTACCTGCGTGAAGCCGGCATCACCCTGCTGATCGACGCCACTCACCCCTATGCGGCGCAGATCAGCCGCAACGCTGCCAGCGCCGCACGGGCGGCCGGCATTCCCTGCTGGGCCTTGCGCCGCCCGGCGTGGCAGGCACAGCCGGGGGACGACTGGCGCGAGGTGGAAGACTGGGCAGGGCTGATCGAAGCGCTCAAGCCGTTCAAACGCCCCCTGTTCACGTTGGGCCGCGAGCCGCTGCAACATCTTGCGGAGATTCCGCCGGAGCAGTTCTGGACCTTGCGCGCGCTGGAATCATACGTTGGCAATTCACGTTGCGAGATCATCGGGGCACGCGGGCCATTTCGCATAGACGATGAACGTAGGCTTTTTGCAGAGCGGGGTATCGATGTGCTGGTCAGCAAGAACAGTGGCAGCGTGGCAACCGAACCGAAACTGGAGGTGGCGCGAGAGCTTGGGGTTCCGGTACTGGTTTTGAAGCGCCCGGTATTGCCTGACGTAGATCGTGAGTTTGAGACTAGAGAAGCATTGATTGCGATGCTTGAGTCGCTTGACGATGTTGGCTCAGACTTCATGATCACTCGTGATCAACCTGGGCAGCAGGAGCGGGGGGATCTGTAGTTGCTTCTCGGACAGATTGCGTTGTTTGCCGGGTGTACGCCTTGAGTCCTTTGTAGAATTTTCGATCGAGCGCCGCCCGCGCGGCGCATCGCGGATAAATCCGCTCCTACATCTGTTTCGGGCCAGTCACTCCTGTGAAGCCAACAGGGACCGCCTTGTTGGCATGGCAATGCATCTCGGTGGGCGCTGATGCTGCTTCATCGGTCTTCAGCCATGCGCCAAGGCGTATCCTGTTGGCGGCACAGGACGGATTGGCCCGAAACAGATGTAGGAGCGGATTTATCCGCGATGCGCCGCGCGGGCGGCGCTCGATCTGACAGGCACCGAAACTCCACCGCCTTACCTCCCCAACCGCCACACCTTTACTCATGCAACCCCAGCAAAAACCAGAATTTTCCCACCTCTCTATTCGAAGTCGTCTGAATAGCCTTCTGCCGCACCTCACCCTAAACTTGCCCCTCCCCTCCGGAAGGCGTCACCCATATGGAAATGCAATGGTGGATCTGGCTGGTCTTCGGCATCGGCCTGATCCTGCTCGAACTGGTCCTGCCCACGTTCTTCATCATCTGGTTCGGCATCGGTGCCGTGCTGGTCTCGCTCATCGCCCTGGCCGCCCCCGCCCTGCAACTGGATATGCAGGTGCTGCTGTGGGTGCTGTTCTCCTCGGTGACCACGTTCCTCTGGTTCAAGCTGTTCAAGCGCAAGCAACCGGACGTGCGCTGGACCGCCGACAGCGTGATCGGTGAGGTCGGGCTGCTGACCAGCAGCGTCTCGCCCTTCCAGAAAGGCCGCGTGCGTTTCCAGAAGCCGCTGCTCGGCAACGAGGAATGGACCTGCGTCGCCGACAGCGACATCCCGGCAGGCGAGCGTGTGCGGCTCGTCGCCATCGAAGGCAACACCGCCCGGGTCGTCCGGGCCTGAATTAGCATCTAAAAGGAAGTTTGCACCATGACCAGCCTCATCGTTGTCGGCGCCATCGCCCTGTTCGTCCTGATCACCGTGTTCAAGGGGGTGCGTATCGTGCCCCAGGGCGAGGAGTGGATCGTCGAGCGCCTGGGCCGCTACCACAGCACCCTCAAACCTGGCCTGAACATCGTCATCCCGTACATGGACGTAGTCGCTTACCGACTGCCGACCAAGGACATCATCCTCGACGTGCAGGAGCAGGAAATCATCACCAGGGACAACGCGGTGATCGTCGCCAACGCGCTGTGCTTCGCCAAGGTGGTCGACCCGCAGAAGGCCTCCTATGGCGTGCAGAACTTCTCGTTCGCCGTCACCAGCCTGACCATGACCTCGCTGCGCGCCATCGTCGGTGCCATGGACCTGGACGAAGCGCTGTCCAGCCGCGAACAGATCAAGGCGCGGCTACGTGAAGCGATGTCCGAGCAGACCGAAGACTGGGGCGTGACCGTACGCTCGGTGGAGATCCAGGACATCAAGCCATCGCAGAACATGCAACTGGCCATGGAGCGCCAGGCGGCCGCCGAGCGTGAACGTAAAGCCGACGTGACCCGCGCCGAAGGGGCCAAGCAGGCGGCGATCCTCGAAGCCGAGGCGCGCCTGCAGGCCGCCAGGCTGGACGCCGAAGCACAGGTCAGCCTGGCCGAGGCTTCGGCGCAGGCGATCAGCCTGGTCAAGCAAGCGGTGGGCAACGAGACCGTGCCGGCCATGTACCTGCTGGGTGAGCGCTATGTCGGGGCCATGGAGAACCTGGCCAGCAGCGACAATGCCAAGGTCGTGGTATTGCCTGCGGATCTGCAGGAGACCGTACGTGGCCTGATGGGCCGCAACAAGGCTTGAACATTCCGGGGCTGCTTCGCAGCCCCACACCCCCGCCTGCGTCACTTCACCGCACCCTGCCATTTTTACCTATACTCCGCCGTACAATAGCGCCCACGATTCCTGACCGGATCTCTCCATGCCCCCACGTCGGCACATTGCCTGGATAGCCTGCCTTGCAGTGCTGTTCAACCTGCTGGCCATGCCGCTGTCTTCTGCTGCGCCCAAAAGCCCGGCCGAGCAGCTGCTGTGGGGGGCTTTCTGTTCCAGCATGGCCGGCAAGGCCAAGGCCGATGTCCAGGCCCTGGCCAAGATCGACCTCGGTACGCAAAGCGACCAGCACACCACCATGCAGCACTGCTGGTGCTGCTCGGGCGCTGCACCGCTGCTGGCCCTGCCGGGTTATCCGCCGCAGCTGCACAACCCGCCGACGCTGTTGGCCGGGCGCCAGCCACCACCCGCCAGTTACCAACCGACGCCGCGCCAGCTCTGGCCTGCGCTCAATCCCCGCGCCTCTCCGCTGGTCTGAGTTCTTCATGCTGTCAGCCTGAACCTCACTGATCGGAGACACACCATGCTCAAGCAAGCTCTTGTACTGGCTGCCCTGTTGCTGCCCGGCGCCTACGCCAACGCCCATGAATACAGCGTGGGCGACCTGCACATCGCTCACCCGTGGTCGCTGCAACTGCCGCCCAACGCCCCCAACGTCGCCGCCTATTTCGTCGTGCACAACAACGGCAAGGCCGATGACCGTCTGCTCAGTGTCGACAGCCCGATCAGCGATGACGCGCAACTGCATGAGCACGCCATGAGCGCCAGCGGCGCGATGAAGATGCAGCAGGTACAAAGCGTGGCAGTGCCCGCCGGCAAAGACCTGGTGTTCGCCCCCAGCGCATACCACGTGATGCTGATGCAGCCCAAGGACCGCAGCCTGCTTACCGACGGCAAGCGCTTCCCGCTGACCCTGCACTTCGAGAAAGCAGGTGACATCACCGTCGACGTGGCCGTACAGAAACAGGCACCGGCAGACCAGCCCCAGGCTCACGAACACGCGCACTGACCCTCGCTGACCGGCGCTCGCCAGCATGAGCCTGCCGCGCAACAGCTTCAGCAGTACCACCCGCCCTGAACGCAGGCGCGTCGGTGGCGGCTGGCTGAGCCTGTTCGCCATGTGGATGATCTTTATCGGCCCGCTGATTTCCCAGTCGATGCCGATGGACCACCACGCCGGCATGAGCATGCCGATGGACATGTCGATGTCCATGCCGGCCGAGCCTGCCGCAGGCGATAGCCATCACGGCCACGGCAACGACGGCCAGCTGCATGTGATGTGGGAGAAGTGCGGTTACTGCAGCCTGCTGTTCAACTGCCCCGCCCTGCCGCAAACCCTCAGCCCGCTCAGTGTCGCCAGCGCAGTTCCCCCCACCCTCCTCCCCGCGCCCACGCGCCAGGGCCATGCCCGGCAGGCCGTGTTCCCCGGGGCGCGCAGCCGCGCGCCGCCTCTTTCGATCAGCGTCTGAACCCCCGTTATCGCCCGGAGCCAGGAGGCTTCGCGCACACTCATGACTGATCGACTGGAATCATTATGTACGGCTGCACCCCTGTTTTAACGCCCTCCCTGCGAGGCACATTCGCCGCGCTGTGCGGCTCGCTGCTCGCGCCTGTGGCGCTGGCTGCCGCCCCTGGCCATGAAGGCCACGACGCCGAGCTGAGCCCGACGGTGATCACCGCGCTGGCACCCAGTTCGCCGCTGACCGTGGTCACCAACCCCAAGGACCCACGCCAACCCGTGCCGGCCAGCGATGGTGCCGACTACCTGAAGACCATTCCAGGTTTCTCGGCTATCCGCGCTGGCGGCACCAATGGCGACCCGGTGCTGCGCGGCATGTTCGGCTCGCGCCTGAACATCCTCACCAACGGCGGCGTGATGCTCGGCGCCTGCCCTAACCGCATGGACGCCCCGACCTCCTACATCGCCCCGGAAACCTACGACCGCCTGACCGTGATCAAAGGCCCGCAAAGCGTGATCTGGGGGCCAGGCGGCTCGGCGGGCACCATCCTCTTCGAACGCGAGCCGGAGCAGTTCGGCACCCTCGGCAGCCGGGTCAACGCCAGCCTGCTGGCCGGCTCCAACGGCCGCTTCGACAAGGTGCTCGATGCGGCGGCCGGCAACCGCCAGGGCTATGCGCGCTTCGTCGGCAACCAGTCGCACTCGGACGACTACCACGATGGCAACGGCGACAGCGTGCCGTCGCGCTGGGAGAAATGGAACGGCGATGTGGCCCTGGGCTGGACCCCCGACCAGGACACATTGCTCGAACTCACTGCGGGCAAGGGTGACGGCGAGGCACGCTATGCCGGCCGTGGCATGGATGGCGCGCAGTTCAAGCGCGAAAGCCTGGGCCTGCGCTTTGAAAAGTCCAACCTCGGCGAGGTGCTCGACAAGGTCGAGGCGCAGGTCTACTACAACTACGCCGACCATGTGATGGACAACTACAGCCTGCGCACGCCTTCGGGCACCGGCATGATGGCCGGCCCCATGGCCGCCGCCGTCGACCGCCGCACCCTGGGTGCACGGGTCAAGGCCACTTGGCGCTGGGCGGACCTGCAACTGGTCAGCGGCATTGACGCGCAGACCAACGAGCACCGCGCACGCAGCGCCATGGGTATCGACACCTACAAGGACAAGCCCTGGGAGAAGGACGCCGATTTCCATAACTACGGCGCGTTCGGCGAACTGACCTGGTACGCCACCGCTGAAGATCGCCTGATCACCGGCGCCCGCCTGGACCGCGCCTCGGCCCGCGACTTCCGCGATGACAGCGTCACCAACGGCGACACCCGCGCCGATACGCTGCCCAGCGGTTTCATCCGCTACGAGCACGACCTGGCAGCGCTGCCGGCCACCACCTATATCGGCCTCGGCCACGCCCAGCGCTTCCCGGACTACTGGGAACTGTTCTCCCCCGACCGGGGGCCTGCCGGCTCGGTGAACGCCTTCGACAGCATCAAGCCCGAGAAGACCACCCAGCTCGACTTTGGCATCCAGTACCGCGACGAGCGCCTGGACGCCTGGGCCTCGGGCTACGTCGGGCAGATTCGCGACTACATCCTGTTCGACTACCGCACCGGGATGATGGGCATGAGCAGCTCCCAGGCGCAGAACATCGACGCCCGCATCATGGGCGGCGAACTGGGCGCGGCCTACAAGCTCACCGAGCGCTGGAAGGCCGATGCCACCCTGGCCTACGCCTGGGGCAAGAACAGCAGCGACGGCAAGGCACTGCCGCAGATGCCGCCGCTGGAAAGCCGCCTGGGCCTGACCTACAGCCGCGACAGCTGGAGCGCCGGGGCCCTGTGGCGCCTGGTAGCAGCGCAGAACCGCATCGCCGAAAACCAGGGCAACGTGGTCGGCAAGGACTTCGACAAGAGCGCCGGCTTCGGCGTGTTCTCGCTTAACGGCGCCTACAAGGTGAACCGCAACCTCAAGCTCAGCGCAGGGGTCGACAACCTGTTCGACAAGACCTACGCCGAGCACCTGAACCTGGCCGGGAATGCCGGGTTCGGCTACCCGGCCAATGATCCACAGCCGGTGAACGAGCCAGGCAGGACCTTCTGGACCAAGGTCGATTTCAGCTTCTGACAACAACAACGGGCGCGGCTTCGGTCGCGCCCTTCAGCTGGTCAAACAGGAGGTTCCCATGAGCGGAACACGCGTTTCCTTCTACAACCTGGCTTGGCGCTGGCACTTCTATGCCGGGCTGTTCGTCGCCCCTTTCATGATCCTGCTGGCGCTCACCGGGATCATCTACCTGTTCAAGCCGCAGCTCGATCCGCTGCTGTACCGTGACCTGATGGTGGTCGAAGCCGGTCACCACCGGCAGGGTGCCGACACGCTGCTGGCCGAAGTGCGGCAAGCCTACCCGAACGGCCATGTCGGCCAGTACCTGCCGCCGATCAATGCCGAGCGCAGCGCGCAGTTCGTGGTGCATGACGCTGGCCGCGAGCTGAACGTGTTCGTCGACCCGTATAGCTGCAAGATCCTTGGCGAGCAGGACGGCAAGCAGAACCTGCAGGCGATCGCCCGCGCCCTGCACGGCGAACTGATGGTCGGCACGGTCGGTGACCGCCTGGTGGAACTGGCCGCCGGCTGGGGCATCGTGCTGGTGGTGTCTGGCCTGTACCTGTGGTGGCCACGCGGGCGCAACGGCGCCGGCGTGCTGTGGCCACGCTTCGCGGCGAAAGGCCGAGTGTTCTGGCGCGACCTGCATGCAGTGACCGGGTTCTGGGGTTCTGCCCTGCTGTTGCTGATGCTGGTCAGCGGCATGACCTGGACCGGCCTGTGGGGCAAGCAGTACGCCGATCTGTGGAACCGCTTTCCGGCGGCCATGTGGAATGACGTGCCCAAGTCGGACCAGGAGGCGCGCGAGCTGAACAGCGCGCACCGCCAGACCGTGCCGTGGGCGATGGAGAACACACCGATACCGCAATCCGGCGCCCATGCCGAGCATGCCGGGCACCACATGACGGACAGTGCACCGGCGGCGCCACAGGTGAGCCTGCAGCAGGTGGAAGACATCGCCACGGCGCGCCAGGTCGAGCCGGGCTACAGCATCACCGCGCCGGCCACTGCCGAAGGCGTGTACACCATCGCCGTGTTCGCCGACGACCCGCGCAATGACGCCACCCTGCATGTCGACCAGTACACCGGCAAGGTACTGGCCGATGTGCGCTGGCACGACTACAGCCCGGTGGCCCGGGCTACCGAGCTGGGCGTGATGCTGCACGAGGGCAAGATGTTCGGTGCGCTGAACCAGATCGTCATCCTGCTGGTGTGCCTGATGATCCTCCTGGGGTCGGTGAGCGGCCTGGTGATCTGGTGGAAACGCCGGCCCGCGGGTGGCCTGGGCGTGCCGCCGCTGCGTCATGATCTGCCGCGCTGGAAGACGGCGGTGGGGGTGATGCTGGTGCTGGGCGTGATGTTCCCGTTGGTGGGGGTGTCGATGGTGGTGATGTGGGTGGTGGATACCCTGGTGGTCAGGCGCCGCCGGGTGCTGGCCAACGCCTGAGTGTTAACCTGCACCGGCCCCTTCGCGGGCAAGCCCGCTCCCACAGGTCCTGCGCCAAGCCTGAGGGCAGCGCGGTCCCTGTGGGAGCGGGCTTGCCCGCGAAGAGGCCGGTACAGGAGTATCGCTGCTACCCAAAAGTCGAGTCGATCTGTCGCGCCCCGATCTGGCACGAGCGTGTTAGCCTAGCCGGCTACCTCTGACAAGAAGACTGACCTTTCAAGGGAATGCCGCTTGATGACGCACACTTCTCCCAACGCGCCGGATGAGCCACATCTGCAGCGCAACCTGACCAACCGCCATATCCAGCTGATCGCCATTGGCGGGGCCATCGGCACAGGCCTGTTCATGGGCTCGGGCAAGACCATCAGCCTGGCCGGGCCGTCGATCATCTTCGTCTACATGATCATCGGCTTCATGCTGTTCTTCGTCATGCGCGCCATGGGCGAACTGCTGCTGTCGAACCTCAACTACAAGTCGTTCATCGACTTCTCCGCCGACCTGCTCGGCCCCTGGGCGGGCTACTTCACCGGCTGGACCTACTGGTTCTGCTGGGTAGTCACCGGCATCGCCGACGTGGTCGCGATCGCCGCCTACACGCAATTCTGGTTCCCTGACCTGCCCCAGTGGATACCGGCGCTGACCTGCGTGGCACTGCTGCTGTCGCTGAACCTGGTCACGGTGAAGATGTTCGGCGAGCTGGAGTTCTGGTTCGCCCTGGTCAAGATCGTCGCCATCCTCGGCCTGGTGGCCACCGGCCTGTACCTGGTGATCACCGGCTTCACTTCGCCGAGCGGGCGCACCGCGCAACTGGCCAACCTGTGGAACGACGGCGGCATGTTCCCCAATGGCCTGATGGGTTTCTTCGCCGGTTTCCAGATTGCCGTGTTCGCGTTTGTCGGCATCGAACTGGTGGGCACCACCGCAGCAGAAGCGAAGAACCCCGAGCGCACCTTGCCGCGGGCGATCAACTCGATCCCGGTGCGGATCATCGTGTTCTACGTACTGGCACTGATCGCGATCATGGCAGTGACCCCATGGCGCGACGTGGTGCCGGGCAAGAGCCCGTTCGTGGAACTGTTCGTGCTGGCCGGCCTGCCGGCGGCGGCGAGCATCATCAACTTCGTGGTACTCACCTCGGCGGCCTCTTCGGCCAACAGCGGTGTATTCTCCACCAGCCGCATGCTCTACGGCCTGTCCCAGGAAGGCGATGCACCCAAGGCGTTTGAGAAACTGTCGAGCCGCTCGGTGCCGGCCAACGGCCTGTACTTCTCCTGCGTCTGCCTGCTGCTGGGTGCGGTACTGATCTACCTGGTGCCGAACGTGATCGAAGCCTTCACCCTGGTCACCACCGTGTCGGCGGTGCTGTTCATGTTCGTCTGGACGCTGATCCTGCTGTCGTACCTGAAATACCGCACGCACCGCGATGCGCTGCACCAGGCGTCGAAGTACAAGATGCCCGGCGGGCGTTTCATGTGCTACGTGTGCCTGGCATTCTTCGCCTTCATCCTGGTGCTGCTGAGCCTGGAAGCCGACACCCGCTCGGCGCTGGTGGTGACGCCGATCTGGTTCCTGCTGCTGGCGGTGACCTATCAGGGTGTGCGTAGCCGTCGTCATCCGCGCTCGGCCGTGCGTAACGGCTGATGGCAAGGGGGCCGCTGTGCGGCCCCAATCCTGTGCACGCAAATCCACCAGGCACCACGCTGGACCTTGCAAACGCCCCAACACCTCGCACAACCCCTCTATTGCGCACCTTCCGCCGTTAGGCATACCCCTTGCAACGCCCTCCCCGCTTGGCCAACACCATAAAAAACTCAGCGGAGAGAGAGCACATGAAGCGTCGCAGTCTGATCAAGGCCTTTACCCTCAGCGCATCCATTGCCGCCATGGGCCTGAGCTGGAGCATCCAGGCCGCCGAGACCATCAAGGTCGGCATCCTGCATTCGCTGTCCGGGACCATGGCGATTTCCGAGACCTCGCTCAAGGACATGGCGCTGATGACCATCGACGAGATCAACGCCAAGGGCGGCGTGAATGGCAAGCTGCTCGAACCGGTGGTGGTCGACCCAGCCTCCAACTGGCCGCTGTTCGCTGAAAAGAGCCGCCAGCTGCTGACCCAGGACAAGGTCGCGGTGGTGTTCGGCTGCTGGACCTCGGTGTCGCGCAAGTCGGTGCTGCCGGTGTTCGAGGAGCTCAACGGCCTGCTGTTCTACCCGGTGCAGTATGAAGGTGAAGAAATGTCGCCCAACGTGTTCTACACCGGCGCCGCGCCCAACCAGCAGGCTATCCCGGCCGTGGAATACCTGATGAGCGAGGATGGCGGCAGCGCCAAGCGCTTCTTCCTGCTGGGCACCGACTACGTCTACCCGCGCACCACCAACAAGATCCTGCGCGCCTTCCTGCACAGCAAGGGCGTGGCCGACAAGGACATCGAAGAGGTCTACACCCCGTTCGGCCATGCCGATTACCAGACCATCGTCGCCAACATCAAGAAGTTCTCCGCTGGCGGCAAGACCGCGGTCATCTCTACCGTCAACGGCGACTCCAACGTGCCGTTCTACAAGGAACTGGCCAACCAGGGCCTGAAGGCCACCGACGTGCCGGTGGTGGCCTTCTCCGTAGGCGAAGAAGAGCTGCGCGGCATCGACACCAAGCCGCTGGTAGGCCACCTGGCGGCATGGAACTACTTCGAGTCGGTGGATAACCCGGTCAACCAGAAGTTCGTCGCCGACTGGAAGGCCTATGCCAAGGCCAAGGGCCTGCCGGGCGCCGACAAGGCCGTGACCAACGACCCGATGGAAGCCACCTACGTGGGCATCCACATGTGGGCACAGGCCGCCGAGAAGGCCAAGTCCACCGATGTCGACAAGGTGCGCGAGGCGCTGGCCGGGCAGACCTTCAAGGCGCCGTCGGGCTTTACCCTGACCATGGACAAGACCAACCACCACCTGCACAAGCCAGTGATGATCGGCGAGATCCAGGATGACGGGCAGTTCAGCGTGGTCTGGGAGACCGAGCAGCCGCTGCGGGCACAGCCGTGGAGCCCGTTCATTCCGGGCAACGACAAACGCCCTGATTACGCAGTGAAAGGTAACTGAGTGCATGGGGCCGCTGTGCGGCCCATTCGCGGGTAAACCCGCTCCCACAGGTACGGTGCAAGGTCCGAAACCGGCGCGATCCCTGTGGGAGCGGGTTTACCCGCGAAGAATCCACCGCCGATTTTCAGGATTACTCGCATGCTCAGACTGCTGCTCACCCTGCTCCTGCTGATCCCCCTGGCAACCCAGGCCAGCGAGGGCGAATTCTTCCTCACCGCCAAGCCCGCCGAGCAGGCCCGACTGCTCGAAAGCTGGGCGGCACAACCCGATGCCGCGCGCCTGCCGCTGCTGGACAACCTGCGCCAGGGCCGCATCGCCGCCGATGACACCCGCAAGGTGCGCCTGAACAACCGCCTGCGCAGCCTGATCGACAATGCCCTGGCCAGCCATCAGTTGCTCAGCGATGACAGCGCCACGCGCCTGGCCGCTGCCCAGCAACTGCAAAAGAGCGCGCAGCCAGCGCAGATGGCCTTCCTCGACCGGCGCTTCGCCAGTGAGCCGGACGCCGCCGTGCACGCTGCCCTCGGCCTGGCCCTGGCCAACCTGCAACTGGGCGCCAGCGAGCCAACCGTGCGCCTGGCTGCGGTGCGCCTGCTCGGCGAAACCGGCGACCCGCTGGCCCGCACCCGCCTCGAAGCCTTGCTGCAGCCCGGCGCGCAAAGCGATCCGGGCGTACGCACTGCCGCTGAAACCAGCCTCGCCCAGGTCAAGCGCAAGCTGCTGGTCGGCGAGCTGCTCGGCCAGGCCTTCAGTGGCCTGTCGCTGGGCTCGATCCTGCTGCTGGCCGCACTGGGCCTGGCGATTACCTTCGGCCTGCTCGGGGTGATCAACATGGCCCACGGCGAGATGCTCATGCTCGGCGCCTACAGCACCTACATGGTCCAGGTGCTGCTGCAGCGTTACGCCCCCGGCGCCATCGAGTTCTACCCGCTGATCGCCCTGCCGGTGGCCTTTGCGGTCAGCGCCGGGGTCGGCATGGCCCTGGAGCGCACGGTGATCCGCCATCTCTACGGGCGCCCGCTGGAAACCCTGCTGGCGACCTGGGGCATCAGCCTGATCCTGATCCAGGCCATCCGCCTGCTGTTCGGCGCGCAGAACGTCGAAGTCAGCAACCCGGCCTGGCTATCCGGCGGCATCCAGCTGCTGCCCAACCTGGTGCTGCCCTACAACCGCCTGGTGATCATTGGCTTCGCCCTCGCCGTGGTCCTGCTCACCTGGCTGCTGCTCAATCGCACACGCCTGGGCCTGAACGTGCGCGCCGTGACCCAGAACCGCAACATGGCAGCCTGCTGCGGCGTCTCCACCGGGCGCGTCGACATGCTTGCCTTCGGCCTCGGCTCGGGCATCGCCGGCCTGGGTGGCGTGGCCCTGAGCCAGGTCGGCAACGTCGGCCCGGACCTGGGACAAAGCTACATCATCGACTCGTTCCTGGTGGTGGTGCTCGGCGGCGTCGGGCAACTGGCCGGCAGCCTCTGGGCAGCGTTCGGCTTAGGAATCGCCAACAAACTGCTGGAGCCGCAGATCGGTGCGGTGCTCGGCAAGATCCTCATCCTTGCGTTGATCATTCTGTTCATCCAGAAGCGCCCGCAAGGCCTGTTCGCCCTCAAGGGACGGGTAATCGACTGATGAACCAGCCACTGCTTGTCACCGCTACGCAAAAAGCCGGGCCACGGCTGTCGCTGGCCATCGGCGCGGTCGTCGTTCTGTTGCTGGTGACCCTGCCGCTGCTGTCGCTGCTGCCGGCGGGCCACGCGCTGCAGGTCTCGGCGTACACCCTGACCCTGTTCGGCAAGATCCTCTGCTACGCCATCGTTGCCCTGGCCCTGGACCTGGTCTGGGGCTATGCCGGGTTGCTGTCGCTGGGCCACGGCCTGTTCTTCGCCCTCGGCGGTTATGCCATGGGCATGTACCTAATGCGCCAGGCGGCCGGTGACGGACTGCCGGGGTTCATGACCTTCCTGTCATGGACCGAACTGCCGTGGTACTGGGCCGGTACCCAGCACTTTGCCTGGGCATTGTGCCTGGTGGTGCTGGCGCCCGGCCTGCTGGCGCTGGTGTTCGGCTGGTTCGCCTTCCGCTCGCGGATCAAGGGCGTGTACTTCTCGATCATGACCCAGGCGCTGACCTTTGCCGGCATGCTGCTGTTCTTCCGCAACGAAACCGGCTTTGGCGGCAACAACGGCTTCACCAACTTCCGCACCATCCTCGGCTTCGACATTACCGCGCAAGGCACTCGGGCCGTGCTGTTCCTGCTGACTGTCGGCTTGCTGCTGGCCAGCCTGTACTTGTGCTGGCGCCTGACCCAGAGCAAGTTCGGCCGCCTGCTCACCGCCGTGCGCGACGCCGAGAACCGCCTGATGTTCTGCGGCTACGACCCGCGTGGCTTCAAGCTGCTGGTGTGGGTGCTCAGCGCCGTGCTATGCGGCCTGGCCGGTGCGCTGTACGTGCCGCAGGTGGGCATCATCAACCCCAGCGAAATGTCGCCGACCAATTCCATCGAAGCCGCCGTGTGGGTGGCCCTGGGCGGGCGTGGCACGCTGATCGGCCCGCTGCTTGGAGCCGGCCTGGTCAATGGCATGAAGAGCTGGTTCACCGTGGCGTTCCCCGAGTTCTGGCTGTTCTTCCTCGGTGCGCTGTTCATCCTCGTGACCCTGTACCTGCCCAAGGGCGTGGTCGGCCTGTTGAAGAAAAGGAGCCAGCCATGAGAGGCGTGCCCCCGGTTCACCCGGAATTCATGCTGGAGCCGGTGTTCGACACCCTCGGCAGCGGCCGCGAGGCGATCGGCCTGGGCCACAGCCGCAAGGCCGGCCTCGACACCCGCCACGGCACGGTACTGAGCCTGGAGGACATCAGCGTCAGCTTCGACGGCTTCAAGGCCCTCAATGCGCTGAACCTGTACATCGGCGTCGGCGAGTTGCGCTGCATCATCGGCCCCAACGGCGCCGGCAAGACCACGATGATGGACGTGATCACCGGCAAGACCCGCCCTGACACCGGCAGCGCCTTCTTCGGCGATACCCTCGACCTGACCCGCATGAGCGAATACCAGATCGCCCAGGCCGGCATCGGCCGCAAGTTTCAGAAGCCCACGGTGTTCGAAGCACTGACCGTGTTCGAGAACCTGGAGCTGGCGTTGAAGACCGACAAATCGGTATGGGCCAGCCTGGCCGCGCGCCTGAGCGGCGATCAGCGCCAGCGCATCGAGGACGTGCTGACCACCTTGCGCCTGCTGCCCTTGGCCCAGCGCCAGGCGGGCCTGCTGTCCCACGGGCAGAAGCAGTTCCTCGAGATCGGCATGCTGCTGGTGCAGGAACCACAACTGCTGCTGCTCGACGAGCCGGTGGCGGGCATGACCGATGCCGAAACCGAATTCACCGCCGAGCTGTTCAAGGGCCTGGCCGGCAAGCACTCGCTGATGGTGGTGGAGCATGACATGGGCTTCGTCGGCAGCATTGCCGACCATGTCACCGTGCTGCACCAAGGCAGCGTGCTGGCGGAAGGGTCGCTGGAGCAGGTGCAGGCGGATGAGCGGGTGGTCGAGGTTTACCTGGGTCGCTGATCAATACCAAGGACAAGACATGCTGAAAATCGACACCCTGCATCAGTACTACGGCGGCAGCCACATCCTCCGCGGCCTGTCCTTCGAAGCCAAGGTCGGCGAAGTCACCTGCCTGTTGGGCCGCAACGGTGTGGGCAAGACCACCTTGCTGCGCTGCCTGATGGGCCTGGTGCCGGCCCGCGAAGGCAACATCGAGTGGGAAGGCAAAACGATCACCACACTCAAGCCTCAGCAGCGGGTGCATGCCGGGATCGCCTACGTGCCCCAAGGCCGCGAGATCTTCCCGCGACTGACTGTCGAGGAAAACCTGCTGATGGGCCTGTCACGCTTCCCGGCCCGCGAGGCTCGGGAAGTACCTGCTTTCATCTACGAACTGTTCCCGGTGCTGGAGCAGATGAAGCAACGCCGCGGCGGCGACCTGTCCGGTGGCCAGCAGCAACAATTGGCCATTGGCCGGGCCCTGGCCAGCCGCCCGCGGTTGCTCATTCTCGACGAACCGACCGAAGGCATTCAGCCCTCGGTGATCAAGGAAATCGGCGCGGTGATCCGCCGTCTGGCCGAACGCGGCGACATGGCGATCCTGCTGGTCGAGCAGTTCTACGACTTCGCCGAGGAACTGGCCGACCAGTACCTGGTCATGGCCCGGGGCGAGATCATCCAGCGTGGCCGCGGTGAAAACATGCAAGCCGAAGGTGTGCGGGGGCTGGTAACCATTTAATCTGCATCCAACGACCCTGCGAGACGCTGTCATGAGTTACGAAATCCGCGATGCCCTGGCCACCGACGTGCCGGGCATCCTCGACATCTACAATGACGCCGTGCGTAACACCACGGCGATCTGGAACGAGAACCCGGTGGACCTGGCCAACCGCCAGGCCTGGTTCGAAGCACGGGCGCAGCAGGGTTACCCGATCCTGGTGGCCGTGGATGACACCGGCGTACTGGGTTATGCGTCGTTTGGCGACTGGCGGCCGTTCGAAGGTTTTCGCCTGACCGTGGAACACTCGGTGTATGTGCGCAGCGACCAGCGTGGCAAGGGCCTGGGCCCGGTGCTGATGGCGGCGCTGATCGAGCGCGCCCGTGGCTGCGGCAAGCATGTGATGGTCGCGGCCATCGAAAGCGGCAATGCCGCCTCGGTACGCCTGCATGAGCGGCTGGGCTTCGTGGTGAGCGGGCAGATGCCGCAGGTGGGGGTGAAGTTCGGCCGCTGGCTGGATCTGACCTTCATGCAGCTGGTGCTGAATCCCGGTGCCGAACCAACCTGAAATGCGATCCCTTGTGGGAGCGGCCTTGTGTCGCGAAAGGGCTGCGCAGCAGCCCCGGCAATCTTGCAGTTGGGCAAAAATATGGGGCTGCTTTGCAGCCCTTTCGCGACGCAAGGCCGCTCCTACAGAGGGCCAATAAAAGCGGCTTACATCTGGGTGAATCTTCCCAACCGCTGCTTTAGCATGCTGTTCTCGCTGCGCAGTTGCTGCACCTCCTGCAGCAGATCCAGCGCCAGCGCCACCCCTTCCCACTCCAGTTCCAGCTCCTTGTGCAGCTTCGCCGCGCGCTTGGCCAAAAGCGGCGCCTGATCGTCGAACAACCAGTCCTCCGGCGTTCGCCCGGAAGGTTCGACAATGCCGTGCTCGACGATCTCGATCACGCAGTCAGCCGTGATATCGGCTTCCTGACACAGGGTACGCATGTCCAGTTGAACGATCAGGGTGCTGCTCATGATCATTTACTCCATTGTGTCCTCGGGTCGAACGCCGCTTTCTCGGAAAGCTGGGTCCACAGTTCACGGGTGGCAGCGTCGGAGGCCGGCGGCATCACCACCTTCAGCTGCGCATAGAGGTTGCCGCGCTCGCCGTGCTTGTTCGCCAGGCCCATGCCCGGCACGCGCAGGCGCTGGCCGCTCTGGCTGTCGGGGCGGATGGTCAGGTTGATCTTGCCGGTCAGCGTCGGCACCGCCACCTTGGTGCCCAGGGCAGCCTCCCACGGCGCCAGCGGCACGGTGATGATCAGGTCATGGCCTTCGACATCGAACAGCGGATGCGGCGCCATGCGCACGGTCAGGAACAGGTCGCCGTTGGCACCACCTCCAACACCCGGGGCGCCCTGGCCCTTGAGGCGGATGCGCTCGCCGTCGGTGACCCCGGCGGGGATCTTCACGTTCAGGGTCTTGGTGGTGAACCCGGTGCGCTGGCCGGCCGCGTTGGTCTGCGGCACCTGGAAACTGATCTGCTTGGATTCCTTGCTGAGGGTTTCTTCCAGGAAGATCGCCAGTTCAAGTTCCACGTCCTGCCCCCGCCTGCCGGCACTGCGTTGTTGTTGCCGGCCGCCACCACCGAACGGGTTACCGCCGCGAGCACCGAAGATCGAGCTGAAGAAGTCGGAGAAGTCGCCGCCTTCGAAGCCGCCGCCAGCGCCACCTGCGCCGCCACGGCTCTGCCAGCCCGGGGGCGCCTGGAACGGCCGGCCATGCTGGCCGCCGTACTTGCGGATTTCGTCGAACTCGGCGCGCTTCTGCGCGTCACCCAGCACCTCGTAGGCCTCGTTGGCCTCCTTGAATTTCTCCTCGGCGTCGCGTTCCTTGCTGACGTCAGGGTGATACTTGCGCGCCAGCTTGCGGTACGCGGCCTTGATCGCCTTCTCGTCCGCCGTGGGCTCTACGCCGAGTATCTTGTAGTAGTCTTTGAAGTCCATCTATGGATCACCAATGTGAATTTTCGTATTGCATCTGAAGATAGGGCTCAAGCATAGCCTTTCAAGTGCGCCTGGAGTTGCCTCAAGGCAGACGATCGGTCTTGATTCTGTAGCCAACTCGCATACACTGCGCGGCCGTTTTGCCTCCGGAAGCCTTTTCCCATGTCTGACGTATCGCCGGCCCGCGCCCTGGGCATCGACTTCGGCACCTCCAACTCCACGGTCGGCTGGCACCGCGAGGGCGCTACGTCGCTGATCGCCCTGGAAGACGGCAAGATCACCCTGCCCTCTGTGGTGTTCTTCAACATCGAGGAGCGTCGCCCGGTGTACGGTCGCCTGGCGCTGCAGGAGTACCTGGAAGGCTACGAAGGCCGCCTCATGCGCTCGCTCAAGAGCTTGCTGGGCTCCAAGCTGATCAAGCACGACACCAGCGTGCTGGGCAGCGCTCTGCCGTTCAAGGACCTGCTCGGCATGTTCATCGGCGAGCTGAAAAAGCGTGCCGAGGCTGCCGCCGGTCGCGAATTCGAGCAGGTGGTACTGGGTCGCCCGGTATTCTTCGTCGATGAAGACCCGGCCGCCGACCAGGAGGCCGAGGACACCCTTGCCGAGGTGGCGCGCAAGATCGGCTTCAAGGACGTGTCGTTCCAGTATGAGCCGATTGCCGCAGCGTTCGACTACGAGTCGGGCATCAGCGCTGAAGAACTGGTGCTCATTGTCGATATCGGCGGTGGTACGTCGGACTTTACCCTGATCCGCCTGTCACCCGAGCGCCATCGGGTGGCGGAGCGCCAGAGCGACATCCTCGCCACTGGCGGTGTGCACATTGGCGGTACCGACTTCGACAAGCAGCTGAGCCTGCAGGGCGTGATGCCGCTGTTCGGCTACGGCAGCCGGATGAAGAGCGGCGCGCTGATGCCGACCAGCTACCACCTGAACCTGGCGACCTGGCACACCATCAACGCCTTGTACTCGCAGAAGTCGCAGCTGGCACTGGGCAGCATGCGCTATGACATCGAGGACACCCTGGGCATCGATCGCCTGTTCAAGCTGATCGAGGAGCGCGCCGGGCACTGGCTGGCGATGGAAGTGGAAGCCAGCAAGATCGAGCTGACCGAGCAGGACAGCCGCCGCGTCGACCTCAGCCGTATCGAGCGCGAGCTCGGTGTGGACCTGACCCGGGTGCTGTTCGAGGAGGCCATCGAAGGGCTGCTGGAACGTGTGCGCGGCAGTGTGACCGAGTTGCTGGCCAAGGCTGGCGTGAGCGCGGGCCAGGTGGATACGGTGTTCTTCACCGGTGGTTCGAGCGGTATTCCGGCATTGCGCAACAGCGTGTCGGCGATGCTGCCCAATGCGCGGCACGTGGAAGGCAACATCTTTGGCAGCATCGGTAGCGGGCTGGCTATCGAGGCCCGCAAGCGCTACGGCGCTGCCTGAACCATCCTGGGGCTGCTTTGCAGCCCCGGCGATCGCTCAGACCAGCTCGGCCCGCTTGAGCTCACTCTTCAGGTAGGCGTAATAGACCGGCCCTGCCACCACCCCTGGCAAGCCGAACGCCGCCTCGAACACCAGCATCGCCAGCAACAGTTCCCAGGCCTTGGCACTGATCTGCCCGCCGACGATCTTGGCATTGAGGAAGTACTCGACCTTGTGGATCACGATCAGGTAGCCCAGCGCCGCCGCCGCCACCCAGATCGACAGCGACATGCCGACGATGGTGATCAGGGTGTTGGACATCAGGTTGCCAATGACTGGCAGTAGCCCGAGCAGGAAGGTCAGCACGATCAGTGTCTTGGTCAGCGGCAGGTGCACGCCGAACGACGGCATCACCACGGCGAGGAAGATGCCGGTGAACGCGGTGTTGAGCATCGAGATCTTGATCTGCGCGAAGACAATGTTGCGAAACGCCTGAACCAGCAGGTTCAGCCGCTCGAACAAGGCCGCCGCCAGGGGCTTGCGCCGGGAAATGTCGGGGATGCGCTGCAGGGCGATGATGGCGCCGAGGATCATGCCGATCAGCAGCGTCACGAACATGTGCGCCATGCCCTTGCCCACCAGCTGCAGGTCGCTCAAGTGGCTCTTGATCCAGTCACCGATGGCCACCTTGAACTCCGCCGCACTGGCCGGCAGGTAGGCTTCGATGAACGGAGGCAGCTGGCTGCGGGCGCGTTCGACCAAGGTCATGAACTTGTCGAGCGAGGCCCCGGGGTTCTCGGCTTCGTGCAGCAGGAAGCTGAAGGCACCGGCGATCAGCAGGGTCAGCACGCTGACCACCAGCACCCCCAACAGCGCCACCGCCAGCCAGCGCGCACGCTGCCCGGCGATCAGCGGTTGCAGGCGCGGGGTAAGCATGTTCACCAGCTCGAACACCAACAGGCCGGCCAGCAGGCTGGGCAGCAACTTCAGGGGTAGAGCTAGCAGCAGGCCGGCCATGACGATGATCAGGCTGGCCAGGGTGATCTGGCGGGGGGTGAAAGTCATACAGCCTCGACGGCAGACGGCGGGAATGCCCGCAGTCTGCCAGCCTTCAGCACACAGGCATAGGCGCAGGTCACTTCTTCTTCAGGCAGTCGCTCATGAACGCCTTGCGTTCGTCACCCTTGAGCGCCTTGGTGCTGGCGTCGGCGTTGCAGGTTTTCATCTTTTCCTGCTGCGACTGCGGCACATCCTTCTTCAGGCAGGTGCTCATGAACGCTTTGCGCTCATCGCCCTTGAGCGCCTTGGCCGTGGCGTCGGCGTTGCAGGTTTTCATCTTTTCCTGTTGCGCCGTGTTGGCGGCAAATCCTTGCGCACTGAACAACACAGCCAACACCAGCAAGGGCATGTGCAGCATTTTCATGGAGTGGTCTCCTTGACTCCGCGCCCGATGCACGGACATGTGCCTGAGTGTAGACAAGGTTTCTGACATTTTGCCTGGGCACCGATGGGCCTTCATGATGACCTTGGCCGGGCGCCATCCGGGCCACGCCAGTACGTGGCTAGAGCCCGGCTGCCTTGAGCCGCGCCGCATGTTCGGTGAACAGCCGCAGCGGCTCGGCCCCCTTGCCCACCGCGCCTAGCGACTGGTTGACGATGTCCAGGTGATCGAGCGGAAAGTCATCGCCGATCACCTGCCCCAGGTGGGAGCTGAAGCGCCCGACCATGCCGTCGCAATGGCCCTTTTCCCTGACGAAACTGCGCGCAAACAGCCGGCAGAAATAGCTGCTGCCGTCGAAGCGGTTGCGCCCCTGGTCGGTCAGCCCCGGTTGCAAGGTGCCGGACCAGGAGTAGTAGAGCACGCCATTCACTTCGTACGCGCCTTCCCCACCCCAGGTTTCCGGCAGCCCCTGTGGATAAGCCTGGTTGAACAGCGCCACGCCGGCACTGGTCAGGGCCTGATGCGAAGCATGCACGTCGACCGGCAGCGGGTCGCGCCGCCAGCCGGTTTCCAGCCATACCAGCAACACCGCCAGGCCATGCAGGACGGCCTTGAGCACGCGCCCCTGGGGTGAATCCCCAGGCGCCGAGCGCTCAAGGTGATCGGCCAGCTCCGAGCCATGGTTGGGCCCCGCCACCGAAGTGACCGAGGCGACCCGATCCGGCCGTTTGGCCGCCGCATAGCGTGCGTCAAGCGCCCCCTGGCTGTGGCCGATGAGGTTGACCTTGGCAGCACCGGTGCGCTGGCAGATGTCTTCGATGATCGCCAGCAACTGCTCACCGCGCACCTCATTGCAATGCACCGGCGAGACCTGCACCGGAAACACCTGGGCGCCGCCCTTGCGTAATGCCGGCACGATGCCGAACCAGTACGGATAGAGCAGCACCCGGACAAATCCGAGCATGCCCGGCACCAGCACCAACGGGTAGCGCGTGGCCAACGCCTGCTGCATGGCTTGAACTCCTTTCCGTGGACGACCAGCCAACACTAGCGCCGCTTCGATGACCACCGCAATCGAACTCCTGGCGCTTCGCAGGGTTCCAAGCCAAACAGACCCTTTGCAAGGAGCGGGACCATGTACAAGCAGACCTTGGCAATCCTTCTGGCAAGCGCGGCGCTGGCCGGCTGCAGCAACCGCCCGGAAAACCCGGTGGACTACGTCACCTTCCGCGACGAACCGCTGGTCAAGCAGGTGGAAAACGGCATGACCATGCAGAAGGTCATCGCCATTGGCGGCAGCCCGTCGAACGTGATCGACCTGCCGCACGGCGGGACCTGCAACGACTACATCCTCAACCGCGACGGCCACCAGCAGCCTTACTACGTACGCTTCGACGCCACCGGCCATGTCGATGCCAAGGGCTTCAAGACTTGCAAGCAACGAGAAGAGGACAGCAAAGCCGCCCATGGCGCTTGAGCGTCCCGCCAACCGTGACCACCCGACCTGATCTGTTTGGAGACAACCATGAGCAACGTTGAACTGACCGATGTGCAAACCCTGCGCGAACGTGCCCGTCAGCATGTCGAGCAAGGGGCGGTGACCGAGGGCTACCACGCCGACCGCCAGGAAATCCTGCGCCTGCTCAACGAGTCGCTGGCCACCGAGCTGGTCTGCGTGCTGCGCTACAAGCGCCATTACTTCATGGCCAGCGGGATCAAGGCCAGCGTGGCGGCCAGCGAGTTCCTGGAGCATGCCAACCAGGAAGCCGAACATGCCGACAAACTGGCCGAACGCATCGTGCAGCTGGGCGGCGAGCCGGACTTCAACCCGGACAACCTCAGCAAGAACTCCCACGCCCAGTACGTGGCAGGCAATTCATTGAAGGAGATGGTGCTGGAGGACTTGGTCGCAGAGCGGATTGCCATCGACAGCTATCGCGAGATCATTCAGTACATTGGCGATAAAGACCCCACTACCCGGCGGATCTTCGAAGACATCCTGGCCCAGGAAGAAGAGCACGCGGACGACATGTCCGACCTGCTTCAGGGGTTGTGATTACTGGGGGCCGCCATGCGGCCCCTTGCTATTTCTGCTTTTTCACCGCAGCCGGCGCCTTGCCGGCTTTCATCTGCTGCAGCAGCGGCGTGCACTGGTTGGGCTCGTCACCACTGCTGGGCGCTACCAGTGCCAGCAACCCGGCAGCCGGCCCGGCCACCACTCCCAACGCCACCATTCCCGCCCCGCGCAGCGCCAGCGGCACCGCCTGCACCCCGGCATTCGGCTTGACGAACGGCCCGCGCACGTACAGCGGCGAGCGCAGCGAGAACAAGCGCAGCCCCTTGGACTCCGGGGTGACCTTCAAGTCGAGCTGCTCACTGGCAAAGTTGGCCGTACCGTTGATGTAGATGATCGCGTTCTCGGTGTCGAAGATGAACAACCGCGTGGTCGCCAGCCCGTCCTTGATCCCGACATCGGCCGCCGCGCAGTTGATCTTCACGTCCTCGTCACCAAACAGTTTACCGACCACGTAGTTGCCGACATTCAGCCCGGCGATCTCCATCAGGCTGCGGCTGATGGCGCCATCGTTGATCAACATGCGCAGGTTGCCATTGGCCGTGCCCAGCAATGCCGCCACCGAGTTGCCACGCCCACTGATGTCGGCATCGCCGTTCAACTCGCCGAAGCTGGTCTGCATCGGCGCAAAAGTGGGGAACAGCTCTTTGAGCTTGAAGCCACGCGCTGTCAGTTGGGCACGCCCCTGCAGCGGCACGTTGCGGCCGTCCAGGCGAATGTTGGAAGCCAGGCTGCCTCCGGCTACGCCAAAGCGCAGCGGCTCCAGGCGCAGCAGGCCATCGTCGAGGATCACGTGGGCGGACAGGTCGTTGAATGGCAGCTTTTCGCTGTGCACGATGCGCTTGCCGGCAAAGGTGACGTCGGCGTCCATGGCCCGCCAGCGCTCGGTGCGGAACTCTTCAACCGGCAGCACCTTGTCGGCCGGCTGTTTGCTGGCACCGCCGCGGGCTTTCTGCTCGGTGTTGGAGTCGGCACCGATCAGCGGCGCCAGGTCCTTGAACAGCAACTGGTTGGACACCAGGTTGCCGGAGAGCCTGGGATGTGGTTGGCTGGCGACGAAGGCCAGGTCGCCATGGATGTCGCTGTCGCCGATCTTGCCGTTGAAGCCCTGGTAATTGAAGGTCGCGCCTTCGGCGGCATGCAGGTTGGCGCTGAGCCGGCCGTCGGTTGAATAGGCTGGGGTGTCGGGCAGCGTCACGCCGGTCAACGGGTAGAGGTTGCCCAGGCTGGCACCGGACAGGCGCAGGCGCAGGTCCAGCGCGCCGAGGTTGCGCGGGTCGGTCAGGGTACCGGCGAGCACGACATGGGTATCGGCAATGTGCACATCGGCCTGCAGCGGGAAAGGCTGACTGGCGTCCTGCAGCGCCAGCAGGCCGCCGATCTTGCCGGTACCGGACACCGGTTGGCCTTTGTAGCGGCCTTGAGCCTTGAGCCCGAAAGCATAATCCTGCGCGCCGCCGGCCTTTTCGGCGCTGGCCTTGCCGACGATTTCACTGAACGGGATCGGTTTGCCCAGCGGGTCGATCTGCACCTTCATGCTGGTCTTCAGCGTCTGGTCATCGAGGCTGACATTGCCCTGGTCAAAGCCGATGGCACCGATGTCCAGCTGCCAGCTGGACGGTTCCTCGTTCTCGTCCCTGGGCCCGAAGTCGAACGTCCAGTTGGCGCGGCCATCCGCCAGGCGCGTAAGGCTGGCGGTGGGTTTGGTCAGGTCGATGCGCGGGATGCTGATGCGCTGGAATATCAGTGGCAACGGCGCCAGGCGGAACTCCACACGCTCCAGGCCGACCATCTGCGGCTCCTTGAGCCAGTCAGGGTTGCCCAGGGTCAGGCCTTCGGCGATGAAGTGTGGCCACGGCACCCAGGCGCGCCAGCCGCCTTCTTCCGGCTCGGTGCGCCAGTGCACGGCGAGGTTGCCATTGATCGCGAACGGCCTGTGCAAGGCCTCGGATACCTTGTCGTTGAGTAGCGGCTTGACGCGGTTCCAGTCGAAGGTGGCGATGATCACCACCAGGATCGCCAGCAGGGTGAACAAGGTGGCTAGGGTCCAGACGAAAATTCTGGCGGGACGCGTCATTGCGTGATTCTCCTGACGGCATGGCACAAAGCAGGCGTAACGGTGGCACTCAGTATCTGGGACTGATGAAAACCCGCTGGGTTTTATCGCAGACGGCCATCATAGCGAGTTTTGTCGGGTTTCTTGCTCGGCTCTTGCGCTCATCCCAGGCATTCGGGCGCCTCGACACATTACCGGCAAATAGCCGCAACACACCCTCAAACTCCTGAGATAGAGCCTTTCCTCGAAGCTATCAATAGCGTCGATTGTTACCATTACCCGTATGAACTTCTCTCTGGCGTCACCGGGCGTAGCATTGGCCTCGTACCCACTTTCCAGCCCCCGAGAGGAGCACCGAATCATGAAACGCACCCTGCTGACCCTGACCCTGTCGATCCTTGCGGCCAACGCCTTCGCTGTGCCAGCTGCCGACCAGCACCTGACCGCCGAATCGCGTTCCAGCGCTGCTGAAATCGCCCAACCGCTTAAAACCGTCGCCGAAGGTGGCTCGGATCGCCTGATCGAACGCTCTGGCCGTGTAGCCGAAGGTGGCTCCGATCGCCTGATCGAACGCTCTGGCCGTGTAGCCGAAGGTGGCTCTGACCGTCTGATCGAACGCTCTGGCCGTGTAGCCGAAGGTGGCTCTGACCGCCTGATCGAACGCTCTGGCCGTGTAGCCGAAGGTGGCTCTGACCGCCTGATCGAACGCTCTGGCCGTGTAGCCGAAGGTGGCTCTGACCGTCTGATCGAACGCTCGGGCCGTGTGGCCGAAGGTGGCTCGGACCGTCTGATCGAACGCTCGGGCCGTGTGGCCGAAGGTGGCTCGGACCGTCTGGTTGAACTCAGCCATGTGAGCTGATCGCCATGGCCGAAAAGAACAATCTCTGTCACACCGCTTGCTCCCCTCCCAGCCCGGTCCATTGACCGGGCTTCGTTTTTTTATCTAGAGTGCCCAGCCTCACCGTCACAGAAGCCCGCCCCATGCTGCCGCGCGCCGAACAGAAGCTACAGACCCGCCAGGCCCTGCTGGACGCCGCCTGCCAGCTCATGGAGAGCGGCCGTGGCTTTGGCAGCGTGAGCCTGCGCGAAGTGGCCAAGGCGGCAGGCATCGTGCCTACCGGTTTCTATCGGCATTTTTCCGACATGGACGCCCTGGGCCTGGCGCTGGTCGCCGAAGTCGACGCCACATTCCGCCAGACCATCCGCCTGGTGCGGCAAAACGAATTCGAGCTCGGCGGCATCACCGATGCTTCCGTGCGCATCTTCCTCGATGTGGTCGCCGCCCACCGCGCCCAGTTCCTGTTTCTCGCCCGCGAGCAATACGGCGGCTCGCAAGCCGTGCGCCAGGCCATCGCCCGCCTGCGCCAGGACATCAGCGACGACCTGGCCACGGACCTGGCGCGGATGAAGCGCTGGCAACACCTGGACACCGCCGCGCTGGCGGTGATGGCCGACCTGGTGGTGAAGACCGTGTTCGCCACCCTGCCGGAGCTGATCGACAGCCCGGAGCCGGGTTATCCACAGGCGCTGAGCGCCCAGGAAAAGATCACCCAGCAACTGCGCTTCATCTTCGTCGGCGCGCGCCACTGGCAAGGGCTGGGCAACCCACAACCCTAGTTCTGCTACCATGGCGCCCTGCCCGAATGCGACGAGCGCCAACATGCCCAACCCCCACCCCAACCAGCCCGAACTGGCCCGCTTCAACCAGCACTTCGCCGAACGCATCGTGCCGCTGTGGCAAGGCCCGGGCTGGAACGCCGACATGGCCCTGCCCTACGAGGCCCTCGACGCCCAGCACCGTCCGTTGCCGGTGCAGCGCTACCGGGCCATGGCCTGTGCCCGTCAGCTGTACCTGTTCAGCAGCCGTATCGAGCAACCGGGGGCGGCCGAGCGGGCGGCGGCGCTGTTCCGTTCGTTGCAGAAGCACTTCCACGATGCCGAGCATGGCGGCTGGTTCTACAGCATCGACGCCGAGGGCAAGCCGCTGGACCGGCGCAAGGACCTGTACACCCACGCCTTCATCGTGTTCGCCTGCGCGCACTACTGGGGCAAGGTCGGCGAAGGGCTGGTGGAAGCCACCCTCAATGCCGCCCTGGAAGTGGTCGACGAGCAATTCGCCCGGGATGATGGCCTGTACGAAGCCAGCCTTGGCGAAGACTGGGCCGACCTCGGCAGCGGCCCGCTGCAGAACCCGCAGATGCACCTGGCCGAGGCCTTCCTGCAAGTGCTGGCGGTACGCGAGGACGAGCACGTGCAGCAGTCGCTGCTGCAACTGTGCACAGCCCTGCAGGAACACTTCATCGAGCCGCAACACGGGCTCATGCTGGAGAAGCCGCTCGGCGCCGTGGATAACTGGTTCGAGCCGGGGCATCAGTTCGAATGGTATTACCTGCTGGAAACCTCGCCACTGCTGCGAGGGACGCCGCTGCATGCGTCGCTCGAGCGGGCCTTCGGCTATGCCGAGCTGTGCGGGGTGAACAACGCGGCGGTGCTGGCCATGCTCGATGCAGACGGCAACGTGCTCGATGCGACCCAACGGATCTGGGCGCAGGCGGAATACCTGCGGGCCTTGGCATTGCGCTCGGGGAATGAGGCGAGGCTGCTGGCGCAGCTGAAGGCAATGGACCAGCGGTTCCTGCATGCGGGTGGCTGGTATGAGTGCCGCGATGGTGAAGGTGCCGTGAGCCGGCATGACATGCCTTCGACCACGCCCTATCACCTGGCGACCTGCCTGGAAGGTTTGCAGCGCCTGAGCTGACACCTCCCCTGTGGGAGCGGCCTTGCGTCGCGAAAGGGCTGCAAAGCAGCCCCAGCAATTTATGCATTTGCGCTGAAACCGCGGGGCTGCTGCGCAGCCCTTTCGCGACGCAAGGCCGCTCCCACAGGTCTGGTGGCAGGGCCCTCGGATCAGTCCCTGGTAGAGCGGTCGATCGACAGCCCCGCGAAGTCCTGGCGCACCGGCATCAGCTCAAGGCTGTTGATGTTGATGTGCGCCGGCTGGTTGAGGATCCAGAAGATGGTCTCGGCGATGTCCTGCGGCTGGATCGGCTCGGCCCCGGCATAGGTGGCGTCATACTTGGCCTGGTCACCGCCATGGCGCACCAGCGAAAACTCGCTTTCGCACAGGCCCGGCTCGAGGTTGCTCACCCGCACGCCAGTGCCGCGCAGGTCGCAGCGCAGGCTCAGCGAAAACTGACCGACGAAGGCCTTGGTGCCGCCATACACGTTGCTGCCAGGGTAGGGGTAGTTGCCTGCCACCGAACCCACGTTGAGGATCGACGCACCACGGCCGAAGGCGATCAGACGTGGCAGCAGCAGGCGGGTGGTGTACATCAGGCCTTTGATGTTGGTGTCGACCATGGTCTCCCAATCGTCCAGGCTGCAGTTCTGCGCTGCGTCCACACCCAGCGCCAGGCCGGCGTTGTTGACCAGGCCGCGAAGCTTCTCGAAGCCGGCCGGCAGGTTGGCCACGGCTTGCTCCATGGCTTTGCGGTCACGCACGTCGACAACCAGGCCGTGCACGTCGGTCTTGGCCGACAGTTCGGCACACAGGGCATCCAGGCGATCCTTGCGACGGCCGGTGAGTATCAGCTTCCAGCCGGCTTCGGCAAAGCGGCGAGCGGTGGCCTCGCCAAAACCGGAAGTCGCGCCGGTAATGAATACGGTGGATGTCATGCTCAATTCCTCACGGTAGGTTTACGTCGACAGCTTTGCAGCATGCCCGCGACGCGCCTTTGCAGCAAGCCGTCGAGGTCGCTGTTCATTTTTTAATCATGCTCGGCAAACCCTTGTGGCAGAGGGCTCGACGCCAGCTATGCGCATGTTATCCACAAGGCTTTCCCCACGGATTGGGGGCAACTTGTCGCCTGCGCGGAACCCTTTCAGCTTGCCAGGGTCCGTGGATAGCTTTCCGGTGATGGCGCAACGCTTTCAAGCATGCCGCCTACAGCGGTCTGTCCAGTGCTTTTTAACAGAGTTATCCACAGGGGATCACGCGCGATCTACAGGCGTTCACCGGTGTCGAAATGCCGCTGAGAACAGACACCGAGGGTAACTGATCAAATTATGACCAGAGCCTTGCAGGCCTTGTGAATAAAGGGATAGCGCGATATGCCACCATGTTTTCCACAGGCAGCTCCACATTAATCGTGGACAAGATCTGCCCTGTGGAAACAAAGGCTTGCGGGGGGATCGTAGCGTGGCTCGAGAAAGATATGCGACAAGTTGTCCACATTGAACAAAAGGGGCTGCAGTGCAGCCCCGGCAATCACTCAATGCCCGCCAAGATACGCGTTGCGGACCTCTTCGTTGACCAGCAGTTCCTGCCCCGTCCCGCTCATGCGGATCTGCCCGTTGACCATCACGTAAGCCCGGTCCGACAGCTTCAGCGCATGGTTGGCGTTCTGTTCCACCAGGAAGATCGTCATCCCGCTCCTGGCCAGCTCGCGCAGGGTCGCGAAGATCTGCTTGACCACGATCGGCGCCAGCCCCAGCGATGGCTCGTCCAGCAACAGCAGCTTCGGCCGGCTCATCAGTGCCCGGGCAATGGCCAGCATCTGCTGTTCGCCACCGGACATGGTCATGGCCCGCTGGTTACGCCGCTCCTTCAGGCGCGGGAACAGCTCGAACATGCGCTGCATGTCTTCAGCGGCATACTTGTCGCCGATGGGGATGGTCCCCATCATCAGGTTCTCTTCAACCGTCATGTCGGGAAACACCCGGCGCCCTTCCGGCGATTGGGCAATGCCATTGGAGGCAATGTAGTGCGACGACTTGCGGGTAATGTCGGTGCCCCGGTAGACGATATGCCCCGCCGCCGCCCGCGGCTGGCCGAAGATCGACATCAGCAGGGTCGACTTGCCGGCGCCGTTGGCACCGATCAGGCTCACCGTCTCGCCTTCGTTGATGTGCATCGAGACCTTTTTCAGCGCCTGGATCGGCCCATAGAAGACGTCCAGTTCCTTCAGTTCGAGAATGGGTGCACTCATACCAGTTCCTCTTCGTCTGCACCCAGATAGGCGGCGATCACCGTCGGGTTGTGGCGGATATCCTGCGGCGCGCCTTCGGCAATCACGTTGCCGTGATCGAGCACGACGATGTGGTCGGAAATGCTCATGACCATACCCATGTCGTGTTCGATCAGCACCACGGTGATGTCATGCTCGTCACGCAGCACGCGGATCATCTGGCTCAGGGCTTCGGTCTCCTGCGGGTTGAGGCCGGCAGCCGGCTCGTCCAGGCAGATGATCTTCGGCCGTGTGCACATGGCCCGGGCGATTTCCAGGCGGCGCTGCTGGCCGTAGGACAGCTCGCCAGCCAGGCGGTTGGCGCAGTCGACCAGGTCGACCACTTCCAGCCAGTAGAACGCGTGGTCGAGGGCGTCGCTTTCGGCCTTGCGATAGGCCTTGGTGTTGAGCACCCCGGCCAGCAAGTTGCGGTTGACCCACATGTGCTGGGCCACCAGCAGGTTTTCCACCACCGACATTTCCTTGAACAGGCGAATGTTCTGGAAGGTTCGCGCCAGGCCGGCGCGGTTGACCAGATGGGTACCGCCGAACATCTTGTAGTACAGGCGGCTGGCAAAGCGCGCAGGTGATACGAAATCCGCAGCCTGGAAGCGCTCGCCAAGCAGCTGGATGACGTTGGTGCGGCTGCCGCGCACGTTCAGCTCGATACGCCCGCCACTGGCCTTGTAGAAGCCGGTCAGGCAGTTGAACACGGTGGTCTTGCCGGCACCATTGGGGCCGATCAGGGCGAAGATCTGGTTTCGCTTGACCTTGAGGCTGACGTCGCTGAGCGCCTTGATGCCGCCGAACTGCATCATCAGGTTGTCGACCGAGAGAATGATTTCGTCGCTCATGGCGCCACTCCTTTACGCGGGGTCACACCGGTACGGCTGATGCGGATCAGCCCACGCGGTCGCCAGATCATCATCAGCACCATCAGCACGCCGAACAGCAGCACACGGTATTCCGAGAAGCTGCGCAGCAGCTCCGGCGCCACGGTCAGCACGAAGGCGGCGATCACCACACCGACGGTCGAGCCCATACCGCCGAGCACGACGATGGCCAGGATCAGTGCCGATTCGAAGAAGGTGAACGACGACGGGTTGACGAAGCCCTGGTAGGTGGCGAAGAACACCCCGGCAAGGCCTGCGGTGGAAGCACCGAGGGTGAACGCCGAGAGCTTGACCAGCACGTGATTCAGCCCCATCGAGCGGCAGGCGATCTCGTCTTCGCGCAGTGCTTCCCAGGCACGGCCCACGGGCATGCGGGTCAACCGGTGCTTGATGTACAGCACCGCCAGCACGACGATGAACAGCACGACGTAGATGAACACGAACTTGAGGTTGGCGTTGTAGTCGATGCCGAGGAACTCATGGATCGGCACCCCGCCGTCCTTGGCCCTGCGACCGAACTCCAGGCCGAAGAAGGTCGGCGACGGCGCCGGCATGCCGTTCGGGCCACCGGTGAACGACAGCCAGTTGTTCAGCACCAGGCGGATGATCTCGCCGAAGCCCAGGGTCACGATCGCCAGGTAGTCACCGTGCATTCGCAACACCGGGAAGCCGAGGATGCACCCCGCCAGCGCTGCGGCGATGGCCGCCAGCGGCAGCACGCTCCAGAAGCCCAGGCCGAGGTACTGGTAACCCAGCGCCAGGCCGTAGGCACCGATGGCATAGAACGCCACATAGCCCAGGTCGAGCAAGCCGGCGAGGCCGACCACGATGTTCAGGCCCAGGCCCAGCAGCACGTAGATGAGGCCGAGGATGACCACGGTCAGCAGGTACTTGTTGGCGAACACCGGGAAGATGATGGCGATCACCACCAGCGCCGGGATGATGTAGCGCAACCGCGACTTGTAGTCCGGGGCGTTGACGTGCACGCCCGAGCCGCCACTGTCGAAGCCTTCGAGCATGCGCCGGCCGGCGGCGGTCTGCACGAAGAGGCTGAGCAGGAAGCGCCCGAGCATCACCCCGCCGACCAGCCACGCCACCCGGCGTGGTTCGGCGTTGAAGGTGTAGCCGTCGAGCACCACGCCGACGATCGGGCCGAAAACGATAAGCGCCAGCAGGCCAGCGACAAGGGTCTCCAGCAAGCTGCGTTTGATGTCGAAACCGTTGGTTTCGGAGGCAGAGGCAATCTTGGCAATCGACATGTTCACACCTTAGCCACGAGCGGGCGACCCAGCAGGCCTTGTGGGCGGAAGATAAGGATCATCACCAGCAGCGAGAAGCTGAACACGTCCTTGTAGTCGGAGTTGATCAGGCCAGAGAACAGCGACTCGGAAATCCCCAGGATGATCCCGCCGAGCATGGCGCCAGGCAGCGAACCGATGCCGCCCAGTACTGCGGCAGTGAACGCCTTGATACCGATGATGAAGCCAGCATAGAAGTCGAAGGTGCCGTAGTTGAGGGTGATCAGCACGCCGGCCAGGGCGGCCATCACCGCACCGATGACGAACACATAGGAGATGACCCGGTCGGTGTTGATGCCGAGGATCGAGGCCATCTTGCGGTCTTGCTGGGTAGCGCGGCACATGCGGCCGAGCTTGGTGTACTTGATCACATAGGTCAGCAGGCCCATACCGACGAAAGCCGCCACCAGGATGAAGATCTTGGTGTAGGTCAGTTGCACGAAGCCGGTGCCGACCTCGATGCGCATGGCACCTTCGAGCAGGGTCGGCACGCCTTGCTGGCGGGCGCCCTGGCTGATCTGTGCGTAGTTCTGCAGGATCAGCGAGATACCGATGGCACTGATCAGCGGTGCCAGGCGGGTGGAGTTGCGCAGGGGTTTGTAGGCGATGCGCTCGATGGTGAAGCCATACACGCCGGTGACGACGATGGTGAACAACAGCGTGCCCAGCATCAGCAGGGGGAACGACTCGATACCGAAGTAAGCCAGCAATGCCAGGCTGATCGCCGCGAGGTACGCGGAGATCATGTACACCTCGCCGTGCGCGAAGTTGATCATGCCGATGATGCCATAGACCATTGTGTAGCCGATGGCGATCAGGCCATAGACCGACCCGAGGGTCAGGCCGTTGACCAGTTGCTGCAGGAAAATACCATCCATAACGCAATCTCACCTGAGCGAGACTGCACGCGCAGCGACTACCAGATGCCACGGATGAAGCGGGACTGGCAGCGCAGAACCGTGCAGGTCTCCGAATAAGGACAGGTACCGCAGGGGCAATGGCCCGGACCGGCGTCCGGGCCAGCTGCCGTTATTATTTTTGTTTTTCCAGCTGGTGGTACTTGCCGTCCTTGTCCCACTGGTAGACCACGTAGTCGGAGACGGTCAGGTCGCCCTTGCTGTCCCACTTCTTCTCGCCCATGACGGTCTTGACCGGGTTGGCCTTGAGCCACTTGGCGGCGTCTTCGCCCTTGTTCGACTTGGCGCCGTTGAACGCGGCGGCCAGCGCCTGCAGCGAAGCGTAGGCGTACAGGGTGTAACCTTCAGGCTCGGTACCGGCCTTGCGGAACTCTTCCACCACCGCCTTGCTGTCCGGCAGCAGGCGCGGGTCGGCGCCGAAGGTCATGTACACGCCGTCGACGTACTGGGCGCCACCGGCGGTGGACACCAGTTCGTCGGTGACGATGCCGTCATCGGACATGAACTTGACATCCTTCAGGCCCTGCTCGCGCAGCTGGCGCACCAGCGGGCCGGCTTCAGGGTGCAGGCCACCGAAGTAGACGACGTCGGCGCCAGCCGCGCGGATCTTGGTGACCACGGCGCTGAAGTCCTTCTCGCCACGGGTCAGGCCTTCATACAGCACCGGTTTGACGCCACGCTTCTCCAGCTGTGCCTTGGTGGCATCGGCCAGGCCCTGGCCATAGGTGTCCTTGTCGTGCAGCACCGCGACCTTCTTGCCCTTGAGCACGTCGACGATGTAGTCGCCGGCGACGATGCCCTGCTGGTCGTCACGGCCGCACATGCGGAACATGGCAGAAAGGCCGCGCTCGGTCACTTGCGGGTTGGTGGAGCCGGGGGTGATGGCGATCACGCCGGCTTCGTCATACACCTCGGAAGCCGGGATGGTGTTGGAGGAACAGAAGTGACCGACCACGCCGATCACCTTGTCCTGGTCGACCAGGCGGTTGGCCACGGCCACGGCCTGCTTTGGCTCGCAGGCGTCATCGCCCTTCACCAGGACGATCTTCTCGCCATTCACGCCACCGGCGGCGTTGATCTTGTCCGCCGCGGCCTGCGCACCTTTCATGTATTGCTCGCCAAACGCTGCGTTGGCCCCGGTCATGGGGCCCGCGACGCCGATCTTGACGTCGGCCTGAACATACGAAGAAACACCCAAGGCCGTGGCAATGGCCAGAGCCAGGAAACCCTTCTTGTAAAACGTCTGCGACATGAGGTGGTGCTCCTAGAGTTTTTTTTGGTTGGCACTACAACTTCTCAGCCCTGTGCTCAGAGCAAGGGCCGTGCCATCGGTTTTGTCTTCCGGGAAAACACACTGCAGAGGTCGCCACCAGGCGACCGACGGCCTTTCCTTTATTGAGCGTGCAACCGTCTGCCACGCGGCAGGCGCCACCCTACGTATAGGCAAGGCGCAACCAGCAAGTGCCATCATTGCAACCCCGGCAAGTGTTTACGTGCAACCACCCTGTAACAGTGGACGTCACCGAAGTGCACACCGCTGGTGCGCGACTGCTACAGGCAGCACTGTTTCAAGGCTAGCGGGTGCACGGAAAAAGCCACTTGTTTTGGCTGTTAAGCCCTTTTCGCGGGCTCGCCCACTCCCAGAGAGGCCGGCGCAGACACAACAGGATCGAAAAGACTGGCACAATGTCCACCATTCGCCGTTTCCGGAGCCACCTTTGATGAGCGAGAGCGCATTCGCCGAGCGCATCGTGCACAACCTGCTCGACACCGACTTCTACAAGCTCACCATGATGCAGGGCGTGCTACACAACTACCCGGACGCCGACGTCGAATGGGAATTCCGCTGCCGCAACGGCGAGGACCTGCGCCCCTACCTTGGCGAGATTCGCCACCAGCTGGAACGTCTCAGCGACCTGACGCTGGATGATGGCCAGCCGGCCTTCCTTGAACGCATCAGCTTCCTCAAGCCCGACTTCCTGCGCTTTCTGCGCCTGTTCCGCTTCAACCTGCGCTATGTGCGCCTTGGCATCGACAACGAGCAGCTGTACCTGCGCCTGAAAGGCCCCTGGCTGCACGTGATCCTGTTCGAAGTGCCGCTGCTGGCCATCATCAGCGAGGTGCGCAACCGCCATCTGCACCCGCGCATGCGCCTGGCCGAAGCCCGCGATCAGCTGTACCGCAAGTTCGACTGGCTGCGCGCCCACGCCAGCGACGACGAGCTGGCCGAGCTGCAGGTGGCCGACTTCGGTACCCGCCGGCGCTTTTCCAGCCGTGTGCAGGAGGACGTGGTGCGTGTGCTGCGCGACGACTTCCCGGGCCGCTTCGTCGGCACCAGCAATGTCGACCTGGCCTGGAAACTGGATATCAAGCCACTGGGCACCATGGCCCACGAGTGGATCATGGCCCACCAGCAGCTCGGCCCACGGCTGATCGACAGCCAGATCGCCGCCCTGGACTGCTGGGTCCGCGAGTACCGAGGGCTGCTCGGCATCGCCCTGACCGACTGCATCACCATGGATGCCTTCCTCAACGATTTCGACTTGTACTTCGCCAAGCTGTTCGACGGCCTGCGCCATGACTCGGGCGAGCCGGTGGCCTGGGCGGAAAAGGCCATCGCCCATTACCAGAAGCTGGGTATCGACCCGATGACCAAGACCCTGGTGTTCTCCGATGGGCTCAACCTGACCCGCTCACTGGAAATCTTCCGTGCCCTGCGCGGTCGCATCAATGTCAGCTTCGGTATCGGCACCAACCTTACCTGTGATATCCCGGGTGTGGCGCCCATGAACATCGTGCTTAAAATGACCGACTGCAACGGCTCGCCGGTGGCGAAGATTTCGGACGAGGCCGCCAAGACCCAGTGCCGTGACCACAACTTCGTCGCCTACCTGCGTCACGTATTCAAAGTCCCCAGCAAGGAGTAACCCATGCAAGCGGTTCAGCAGGAAATTGCCCAGGCGCTGAAAGTACAGCCGCCGTTCGCCGACGCCGCTGCGCTCGAGGCCGAAGTCGCCCGGCGCGTGGCGTTCATCAAGGACTGCCTGGCCAATGCCCGGCTCAAGACCCTGGTGCTGGGCATCAGCGGCGGCGTCGATTCGCTGACTGCCGCCCTGCTCGCCCAGCGCGCCATCAACGAGCTGCGTGCCGAAACCGGCGATCAGGCCTACACCTTCATCGCCGTGCGCCTGCCGTACCAGGTGCAACATGACGAGCACGACGCCCAGGCCTGCCTCGAGGTGATCAAGGCCGATGAAGTGCACACGGTGGATATCGCCCCGGCCGTGCGTGCATTGGCAGCGGAAGTGGCGGAGTTGAAGAACGGCTCGCCAACCCTGGTGGACTTCGTGGTCGGCAACGTCAAGGCACGGACCCGGATGGTCGCCCAGTACACCATCGCCGGCGCTCGCGCAGGCCTGGTGATTGGCACCGACCACGCCGCCGAGGCGGTGATGGGCTTCTTTACCAAGTTCGGTGACGGTGCTTGCGACCTGGCGCCGCTGAGCGGGTTGGTGAAGAACCAGGTGCGGGCGATCGCGCGCAGCTTCGGCGCGCCCGAGTCACTGGTGGAGAAGGTGCCGACTGCCGACCTGGAAGACCTAGAACCGGGCAAGCCTGACGAAGCGTCCCATGGCGTGACCTACCAGCAGATCGATGCCTTCCTTCATGGGCAGCCGGTGGATCAGGCAGCGTTCGACATCATCGTCGCCACCTACCGCAAGACCCAGCACAAGCGCGAACTGCCGTTCGCCCCGTGAAAACGACCGGGGCCGCTAAGCGGCCCCGGTTTTCACTGCAGGCTTACTTGAGCGTGACAGTGCCTTTCATCATCGAGATGTGGCCTGGGAACGAGCAGAAGAAGCCGTACTCTGTGCCAGCAACCAGCTTGGACACATCAAAAGTCACCGAGTCTTTTTCGCCAGCACCAATGATCTTGGTATGGGCGATGATGCGCGCATCACCTTCCTTCAGGTAGTTCTTCTCGATCCCTGCGCTTAGGCCGTCGGCAGCGATCGGCTGCATGTCAGCTTCCTTGCTGATCACCACGTTGTGGCCCATGACGTTCTTCGGCAGGCTGCCTGAGTGGGTCAGGTTGACAGTGAATGCCTTGCAGCTCTTGTCGACGACGATCTCCTTGGTATTGAAGGACATCTGGTCGGTCGAATCGACGGTCACCGAGCACTCGGCTGCGAAGACAGAAGCGCTGGCGAGGGTCAGCAGGGATACCGCTACAGCTTTCGCAAACATCATGAATCTCCTTGGCAGGGTTTTATCAATTGCGAGACTGCCTGAAACCGTTCAGCCCCCTGCTGATATGGGTCAAGGGGGTGTCAAGTGGCCAGCCAGTAGAATTGTTCAATGGATTGTATACAACCAATCTAAGGGCACATCATGCCCTTTTAATGGACGATGGGACAACCACTGATTTAGGAGCAATCGCAATGTCCCTTTCAACTTTCATGAATAGCCTGCTTGCCGCCTACGCCCACGGTGCCACGGGTGCCAGCTGTGAATTCTCCCGTCCGGAGTGAAACCAGCCTTGGAACCGACGGGCATGCGCCGTACCCTGTCGCCCTGAGTGACTGGAGATGAGCAATGCCTGTACGTTCCGTATGTGTCTTCTGCGGCGCCAGCATCGGCGCCAACCCTGCCTACCGTGAAGCGGCCATCGCGCTGGGCCAGGCCATTGCCCGCCGCGGCCTGACCCTGGTCTACGGCGGAGGTGCGGTCGGCCTGATGGGTACCGTCGCCGACGCGGCCATGGCTGCGGGTGGCGAGGTGATCGGGGTCATTCCCGAAAGCCTGATGAACGCCGAGATCGGCCACAAGGGCTTGAGTCGCCTGGAAGTGGTAGACGGCATGCACGCGCGCAAGGCACGCATGGCCGAGCTGAGCGACGCCTTCATCGCCCTGCCGGGTGGCCTGGGTACGCTGGAGGAGCTGTTCGAGGTGTGGACCTGGGGGCAACTGGGTTATCACGCCAAGCCGCTGGGGCTGCTCGATGTGAATGGCTTCTATGAGAAGCTCGGTGGCTTCCTTGACCATATCGTCGAAGAAGGTTTCGTGCGGCCGCAGCATCGGGCCATGCTGTTGCTGGCGCAGCAGGCAGATGAGCTGCTGGACGGGATGGAGCGGTTCAAGTCGCCGGTGCTGCCCAAATGGGTCGACCAGAAGCCTGACTGATCTCGATCAGCAGGCCAACACCTAACCCGGTGGGAGCGGGTTCATCCGCTCCCACCAGGTTTCTCTAGCCGGCCTGCAAGATCAGCGCGGGATGACGGGCTGACGCGGCTTCTTGCCCTTGCCGCCACCACCCTTGGCGGCTTCCTTGCGCTCTTTGGCAGCCTGCTGGTTGCGGGCGAATGCCTCGGCCTTGGCCTTCTCGCGCTTGTCCCACGGCTTGCTGCCATCACTGCCCCGCGGTGGCAGGCCGGTGTGCTGGGTGAGGATCTTCTGATCCTTGCCCACCTTGTGGCTGCCGGCCGGGGTCGAGTTCTTGCGGCGCGCGCTCTGGTACGTGTCGGTCTGCGGCTGGTGCAGCGGGATCAGCTGGTGCTTGCCCGGCCCGATCAGGTCGGCACGGCCCATGCGCTGCAGCGCTTCACGCAGCATCGGCCAGCCCTTCGGATCGTGATAGCGCAAGAACGCCTTGTGCAGGCGGCGCTGCTCGTCGCTCTTGACGATCTCCACCCCTTCGCTCTTGTACGTGACCTTGCGCAGCGGGTTCTTGCCCGAGTGGTACATGGCCGTGGCCGACGCCATCGGCGACGGGTAGAAGGCTTGCACCTGGTCGGCACGGAAGCCGTTGCCCTTGAGCCACAAGGCCAGGTTCATCATGTCTTCGTCGGTGGTGCCTGGGTGCGCGGCGATGAAGTACGGGATCAGGTACTGTTCCTTGCCCGCCTCTTTGGAGAACTTCTCGAACATGCGCTTGAAGCGATCATAGGTGCCGATGCCCGGCTTCATCATCTTGTCCAGCGGGCCACGCTCGGTATGCTCCGGAGCGATCTTCAGGTAGCCGCCAACGTGGTGGGTCACCAGCTCCTTGACGTACTCCGGCGATTCCACCGCCAGGTCGTAGCGCAGGCCCGAGGCGATCAGGATCTTCTTCACACCCGGCAAGGCGCGGGCCTTGCGGTACAGCTCGATCAACGAGCTGTGGTCGGTGTTGAGGTTCTCGCAGATGCCCGGGAACACGCAGGACGGCTTGCGGCAGTGCTTCTCGATGTCGTGGCTCTTGCAGGCGATGCGGTACATGTTGGCGGTCGGGCCGCCAAGGTCCGAGACCACGCCGGTGAAGCCGGGGACCTTGTCACGCATCTCCTCGATCTCGTTGAGGATCGATTCGTGGGAACGGTTCTGGATGATGCGGCCTTCGTGCTCGGTGATCGAGCAGAAGGTGCAGCCACCGAAGCAGCCACGCATGATGTTGACCGAGAAACGGATCATCTCGTAGGCCGGGATGCGCTCTTTGCCGTAGGCCGGGTGCGGCACACGGGCATAAGGCATGCCGAAAACGTAGTCCATTTCCTCGGTGCTCATCGGAATGGGTGGCGGGTTGAACCACACATCCACCTCACCGTGCTTCTGCACCAGGGCGCGGGCATTGCCCGGGTTGGTTTCCAGGTGCAGCACACGGTTGGCGTGCGCATAGAGCACCGGGTCGTTCCGCACCTTCTCGAACGACGGCAGGCGGATCACCGACTTTTCCCGGGTAACGCTCGGGCTGTCGAGGATCTGCACCACCTTGGCTTCGTTCGGGTCTTCCTGTTCGCCCTTGGCCTGCTCGATGGCGCAGGCCTGGGTGTCCTGGGTGTTCACGTACGGGTTGATGATCTTGTCGACACGGCCGGGGCGATCGATACGGGTCGAGTCGATCTCGTACCAGCCTTGCGGCGTGTCACGGCGCACGAAGGCGGTACCGCGTACGTCGGTGATGGTCTCGATCTTCTCGCCATTGGACAGGCGCTGGGCCACTTCGACCACCGCACGTTCGGCGTTGCCGAACAGCAGGATGTCGGCGCTGGCGTCGATCAGGATCGAATGGCGGACTTTGTCCTGCCAGTAGTCGTAGTGGGCGATGCGGCGCAGCGAAGCCTCGATGCCGCCGAGCACGATCGGCACGTGCTTGTAGGCTTCCTTGCAGCGCTGGCTGTACACCAGGCTGGCGCGGTCCGGACGGCTGCCGGCCAACCCGCCGGGGGTGTAGGCGTCGTCGGAACGGATTTTCTTGTCCGCGGTGTAGCGGTTGATCATCGAGTCCATGTTGCCGGCGGCCACGCCGAAGAACAGGTTCGGCTCGCCAAGCTTCATGAAGTCGTCTTTCGACTGCCAGTTCGGCTGGGCGATGATGCCCACGCGGAAGCCCTGGGCTTCCAGCAGGCGGCCGATGATGGCCATGCCGAACGAAGGGTGATCGACGTAGGCATCACCGGTCACGATGATGATGTCGCAGGAATCCCAGCCGAGCAGATCCATCTCCTCCCTGCTCATCGGCAGGAAAGGTGCTGGCCCGAAGCATTCGGCCCAGTACTTGGGATAGTCGTAGAGTGGTTTGGCTGCTTGCATGTCAGTGACCGGTTCTGGTGTGCAGGGAAATCGCGGGCGCGGAATATAGCACAAATTTTGACCAAATCCGACGGTGGTTGTCGGATTCACGAAGCTGAGGCTTATTCGTCGTCGTCGAAGTTGTACATGCCCGGCGCGAGGTTCTCGAAGCGGGTGTACTTGCCGATGAACGCCAGGCGCACGAAGCCGATGGGGCCGTTACGCTGTTTACCGATGATGATTTCCGCCACGCCCTTGTGCTCGGTCTCGGGGTGGTACACCTCGTCGCGGTACACGAACATGATCACGTCGGCGTCCTGCTCGATCGCACCGGATTCACGCAAGTCGGAGTTGACCGGGCGTTTGTTCGGGCGCTGTTCCAGGGAGCGGTTCAGCTGCGACAGGGCAATCACCGGGCAGTTGAATTCCTTGGCCAGGGCCTTGAGGGAGCGGGAGATCTCGGAAATCTCGTTGGTCCGGTTGTCACCGGCCGAACCCGGGATCTGCATCAGCTGCAGGTAGTCGACCATGATCATGGCGATCTCGCCGTGCTCACGGGCCAGGCGGCGGGTACGCGCACGCATTTCCGAGGGGCTGATACCGGCGGTATCGTCGATGAACAGCTTGCGATCGTTGAGCAGGTTGACCGCCGAGGTCAGGCGCGGCCAGTCGTCGTCATCCAGCTGGCCGGAACGCACCTTGGTCTGGTCGATGCGGCCCAGGGACGAGAGCATACGCATGATCAGCGATTCACCTGGCATCTCGAGGGAGAACACCAGCACCGCCTTGTCGGTACGCAGGACGGCGTTTTCCACCAGGTTCATGGCGAAGGTGGTCTTACCCATCGACGGTCGACCGGCGACGATGATCAGGTCGGCCGGCTGCAGGCCGCTGGTCTTCTCGTCGAGGTCGGTGAAGCCGGTAGACACGCCCGTGATGTCGCTGTCGGAGTTGAACAGCGTGTCGATGCGGTCGATGGCCATGGTCAGCAGTTCGTTGACACCCACCGGGCCACCGGTTTTAGGCCGCGCCTCGGCGATCTGGAAGATCTGCCGCTCGGCATCGTCGAGAATTTCCTCGGCGTTGCGCCCTTGCGGGTTGAAGGCGTTGTCAGCGATGTCGGTACTGATGCTGATCAGCTGGCGCAGGGTCGCCCGCTCGCGAATGATCGCGGCGTAGGCCTTGATGTTGGCCACCGAGGGGGTGTTCTTGGCCAGTTCGGCCAGGTATGCCAGGCCGCCAACCTGTGACGAAAGGCCTTCCTTGTCCAGCTGCTCGTGCAGGGTCACCACGTCGAATGGCTGGTTGGCGTCGGCCAACTTGTGCACGGCACGGAAGATCAGGCGGTGGTCATGCCGATAGAAATCGCCATCCGAGACCTGGTCCAGTACCCGCTCCCAGGCGTTGTTGTCCAGCATGAGGCCACCAAGCACGGCCTGTTCGGCCTCGATGGAATGCGGCGGCACCTTCAGGGCAGCGGTTTGCAGGTCGAGCTGTTCGGAGTGGGTGATCTCGTTCATGGCCACGAAAGAATTCTGGAGGATGAAAAAGACAAAGGGCACGGCCTGAGTGAACAGGACCGTGCCCGATGTTAACCGGCTATCCCGTGAGGGACCACCAGTCAGCGCAGCTTAGGCAGCTACGACGACCACACGTACGGTGGCTTCAACGTCGCTGTGCAGGTGCACGGCTACGTCGTATTCGCCAACCTGACGGATGGTGCCGTTCGGCAGACGAACTTCAGCTTTAGCCACTTCAACGCCGGAGGCGGTCAGGGCGTCAGCGATGTCGTGGGTGCCGATCGAACCGAACAGCTTGCCTTCGTCGCCAGCGGTGGCAGTGATGGTCACTTCCAGCTCGGCCAGTTGGGCAGCACGGCTTTCAGCCGAAGCTTTACGCTCAGCAGCTGCTTTTTCCAGCTCGGCGCGACGCTCTTCGAACGCAGCCAGGTTGGCGGCGTTGGCAACGGTGGCCTTGCCGAATGGCAGCAGGAAGTTACGGCCGTAACCAGCCTTAACTTTAACTTTGTCGCCCAGGTTGCCCAGGTTAGCGACTTTTTCCAGCAGGATCAGTTCCATTTGGTAAAACCTCTTAACTTTTAACCTTCACCGTTCGCGGAGTCTTTCCCCGGAGGGGACTTGCGACCGCGAAAATCAATCAGGCTGTCGACAATGGCCAGGACCATCAGCAACGGGTAGATCAGCTGCATGATCAGCGGCAACGTCACGTACATGCCCACCAGCCAGAAACCGGCCAGTCGCCCCTGTGCCACGAGGCCGTGCATCAAGGCGATGCCAGCCAGCACCAGTACCAGGCTCGATGCCGATGCCAGGATGATGAACTGCGACCCGATAAACGGAGCCACCACCATCACTGCCACCAAGACCGCCATGGTCTGCTTCGGCAACCTCAGTTCGCGAAATTCGCGACCGAAGCCTCCAGGGTTGTACAACGCTGCTTGCCAATAACGCGCCAGCACCAGGGCCAACACGCTGAACAATTGCACCGTCACTGCTGTGGAAGCGACCAGCACAGGGCGGATCAGCTCACCGGAGAGCACCGGCTCCCCTTCGATTTTCGGCATGGCTTCGGCAAACGCCTTGGCCAGCACATCGAAGGTCTGTGCCAATGCCATGTCGAGCACGAGGCTGAAAACCACGGCAAACACGGCACTGGCGACCAGCACACGGCTCCAGGGATGCTCGGCGCGCAACAGCGCGGCCAGGCCCAGGGCACCGGCGATCACCAGGAAGGTGATCGGATCGCCCATCAACCACACGGCCAGCCCGGCCAGCAGGCCGCCGGCGATGACCGTTGAGGCATCCTTGAACCCACGCCGCAGCAGCACAAGGCTGCCGGCAGCGGCACTCAACCAGAACAGCAGCGGCAGTACCGCGCTGATGACCACCACCAGGGTGGCCTGCACACGACCGCGCATGATGAAACTTGCTAACGCTCGCATGCTAATCCCTTACTGCTTGTCGACGACCCGGTCTCAGCGGCCGTGGCTGTCGGTGTAGGGCAGCAGGGCCAGGAAGCGGGCGCGCTTGATAGCGGTAGCCAGCTGACGCTGATAACGAGCTTTGGTACCGGTGATACGGCTTGGAACGATCTTGCCGGTTTCGGATACGTAAGCTTTCAGGGTGTTGAGATCTTTGAAGTCGATCTCTTTCACGTCTTCAGCAGTGAAGCGGCAGAATTTACGACGACGGAAGAAACGTGCCATTTAATAGGCTCCTCTAAAGGTCCGTGGATTACTCGTCAGCGTTATCGCTGGAGTCGCTGTCATTGCTGTCGTCGCCGTCGGCGGATTCAGCATGCTCAGGACGCTCACGACGCTCACGGCGCTCGCTGCGGTTTTCTTCAGCCTTCAGCATCTCGGACTGGCCGGTTACGGCTTCGTCGCGACGGATGACGAGGTTACGGATAACGGCATCGTTGTAGCGGAAGTTGTCTTCCAGCTCGGCCAGGGCCTTGCCGGTGCACTCAACGTTCAGCATCACGTAGTGAGCCTTGTGAACATTGTTGATTGCGTAGGCCAGTTGACGACGGCCCCAGTCTTCCAGGCGGTGGATCTTGCCGCCATCTTCTTCGATCAGCTTGGTGTAACGCTCAACCATGCCGCCGACTTGCTCGCTCTGGTCCGGGTGAACCAGGAAGATGATTTCGTAATGACGCATGAATGCTCCTTACGGGTTAGTAGTCTGCCAGCGAATCTGGTCAGACAAGGAGTGAATGACACTGTATGTCTTGCACGGAGGGGAGGCACATGCGCGCCTGCCAGCTCGGCAAGGGGCGCAATTGTAGAGAAGGCAACACGCACAAGCAAGGTGATTGGTGAATATTTGAACAGCCTGAAACATATTCACACGCTGCCGGCCTCTTCGCGGGTGAACCCGCTCCCACAAGGATCACACAAGGCCTGAGCCTGCGGGTTACCTGTGGGAGCGGGTTCACCCGCGAAGGGGCCGGAACAGGCTGAAGATCAGCGCTTGGCCTGACGCTGACGCACAGCCTCGAACAGGCAGACGCCCGTCGCCACCGACACGTTGAGGCTGCTGACACTACCGCTCATCGGCAACTTGACCAGGAAATCGCAATGTTCGCGGGTCAGCCGGCGCATGCCCTTGCCTTCGGCCCCCATGATCATCACCAACGGACCGGTCAGATCCTGCTGGTAGATCTCCTGTTCAGCCTCGCCAGCGGTACCCACCACCCACAGGCCACGCTGTTGCAGTTTCTCCAGGGTGCGCGCCAGGTTGGTCACGGCCACCAGTGGAATCACTTCGGCCGCGCCGCAGGCCACCTTGCGCACCACCGGCGTCAGGGTCGCCGACTTGTCCTTGGGCACGATCACCGCCGTGGCACCGGCTGCATCCGCGGTACGCAGGCAGGCACCCAGGTTGTGCGGGTCGGTCACGCCATCCAGCACCAGGATCAGTGGTGGCGTCTCGCTGCGCTCGAGCAGTTCTTCGAGCATCAACTCGCCCCACACCTGGCTCGGGCTGACCTCGGCAACCACCCCCTGGTGCACGCCTTCGACCCAGGCATCCAGCTCACGGCGCTCGGCCTGGCCGACCGGCACGCGGTTTTCCGCGGCCAGCTCCAGCAACGCCTGGATGCGCGGCTCGCTGCGCCCTTCCGACAGCCAGATCTGCTTGACCCGCTTAGGATGGTGTTGCAGCAATGCCTGCACGGCGTGCACGCCGTAGATCTTTTCCAGCTGACTCATGACTTGTTCTTGCTCTTGCGTGGCGCGCCGGACTTCGACGGGCCTTTACGGTGCTTGGTCGGCTTGCCGGACGACTTGCCGCCCTTGTCCGCCTTGCTGCTGGCGTGGCCGCTGGTGCGCGCCTCGCTCATCAGCGCCTTCTTCATTTCACGGCTCTTGCGCACTTCGGCGTTGCGCTGCACGGCGTCTTTCGGGAAGTACGCTTCGGCGGTTTCGCTCTTGCGGCTGCGCGGCTTTGGCGTGGCCTTGGCCTCGGCCACTGGCTCGGACTTCCCGGCTATTGGCGCCGCAGCACCACGCCCCTTGCGTCCGATCGGCGCACTGAGCTGCTGCTCGGAGACTTCGAAGTCGATCTTGCGCTCATCGAGGTCGACGCGCATGACCTTGACCTCGATGGTGTCGCCCAGGCGGAAGCTACGCCCGGTGCGCTCGCCCGACAGGCGGTGGTGCACCGGGTCGAAGTGGTAGTAGTCGCCCGGCAACGCACTGACGTGCACCAGGCCTTCCACATAGATGTCGGTCAGCTCGACGAACAGGCCAAAGCCGGTGACTGCCGTGATCACACCTGGGAAGGTCTCGCCCACGCGATCCTTCATGAACTCGCACTTGAGCCAGTTGACCACGTCACGGGTGGCTTCATCGGCACGGCGTTCGGTCATCGAGCACTGCTCACCGAGCTGGTCGAGCGCATTCACGTCATACGGGTAGATACGCGCCTTGGGAATACTCATGGCGCCTGCGCGCTTGACGTGCGGGGTATCGACCTTGGAGCGGATGATGCTGCGGATGGCGCGGTGCACCAGCAGGTCCGGGTAACGGCGGATCGGCGAGGTGAAGTGGGTGTACGCCTCGTAGTTCAAGCCGAAGTGGCCGTTGTTGTCGGTGCTGTACACCGCCTGGCTCAGCGAGCGCAGCATCACGGTCTGGATCAGGTGGAAGTCTGGGCGCCCGGCGATGCTTGCCAGCAGGGCCTGGTAGTCCTTCGGCGACGGGTCCTTGCCCTTGTGCAGGGTCAGGCCCAGCTCGCCGAGGAAGGCGCGCAGTTTTTCCAGGCGCTCGGGCGGCGGGCCGTCGTGCACACGGTAAAGGGCGGGCACTTCATGCTTCTGCAGGAACGCTGCGGTGGCGACGTTGGCCGCCAGCATGCACTCCTCGATCAGCTTGTGGGCATCGTTGCGCACGGTCGGGCGGATTTCCGCGATCTTGCGCTCGTCACCGAAGATGATGCGGGTTTCCTGGGTCTCGAAATCGATGGCACCCCGGGCGTGACGGGCATCCAGCAGCACCTTGTACAGGTTGTACAGGTTCTTCAGGTGCGGCACGACTTCCTTGTATTCCTCGCGCAGCGCCTTGCCCTCACGGGTACGGGCATGCTCGAGCATGCTGCTGACCTTGTTGTAGGTCAGGCGGGCATGGGAATGGATCACCCCTTCATAGAACTGGTAGTCGACCATCTGGCCGGCTTTGTTCATGGTCATTTCGCAGACCATGGCCAGGCGGTCGACATGCGGATTCAGCGAGCACAGGCCGTTGGACAGCTCTTCGGGGAGCATCGGCACCACGCGCTCGGGGAAATACACCGAGTTGCCGCGCTGCTGGGCTTCGTTGTCCAGGGCCGAGCCCAGGCGCACGTAGCTGGAGACGTCGGCGATCGCCACGTAGAGGCGCCAGCCGCCAGAGAACATGCGCAGCTTGCCCAAAGGTTCGCAATAGACGGCGTCATCGAAGTCGCGGGCATCCTCGCCGTCGATGGTGACGAACGGCAGGTGGCGCAGGTCGATGCGCTTTTCCTTGTCCTTCTCTTCGACTTCGGAGCGGAACTTGCGTGCTTCCTTGACCACATCGTTGGGCCAGACATGGGGAATGTCATAGCTGCGCAGGGCAACGTCGATTTCCATGCCCGGGGCCATGTAGTTGCCGATCACCTCGACCACATCACCCTGAGGCTGGAAACGCGGCGTAGGCCAGTGGGTGATCTTGATCTCGACGAACTGGCCAATCTTGGCGCCACCGTTACGCCCGGCCGTCACCAGCACTTCCTGCTGGATCTTCGGATTGTCCGGGGTCACGTAGCCGATGCCGCCTTCTTCGAAGTAGCGGCCGACCACGCTTTCATGCGCCCGGGAGATGACCTCGACCAGCACGCCTTCGCGACGACCACGGCGGTCGACGCCCGAGACGCGGGCCAGGCCGCGGTCGCCGTCGAACACCAGGCGCATCTGCGAAGGGCTGAGGAACAGGTCTTCGCTGCCGTCATCGGGGATAAGGAAACCAAAGCCGTCACGGTGACCGGAGACACGGCCACAGATCAGGTCCAGCTTGTCTACCGGGGCATAAGTGCCGCGCCGGGTATAGATAAGCTGGCCGTCACGCTCCATGGCACGCAGGCGGCGGCGCAGGGCTTCGATCTGGTCTTCTTCATAAAGACCGAACTCTGCCGCCAGCTCCTCGCGCGCGGCCGGTTCGCCACGGTCGGCGAGGCGCTGCAGGATCAGCTCACGGCTGGGAATGGGGTTGTCGTATTTTTCCGCTTCGCGAGCGGCCTCGGGATCGAGGGATTGCCAATCGGCCATCAGAAGGGGTTCACCTTGGGGTATATAGATAGGAATTCTGGCATGTGTGTATTGAAACCGGAAATGTCAGCCTTGGACAGCCCCCGCTGCAGTGTGTAGAGAGGAGCAATAGGCTTTCGGAATCAAGAAGTTGAATTTTTTGAAATTTTTTTCGCTTGGGGGGTTTACAGCCCCCAGGACCGTCCGTATAGTGCGCACCACAACGACGGACAAGCCCGAAGTTGTAGTAGAGATGAACGGCGCTGTAAAGCATCTTTTATCTCGAATGTGTGCCCAGGTGGCGGAATTGGTAGACGCGCTGGTTTCAGGTATCAGTGACCGCAAGGTCGTGGAAGTTCGAGTCTTCTCCTGGGCACCAAATATTTTCAAGTAACAGATGACCAAGGATCTGTTACTGCTGTGTGAAAGCGAACGATAGTCGCCTTCTCCAGACGATGTAAAGCTTTGCCCAGGTGGCGGAATTGGTAGACGCGCTGGTTTCAGGTATCAGTGACTTAACGGTCGTGGAAGTTCGAGTCTTCTCCTGGGCACCATACAAAAACCCACTAGCTTGCTAGTGGGTTTTTTCTTGCCTGCGATTTTTAAATCCCCTGCCCCGACAGCCACCACAGCCCCCTGTGGGAGCGGGCTTGCCCGCGAAGCGGCCAGCACTGCAGGCACAGCCTCATGAGTTGTACCTTCGTCTGCCGATGAATTTCTCGTCACCCGGCCACTTGAGAAACGATTTCGTTTACCATTGTTTCCGAATATGTAGCCGTAAGCGAGGAAGTACCCGCATGACGATCCGCCCGCAACCGCTGATGCGTACACTGGCTGCCGCAGTTCTGAGCCTGGTGATCGGCGCTCCGGCCGCCCTGGCAGATGAACCGGTCACGCTGACCCTGTACAACGGCCAGCACAAGGAAATCGGCGAAGCCATCGCCAAGGCCTACGAGGCCAAGACCGGTATCCATATCAATATCCGCAAGGGCAGCAGCAACCAGCTGGCCAGCCAGATCATCGAGGAAGGCGACCGCTCGCCGGCCGACATCATCTATACCGAAGAATCTCCGCCACTGAACAACCTGGGCGAACTGGGCCTGCTGGCGAAGATCGACGGCGCCACGCTGAACATGCTGCCCAAGGAATACGTTGGCGCCAACGGCACCTGGATGGGCGTGACCGCCCGCACCCGCGTGGTGGTGTACAACCCGAAGAAAGTCGACGAAAAAGACCTGCCGACCACCGTGATGGACTTCGCCGGCCCTGAGTGGGAAGGCCGCGTCGGCTACGTGCCAACCAGTGGCGCATTTCAGGAGCAAGCTGTAGCCATCCTGAAGATGCACGGGCGTGAAGCCACCGAAGAATGGCTGACCGGCCTGAAAGCGTTCGGCAAGACCTACACCAACAACATGGTCGCCCTCAAGGCCGTGGAAAAAGGCGAAGTCGCCGCCGTACTGGTCAACAACTACTACTGGTATGCGCTGCAGCGCGAGCGCGGCAAGCTCGACTCCAAGCTCTACTATCTGGCCGACGGCGACGCCGGCAACCTGGTGACCATCTCCGGCGCAGCTGCGGTCAAGGCCAGCAAGCACCCGAAGGAAGCCCAGGCCTTGCTCAACTGGATGGCCAGTGAAGAAGGCCAGCGCGTGATCACCCAGACCACCGCCGAGTACCCGTTGCACAAGGGCATGGTCTCCGACCGCGGCCTGAAGCCGTTCGAAGAGCTGCGCCCGCCAAAGATCTCGCCAGCCGACCTGGGCAACGCCGAGGAAGCGATCGAGCTTGAACGCGAGGTCGGCCTGCTCTGATGACTGCCGCCCTGTCCGAGCCGGTGCCGGTACGTTACGTGCCGCGCCGCAAGCGCCCCTCGTTCTGGGTGCTGCTGCCTGTGCTGTTCCTGGTGGCGATGAGCGTGCTGCCGCTGCTGTACGTCGCCATGAAAGCCTGGGAGGCCGGCTGGCGCGAAGCCCTGCACCTGCTCTGGCGCCCCTTCGTCTGGGGGCTGATGCGCAACACCCTGATGCTGATGGCAGGGGTGACGCTGGCGTGCATGGTGGCTGGCCTGGCCCTGGCTTGGCTACTGGAGCGCAGCAACCTTCCCGGCCGCCGGCTGTGGGGCGTGGTGCTGTGCCTGCCGTTCGCGGTGCCGTCGTTCGTCAGCAGCTTCACCTGGGTATCGCTGAGCTCGGACTTCGAAGGCCTGGGCGGTGCGATCCTGGTCATGGCACTGTCCAAGTACCCGCTGGTGTTCCTGCCGGTGGCGGCGACCCTGCGCAACCTCGACACGTCGCTTGAAGAGTCGGCACGCACCCTGGGTTACAGCCGCTGGGGCGTGTTCCGCAAGATCACCCTGCCGCTGCTGTGGCCGTCGATGCTGGGCGGTGCGCTGCTGATTGCGCTGCACATGCTGGTCGAGTTCGGCGCCTTGTCGATCCTCGGCCTGCAGACCTTCACCACGGCGATCTACCAGCAATTCGAGCTGGAATTCAGCAACGCCAACGCGGCCATGCTTTCGGCCGTACTGCTCGCGCTGTGCCTGCTGATGCTGTGGCTGGAACTGCGCGTGCGCGGCAAAGCCCGTCATGTGCGTATCGGCCAGGGCGTGGCGCGTCGCGGGCAACCGGTGCGGCTGCGCGGCTGGATGCCGTTGGCGCAGCTGTTCTGCCTGGGCCTGGCGATTCTCGGCAGCGGCATTCCGCTGGCCATGCTGGGTTACTGGCTGAGCGTGGGGTCGTCGGCCGCCTTCCCGGTAGCGGCGATCAGCAAAGCGCTGCTGACTTCGCTGTCAGTGTCGCTGGGTGGTGCAGGCTTCTGCGTGCTGCTGGCGCTGCCGGTCAGCTTCCTGGTGGTGCGCTACAAAGGGCGCCTGGCATTGTGGGCCGAACGCCTGCCGTACCTGCTGCATGCCCTCCCCGGCCTGGTGATCGCGCTGACCCTGGTGGTGTTCTCGCTGCACTACGTGCCGGCGCTGTACCAGACCACCGCGTTGTTGCTGCTGGCCTATGCGCTGCTGTTCCTGCCACTGGCCCAGGCGCCGGTGCGCACGGCACTGAACAAGGCTTCGCCAACCCTCGAAGAAGCAGCCCGCACTTTGGGTGCCAGCAGCTTTGCAGCGTTTTGCCGGGTGACCTTGCCGATCATCTTCCCGGCGCTGGCGGCGGCGTTTGCGCTGGTGTTCCTTGATGCCATGAAGGAACTGACCGCCACCCTGCTGCTCAGCCCGACGGGCATGACCACCCTGGCCACTGAGGTCTGGGCACATACCGCCAACGTCGAGTTTGCGGCGGCGGCGCCTTATGCGGCGTTGCTGATTGTGGTTTCGGGGTTGCCGGTGTATTTGCTGACTACCCGGATGTACTTGAACAAGGCTTGAGAACGAATCCAGGCTGGCAAGCAGCCTGGATTTTGAACGACACACGAGCTTACCTCCAGTACGCTATCCAAACAAAAAACAGCACAATCAGTGCAATTAGAAAAATTTGTACAGACCACAAGCGCACTAACAACTTCTGCAGGTCGGCGGGAGCCTTAGCAAGGTCATCGCCATCTAATAGACCCTTTCGAACGCAAAAATATTTCATAGATAGCATTGCAGAAATTGACCCTAGCCGCATGACTTTCCCGGGCAACCCTGCATGAGAGTATATTTCTCTATTTACAGCCACCATTCGACTATTTGACAAGGCTGATTCGATACGATCCAGATATCGATGTGCAACGTATATCCATACACCAAACATAAAATACGGCGAAATAATCGCGAATACCCCAAGCACTGCCAGGTGCAAGTTACTCATCGCACTGCCTCGTACAAAATCTCCCCTACTCTTTCTCCCAACATCTCGCCAAACTCACCCCCGGCAATACCTCCAGCCGCTCCCCCCAGTACCGCGCATGCGAAAGTTGCCGTTCCAGCGGTGGAAACGCCTAAGGCAACACAAGCTATTGGCCCCAATACGCCCCCGACTTTCCCACCAATTCCTCCTAGCCCCAAACCCGCGACTAGCGAACTCCTTTCGACATACTTAGCCTTTTTACATTCATCCTCCCGCCCAAGCACGCAAGCGTTACGAATTGCCAGCTCGGTTGACGCCACTTCAAGCGCCATCCCCAGATACGCACCTTTTTTTACCCAATTAGCCGCCTTAGCCACGCCAGATATTTTTTCTGCGTACCCTTTAATCTCACCACCGTGAAGAAATCTTTTGGTGGATATATCCAGTGCATGCTTGATTTTACCCCGATTGCGCAAACCAGCCCCATACGCAGCCATACTGTCTAGCTGCGCCTCCAACGTCAGAAATAACGCTGTACGTTTCGAGTAGAATACATCACGAGCTTTCAACGTACCCTGATGCAAATAATTTCGGTGGAGTCGTTCTATCTCCTCTAACGTTTTCTTGATCGCTTCAAGATGCTTACTCCAAGCGTCACTAGCGGTACCAGCGCCGATGGACCCACGAGCCAGCAAGCTCTGCAGCAGCTCAAAATTCTCCAGAAGGAACCCGTCAAGCCCACCGCCGTTCAATTCGATATCAAGGTGTATACCCAACGCCTTACCCATGAGAAATGCCTCATGAGCAGTACAGGACGGTGTGCTTGGGTCACCCACGATTATCAGTTCGCCAGGGAAAACAACAGTGTTGACGATATGCGCATTCAAAACATCAAACTTGGCCCGCTGGTTCCCGTTCATGGGTGTATCGGCCCTCAGCGACTCATAGGACTGCGCTTTGGGATTAATGTAGCTACGAGCCTCGGACATGGTCGAACCTCACGCATACTTCTTGTTACTGATGCGATCCCAGCCACCGGTTACATTGCCACCGGCGCTGCCATCGAGGCGCTTCTGCCGCGTGTAGGTGGTCTTGATGCGGCCATAGTTCAGTTGCACCACCTCCATGGGCACCCCGGTGCTGGCGCTCTGGGCGTAGTCGGCGATGATCACTTCTTCGAGGACCACTTCGAAGTACTTGAGCTTGTCGCCACCCGCACGGCACAGCACCAACTTCACTTCCTTCAGGTGCTGGCCGGCACAGCTGGCTTCCAGCAGCTTGCAGCTGGCGCTGTCCAGGTACTTGGTGAAGGAGAAATTGGTGAGTGTGGTACGGCCTGATGATGCGCCGCCCGCAGAGCTTGCGGTGGCAGAGGTGCTCTGGTTGGCGCCGAACTTGTAGCCAGCAATCTCGATCCAGTTGGTGAACTGCTCGTCCAGTGCTTCGCCAGCAATTTCGGTGATTTGAATATAAGCATCGAAAGCCATGCTTACCTCTCCTTAGCAATATTTGGGCTGAAAGACGACAGAGCTCTCGCATTGTCGTCTTGCGGTTGCGCCTGAAAAGCAGACGGCGGATCAGCACCGTCACCTCGAGACCCGGTTGACACTAGTTCCCTGTGCCAAGCCAGGCAATAGCACGCACGCCCATAAGCAAACTTTGGGAAATTGCCTACAAGATCGGGTAAAAACTCTCATTTATGAGGTAAGAATATGTTGCTTACCGATGCTTGAAACGATGGCCTTGCAGGTTGCCCAGCATCCGCCGCACGATCACACCATGAACCCTTCCTACCGGCACCATGTACAAACGGCCGAAGGTGTTGAAACACTTTACCGATGTGGTCACTTTCAACTGCGGGAGGCTGCACTCCCCTGTCGACACATCCATACACACCATCACCGCCAAGTGCGTATCGCGCGACGTCAGCACCAGTTGCTGGTCGCTGATGGCCTCGACGGTGAAGAAGTCCAGGTGCTCGCCGACGGCTGGCACATGCGCTGGATCGCGGCGACTGAAGCCGTGGATATCGGCGACATTGAAACGGCGTGAGATGAAGTCGCGGATGCGGAAGGCCCTGGCGAGCCAGCCGGGGACGTCCGAGGTCATGGCGCAGTAGGCTTGCAGGGCGGTCATCGGGGCAGTGAGCTGGACGCTGTCACTGTGCAGGAAATTCAGGTCGGCCTGGGCGGCGACCAGTTGGGCGGACATGAGCAACTCCCTTTGTCATGTGTCGCCGACAGCATAGCAACATGACGCGCTGCAGGAGCGCCCTCATGTCGCGAAAGGGCCGCGAAGCGGCTCCAGTAATAGATGCGTTCATGCAGATATCCCGGGACCGCTTTGCGGTCCTTTCGCGACGCAAGGCCGCTCCCACAAGAAGCGACCGCGCTGGTTTCAAGCCCGGAACTGACCGAGACTGGCACGCAATTGGGCCGCCAGATCATCCAGCACCTTGCTGCTGGCCGTGGTCTGCATCACCACCTCAGCCGAGCGTTCGGCCTGGGCATGGATGTTCTCCACCCTGCCCCTCACCGCCTGGGCGCCATGGGCCTGTTGCTCGGCAGCGCGGGTAGCCAGCCCGATAGCCGCGTGCACCTGCTCCACTGCAGCCTGCACCGACTGCTGGCGACGCTCGTTATCCCGCAGCACCAACAGCCCTTCGTTGGCCTTGATCCCGGCCTGACTGATGGTGGCCACCGCTTCCTTGGCACCTTTCTGCAGGGCGGCAATGTGCGCCTGGATGTCGCCGGTAGAGCTTTGGGTCTTGCTCGCCAGCGCTCGCACCTCATCGGCCACCACGGCAAAGCCGCGACCTGTCTCGCCAGCGCGTGCCGCCTCGATTGCTGCGTTGAGGGCCAGCAAGTTGGTCTGCTCGGCAATACCATGGATGACGGTCAGCACCACTTCGATCTGCTCGCTCTGCTTGGCAAGACGCTCGATCACCTGCGAACCCGTTTCGACCTGGCCGGCCAGGTTCTCGATCAGGCTCGCCAGTTGCGTCGAGGAACGGCTGTTCTCATCGGTTGCCTGGCGAATGTCCACGACCTGCTGCAACGCCGCCTGCATGGCATGGCTCTCGGCCTGGGCCTCGTCAGCCATGCTCGACAGGTCGCGCAGGCTGGCGGCCACTTCGTCACGCTGCAACGCCGCTGCGGCATCGGCACCGGCGTTGCGTTGGGCCATGGTGCCGATCTCGACCCCGGTACGCTGAGCCACCTCACCGGCTTCGCGGACGATAGGCTGCAGCTTGTCGACAAAGCGGTTGACCGCCGACGCCATGTCACCGATCTCGTCGCGGCTGTCGAGGGTCACGCGCTTGGTCAGGTCGCCTTCACCCGCAGCCAGATCGTTGAGGGCAGCGATCAGCAGGCGCAGCTTGCTGAGCACGCGGCGCCCCAGCACCACGGCGACCACCAGCAGCACACCCAGGCCGACCACCACCAGGCCCAGGCCAATCCGCCAGCGCAGCTCGGCAGCCGCATCGCGCACGGTCTGTGCGGTGTTGGCCTGCATCGCGGTGGCGCTGGCCTGCGCGGTTTGCAGGCGCTCGCGCAGGGCCTTGCCACTGTCGGCGGCCGCCGCACCCAGGCTATCGCCAACCAGTTGCTCACCGCTGGCGATCAGGGCACTGAAACGCTGGTCGAGAGCTTTGAGCTCCTGATCAACACCGGCCGTGGACACCCCCATCAGCACTTTGCCGATCTCGGCACCATTGGGGTTGATCGACGCTTCGACGAAATACACCGATGAATCGCGACGCGCAGCATCGAGCACCTTATCCAGCGCTCGCTCGCCCTGGCCCTTCTCGATCAAGGCCTGGTTGATCGGGTTCTGCCGGTTCAAGTAACGGGTCAGGTGCTGGCCCTGGGCATCGTCATAAATCACGAACAGCACGTTGGGGTTGCGCTGGGCGCGGCGGGCGAAGTCGGAGAGCATCGGCACATCGTTGTCCCAGATCGCCCGCGGGGCGACCGATGCCAGCAGCTCGGCCATGTCGTTGGCCGAATCCTTGAGGTTTTTCTCCAGGGTGGCCCGCAACTGCTGCTGTTCGTCCTGCAGCCGCGTGGAAAGGCCCGCGCTCAAGCGCTGACGGGTGCTGCTGGAGAGGCTCTCGAGGCCCCCGCGCACATCTTGCCCGGCCTGCTCCAGCTCGCTGGCGAGCTGGCGGCTGTCTTTGCCCAGGCGCTCCCCCAGGTCGGCCTCCAAAGCCGTCACGGTGCTGCGGGTCAGCGCAACGGCCACCAGCACTTGCACCAAAAGGGCGATACCAAGGGCAACAAACACAGGCCGCAAGAGGCGGCTTCGTAACAGTGAAAGGATGGCAGACACGGTGTAACCCTCGTGTTTTCTGGCGCCACTATTTTGATGGCATCTACAGAAACTTCTTACAGCAAGGGTTGTGCCGTACACAGCAGGGATAAGCGCCAAGGTCTAGCAATGCCGCCAGCGCGCGCCACAAATGAAAACGCCGCGCCCCCTTTCAGGAGCGCGGCGTCAGATCAGCCTGGAGGGCAGATCAGGCGAACGGATGACGCAGGACGATGGTCTCGTTGCGGTCCGGGCCGGTCGAAATGATATCAATCGGCGCGCCGACCAGCTCTTCGATGCGCTTGATGTAGTCACGCGCAGCTTGTGGCAGCTCTTCCAGGGTTTTCACGCCCAGGGTCGATTCGCTCCAGCCTGGCATCTCTTCGTACACCGGCTCCAGGCCGATGTAGCTGTCGGCATCGGATGGGGCGTCAATGACGGCACCGTTCTCGTTCTTGTAGCCAACGCAGATGTTGATGGTTTCCAGGCCGTCCAGCACGTCCAGCTTGGTCAGGCAGATGCCCGAGATGCTGTTGACGTCGATGGCGCGACGCAGGATGACGGCATCGAACCAGCCGCAACGGCGGGCACGGCCGGTGGTCGAACCGAACTCGTGGCCGCGCTTGGCCAGGGTGGCGCCGGTCTCGTCGAACAGTTCGGTCGGGAACGGACCGGAACCCACGCGAGTGGTGTAGGCCTTGGTGATGCCCAGGATGTAGTCGAGGTACATCGGACCCACGCCGGAACCGGTGGAGATGCCGCCAGCAGTGGTGTTGGAGCTGGTGACGTACGGGTAGGTACCGTGGTCGATGTCCAGCAGCGAACCCTGGGCGCCTTCGAACATGATGTCCTTGCCGGCGCGACGCAGGTTGTGCAGCTCGGCGGTGACGTCGAGCATCATCGGCTTGAGCTGTTCGGCGTAGGCCATGCACTCGTCCAGGGTCTGCTGGAAGTCGATGGCCGGCTCTTTGTAGTAGTTCACCAGCTGGAAGTTGTGGTAGTCCAGCAACTCGCCCAGCTTGGCGGCGAAACGCTCACGGTGGAACAGGTCGCCAACGCGCAGGCCGCGGCGTGCGACCTTGTCTTCGTAGGCTGGGCCGATGCCGCGGCCGGTGGTGCCGATCTTGGCTTCGCCACGGGCTTTTTCACGGGCCTGGTCCAGGGCCACGTGGTACGACAGGATCAGCGGCGCAGCCGGGGAGATGCGCAGGCGCTCGCGCACCGGTACGCCCTTCTCTTCCAGCTTGGTGATTTCACGCATCAAGGCGTCCGGTGCAACGACCACGCCGTTGCCGATCAGGCACTGTACGCCTTCACGCAGGATGCCCGAGGGAATCAGGTGCAGAACGGTTTTCTCACCGTTGATCACCAGGGTGTGGCCCGCGTTGTGACCACCTTGGTAGCGCACTACGGCGGCAGCATGTTCGGTCAGCAGATCGACGATCTTGCCTTTGCCCTCATCACCCCACTGGGTGCCCAGGACGACGACATTCTTACCCATTACATTGGTCCTCATTCACGCAAACTTGGTTGCCGGCCTACTGCCGACGCAGAAACTCACTGGGCCAGCGGCAGAACCTGCCAGCGCCCGTCTTGCTGAATCAATTGCCGATCACAATCCGCCTCGAGAGCAGCACTCAACGGCTGGCCAGGCAAAGCCTGGACCACACGCTGGCCCTCGTTGCGCAACTGGCAGACCTGCTGCCAGAGGGCCGCGTCGCCACTGTCCGGCATCCAGATGCCGCCAGTTGGCAATACGACCTCCGCTCGCCCCAGTGTGACCAGGGTCTTCAAATCCGTGGAGAAACCGGTGGCCGGGCGTGCCCGGCCAAAGTCGGCGCCGATATCGTCATAGCGGCCGCCCTGGGCGATGGACTGACCTTCGCCCGGAACAAACACGGCGAACACCACGCCCGTGTGATAGTGGTAACCGCGCAGCTCGCCGAGGTCGAAGTACAGCGGCAGCTCCGGGAAGCGCGACGCCAGGCGATCGGCGATCGCCAGCAGGTCGTCGAGCGCCGCCAATACGCTGGCCGGGGCACGGCCCAGGCGCACTCGCGCTTCGGCCAGCACTTCCCGGCCACCGCACAGCTCGACCAGGGCGCGCAGCATATTGCCCAGGTCCTTCGGCAAATCGGCAGTCAGCGCCTGTACTTCATCAACCGATTTGCGCTGCAGGGCATCGAACAACTGCTGTTCGACCGCGCCCGACAGGCCGGCGGCACGGGCCAGGCCGCGGTAGATTCCGACATGGCCGAGGTCCATGTGCACGTCGGCAACGTCGGTCAGCTGCAGCGTGGCGAGCATCAGGCTGATCACTTCGACATCGCTGGTCGGGCTGGCGTCGCCGTACAGCTCGGCACCCAGCTGAATCGGGCTGCGCGAGGTGGACAGGGCACGTGGCTGGGCGTGCAGCACGCTGCCGGCATAGCACAGACGGCTCGGGCCTTCGCGGCGCAGGGTATGGGCGTCGATGCGCGCGACCTGCGGGGTGAAGTCGGCGCGGAAGCCCATCAGGCGACCGGACTGCGGGTCGACCACCTTGAAGGTGCGCTGATCCAGGTCCTGGCCGGCGCCGGTGAGCAGCGACTCCAGGTACTCGATATGCGGGGTGACGACCAGTTCGTAGCCCCAACTCTGGAACAGGTCCAACACCTGGCGGCGCGCGATCTCGATACGCGCAGCCTCAGGTGGCAGTACTTCCTCGATGCCATCTGGCAGCAGCCAGCGGTCTACCGTTGCCATTACGCCATTTCCCCTCTGGTCCGGGCGGCTTGCCAGCTGGCGAGCCGTCAGTAAAGCCGGTATCGCGCACAGCAGCGGGCAGCACTGATCCCAGCGCAACCACCGTACCCGACACCCTCAAATTGCCTTGCGACCTGACCAAACCGTCAACTGGCGCTTTGCCAATCAACCTTGCAGACGCAAAAAAGCCGGGAAATTTCCCGGCTGCCTCATCATACACCCCTTTTCATACAGGATGCACCCCGCCTGGTGTTTTAGCTGCCAGGCGGGGCGCCGCTGCATGGAAATCAGGGCCTGAGCGTCACGGCTTGCTCTTGTCCAGGAAGCGGAAGAACTCGTTCTTCGAATCCAGTACCAGCACGTCGCTCTTGCTCGAGAAGCTGTCGCGGTACGCCTGCAGGCTACGGTAGAACGCATAGAAATCGGCGTCCTGGGTGTAGGCCTTGGCGTAGATGGCGGCCGCCTGGGCGTCGCCGTCACCGCGAGTCTCTTCTGCTTCACGGTAGGCTTCGGCCAGCAGTACACGGCGCTGACGGTCGGCATCGGCGCGAATACCTTCGGCCAGCTCGTTACCTTTGGCGCGGTGCTCGCGGGCCTCACGCTCACGCTCGGTACTCATGCGGTCGAACACGCTGCGGTTGACTTCCTTCGGCAGGTCGATGGCCTTGACGCGCACGTCGATGACCTCGATACCCAGCTCCTTGCTGGCCATGCGGTTCAGCGATGCGGTGATGTCAGCCATCAACGCGTCACGTTCACCGGAAACCACCTCGTGCAGGGTACGTTTACCGAACTGGTCACGCAGGCCGCTTTCCAGACGACGCGACAGACGCTCGTCGGCAATCTGCTTCATGCCGGAAGTGGCAGTGTAGAAGCGCTCGGCATCCTTGACGCGCCACTTGGCGTAGGCGTCGACCATCACCGCTTTCTTCTCCAGGGTCAGGAACCGCTGGGTCGGGGCGTCGAGGGTCATCAGGCGTGCGTCGAACTTGCGTACCTGGTTCACGTACGGAATCTTCACGTGCAGGCCCGGCTGGACATCCGCCTGGACCACCTTACCGAAGCGCAGCAGCACTGCACGCTCGGTCTGGGACACAATGTAGAAGCTGTTCCAGGCCACAATGGCCAGAACCACGGCGGCAATCAGGGCGATCAGCGATCGGTTGCTCATCAGCGGCTCTCCCTAGTACGCAGTGGCGGCTGTTGCTGTTGCAGGTCCTGCGCCGCACGCGCGGCCGCATCGTTGACCGACGGGCTGACGCTGGCGCCGGGCGCGGCCGTGTTGCGGCTGCCTTCGACCATCTTGTCCAGCGGCAGGTAGAGCAGGTTGTTCTGCCCATCCTTGGCCGTGACCAGGACCTTGCTCGAATTGCTGTAGACCTCTTGCATGGTCTCCAGGTACAGACGCTGACGGGTCACCTCAGGTGCCTTGCGGTACTCGCTGACCAGTTTGCTGAAGCGGTCAGCCTCACCCTTGGCACGGGCGATGACTTCGTCGCGGTAACCGTTGGCATCCTCGATGATGCGCTGGGCCTGACCGCGGGCTTCCGGCACCACGCCATTGGCGTAGGACTCGGCCTGGTTGCGGGCACGCTGCTCATCTTCGCGGGCACGGATCACGTCGTCGAAGGCTTCCTGCACTTCACGCGGGGCTGCCGCGCTCTGTACGTTGACCTGGGTGACGGTGATACCCGTGCGGTAGTTGTCGAGGAAACGCTGCAGGCGCTCGCGGATATCCACGGCCATCTGCTCACGGCCCTCGGTCAGCACCTGGTCCATCGAGGTGGAACCCACCACGTGGCGCAGGGCGCTGTCGGTCGCATGCTGCAGGCTGACCTCAGGCTGGTCGACGTTGAGCACGAAGTCCTGCAGGTTGCTGATCTTGTACTGGACGGTCAGCGGCACCTCGACGATGTTCTCGTCTTCGGTGAGCATCTGCCCCTGCTTGGTGTAGGCACGCTCGCGCGTGACGTTTTCCATGTACTTGCGATCAATGGGCGGGAAGTAGATGTTCAGGCCGGGACCGACCGTCTCATAGTACTTGCCGAAGCGCAGCACTACGGCCTGCTCCTGCTCATCGACCACATACACGGCGCTGTACAGCCAGATTGCAGCAAGCACCGCCAGGCCGATGCCCAGCAGGCCGTAGCCGCCCCCCTTGCCGACATTGCGGTCACCGCCGCCACGTTTCTTGCCACTGCCGAACATGCCGTTCAGGCTGTCCTGCAGCTTGCGGAAGGCCTCGTCCAGATCCGGCGGACCCTTCTTGTCGCCACCACCGCCGCCACCGCGACGGCCGCCCCAGGGATCCTGATTGTTCGAGTTGCCACCCGGCTCGTTCCAAGCCATAGCGCTCTCCATCTGATAAAGCAAAGACGCGCCCACGGCGCGCCGTCCAATGCTACAGAATGCCTGCCACTGCTGCCCGGTGACCTCACCGGGCATTTATTGCAAAGTGTGTTGCTCGACAAACACTTGCGGCTCCATGCCTTCGCGACTGACCAGGCGGTTCAACTCGACCCTGGGCAGGCGAACACTCAGCAGGCTGCGCCCTTCTTCGTCATGCTCCTCACTCTGCACGGCACCCAGGGCAAAGAATTGCGCGCGCAAACGGGCAAAACGCTGCTCCAGACACAGGGTACCGACAAACAGATCATCCCCCAGCAACTCGGCAATCGCCTGGCCGACCAGCTCCAGGCCACGTCCATCTCGTGCCGACACCCAGACCCGCTGCGGCTTGCCATCGGCATCGCGCTGAATCTGTGGCTCGACATCTTCGAGCAGGTCGAGTTTGTTATAGACCTCAAGGATCGGCAAGCTTTCGGCGCCAATCTCGCCCAACACGGCCAGCACTTGCTCGATCTGCTCCATGCGCTCTGGCTCATGGGCGTCGATCACATGCAGCAGCAGGTCCGAGTTGCTCGACTCTTCGAGCGTAGCCCGAAATGCCTCGACCAGCTTGTGCGGCAGGTGGCGAATGAAACCCACGGTATCGGCCAGCACGATCGGCCCCAGGTCGGCCAATTCGAGCCGGCGCAGGGTCGGGTCGAGCGTGGCGAACAACTGGTCCGCCGCGTAGACCTCGGATTCAGTCAGGGCATTGAACAGCGTGGACTTGCCGGCGTTGGTATAGCCGACCAGCGACACCGACGGGATATCCGCGCGCTTGCGGCCACGACGGGCCTGCTCACGCTGGCTGCGCACCTTTTCCAGGCGCCCCTTGATCTGGCGGATACGTACCCGCAACAGACGGCGGTCGGTTTCCAGCTGGGTTTCACCCGGGCCGCGCAAGCCAATCCCCCCCTTTTGCCGCTCGAGGTGGGTCCAGCCGCGCACCAGCCGCGTGCTCATGTGGTCGAGCTGGGCCAGTTCGACCTGCAGCTTGCCTTCATGGGTACGCGCCCGCTGGGCGAAGATATCGAGGATCAGCCCGGTTCGGTCAAGCACACGACACTCGAAGACTCGCTCGAGGTTGCGCTCCTGACTGGGCGTGAGGGTGTGATTGAAAATCACCAAGTCTACCTGTTCGGCTTTGACCAGGTCGCGCAACTCCTCGACCTTGCCGCTGCCAATCAGGTATTTGGCCGTAGGCTGATGCCTGGCAACCGTGGCCAACGAGACGATGTCGGCTCCGGCCGACAGTGCCAGTTCCTGAAACTCCTGCGGGTCTTCGCGCGCCTCAGGGTTCTGACCTTCCAAGTGAACGAGCAACGCTCGCTCACCACCACCGTGGCGCTCAAAGAACAATGCAGGCTCCTATCAGGCGTTGCCTGGCTCGCTGTCGCCGTGTTCGGAATCGGACGGGCTTGGCAGGCGAACCGGACGGGCAGGCACCACGGTCGAGATGGCGTGCTTGTAGACCATCTGGCTGACGGTGTTCTTCAGCAGCACCACGAACTGGTCGAAGGATTCGATCGAGCCCTGCAGCTTGATCCCGTTGACCAGATAGATCGATACCGGGACCTTTTCTTTTCTCAGTTGGTTCAAGTAAGGGTCTTGTAGCGAATGCCCTTTTGACATATGCCGCACTCCTGTAAGGATAAATAGAAAAATCAGAAAAATTGATAAGTCAGGCCGCCCCTTCGCAAGAATAGACGGCAATCAGCAGGGACTCAGCTCAATATGGAGACCGCCCCAAGGTATTTCAAGGTGCGGGACAGATTGTCGCAGGCCAGGCTGTCAAGCCAGTGCACGCCAGGCCAGCCACGCAACCAGGTGAACTGCCGCTTGGCCAGCTGGCGAGTGGCAATGATACCGCGTTCACGCATCTCATTCTCAGTCAGCTTGCCGTCGAGGTAGTCCCAGACCTGCCGATAACCCACTGCCCGTATAGACGGCAGTCCGGCGTGCAAGTCACTTCTGGCTCGCAACGATCGGACCTCATCGACGAAGCCCTGTTCCAGCATCTGCGAAAATCGTAGCGCAATTCGCTCGTGCAAAATGTGACGATCCGCAGGCGCAATCGCCAAACTCGCGACAGTATAGGGCAAATGCCCGCCAGCGCCTGCGTCTGCGGCGCTACTTTCCGCGAATTGACGGTGGCGATGGGCTGTCATGCTCTCGCCACTCACCCGGTAGACCTCGAGCGCCCGGATCAGCCGCTGTGGGTCGTTGGGGTGAATACGCGCCGCCGATTCGGGGTCGACCTCGGCCAATTGCCGGTGCAACTCGGCCAGGCCCAGCGCCGCGGCCTGGGCCTCGAGCTCCGCGCGCACCGCAGCATCGGCCGCCGGCATGTCTGCCAGCCCGTCGATCAGCGCCTTGTAATACAGCATGGTGCCACCGACCAGCAGCGGAATCTTGCCCCGCGCAGTGATATCGGCCATCGCTTCCAGGGCGTCAGCGCGAAACTGCGCGGCCGAGTAGCTTTCAGCAGGGTCGCGGATATCGATAAGCCGGTGCGGGTAAGCCGCCAGAATCGCTTTGGAAGGCTTGGCCGAACCAATGTCCAGGCCGCGATAGACCAGCGCCGAATCGACACTGATCAGCTCGCAAGGCAGGACCTTGGTCAGCTCGATGGCGAGGTCGGTCTTGCCAGCCGCCGTCGGGCCCATGAGGAATATCGCAGGGGGTTTGCCACTCATGTCATCGACCGCGCAGGAATAGTTTGTCCAGGTCGTCCAGGCCCATCTGGGTCCAGGTCGGACGGCCGTGGTTGCACTGGCCGCTGCGCTCGGTATTTTCCATGTCGCGCAGCAGGGCGTTCATCTCGGGAATGGCCAGGCGCCGGTTGGCGCGCACGGCGCCATGGCAGGCCATGGTGCCAAGCAGTTCGTTGAGGTGCGCCTGGATGCGGTCGCTGGTGCCGTACTCCATCAGGTCGGCGAGCACATCCTGAACCAGGCGATTGGCCTCGGCCTGCTTGAGCAGTGCCGGGATCTGGCGAATCGCCAGCGTCTCGGGCCCCAGGCGCTGCAGCTCGAAACCCAGGCGCTGGAACCACTGGCTGTGCTCCTCGGCACAATCGGCCTCGCGCTGGCTCAATGCCAGGGTTTCCGGCACCAGCAGCGGCTGGCCGCTCAGGCCTTCGCTGGCCATCGCCACCTTGAGGCGCTCGTACATGATGCGCTCGTGGGCCGCGTGCATGTCCACCAGCACCAGGCCGACGGCATTCTCGGCGAGGATGTAGATGCCTTTGAGCTGCGCCAGGGCATAGCCCAGCGGCGGAATGTCCCCTTGGCTTTCCGGCAGCGTCGAAGCAGCTGGCGCATTATCGTTCAGTGGCTTGTAGAACTCGCGGTAGACCGCCTGCGCCTCGGCGACCGGCAGCGGCTGCGCCGGGCGCGGGGTGTACTGGTACTGGTATCCGGCGCCACTGCCGCCATTGGCAATGGAACGCTGCGGCTGTTCGAGCACTGGCGAGGCCAGGCGCATTTCACCCTGCGGGCCGAACTCGCCGACTTGCAGCCCTGTCGGGCGAACCACTTCAGGCACGGCAGCAGGCGCGGCCAGCTGATCTTCAGGGCGCACGTCAGCCAGGGCACGGTGCAGCGTGCCATAGAGGAAGTCATGCACCGAGCGGCCTTCGCGGAAGCGCACTTCGTGCTTGGTCGGGTGCACGTTGACGTCGACGCCGTTCGGCTCGAGCTCGAGGAACAGCACGAACGTCGGGTGCCGGCCGTTGAACAGGACATCGCGATAGGCCTGGCGCACGGCGTGGGCGACCAGTTTGTCGCGCACCGCACGGCCATTGACGAAGAAATACTGCAAGTCGGCCTGGCTGCGCGAAAACGTCGGCAGGCCGACCCAGCCCCACAGTCTCAGGCCATTGCGCTCGACGTCGATGGGCAGCGCCTGCTCCATGAAACCCGGGCCGCAAATCGCGCCCACCCGCCTTGCACGGGCAGCTTCGTCATGAGCCTCATGCAGGCTGAGGATGCTCTTGCCGTTGTGGCGCAGATGGAAGCCGACATCGAAGCGGGCCAGGGCCAGGCGGCGGATGACTTCCTGAAGGTGATCGAACTCGGTCTTTTCGGCCTTGAGGAACTTGCGCCGGGCCGGGGTATTGAAGAACAGGTCGCGTACTTCCACCGAAGTGCCGACCGGATGTGCGGCGGGTTGCACGCGCGGGGTCATGTCGCGGCCTTCGGTCTCGACCTGCCAGGCCTCACTTGCGCTGGCGGTGCGCGACGTGAGGGTCAGGCGCGCCACCGAGCTGATCGATGCCAGCGCCTCCCCCCGGAAGCCCAGGCTCAATACGCCCTCAAGGTCTTCCAGTTCACGAATCTTGCTGGTGGCGTGACGGGCCAGGGCCAGCGGCAGGTCATCAGCGGAAATGCCGCTGCCATCGTCGCGCACCCGGAGCAGTTTCACACCGCCCTGCTCGACCTCCACGTCGATGCGCCGGGCACCGGAGTCCAGGCTGTTTTCCAGCAGTTCCTTGGCCACCGATGCCGGCCGCTCGACCACTTCGCCCGCAGCGATCTGGTTAGCCAGCCGCGGGCTGAGCAGCTGGATGCGCGAACCACCACTCATTGCGAAGCCAGCGTGGTAGCGGGAATATCGAGGTGCTGGCCGACCTTCAGCTCATCGGTCTTCAGGCTGTTGGCGCTGCGCAGGCTGGTCACGCTGACCTGATAGCGCACGGCGAGCATCGCCAGGGTTTCGCCAGGGCGGACGGTGTGCTCACGTGGCCCCTGGGCAATCTTGCCGCTATCACGCAGCCAGGCGATATAGGTGCCTGGCGGCGGGTTCTGCTGGAAGTACTGGCGCACGCCGGTATGGATCGAGCGCGCCAAGGCCTGCTGATGGCTGGCGGTGGCCAGCTTGGCCGCCTCGTTGTTGTTCGAGATGAACCCGGTTTCAACGAGGATCGACGGGATGTCCGGCGACTTCAACACCATGAAGCCTGCCTGTTCCACCCGTTGCTTGTGCAGCGAGGTGACACGCCCCATGTTGCCGAGCACCTTTTGCCCGACGTTCAGGCTGGAGCTCAACGTGGCCGTCATCGACAGGTCAAGCAGCACGCCCGCAAGCATACGGTCCTTGTCGTCGAGGCTGACGTTGCCGGCGCCCCCGATCAGGTCGGAACGGTTTTCCGTGTCGGCCAGCCAGCGCGCGGTCTCGGACGTTGCACCACGGTCGGACAGGGCGAACACCGAGGCGCCAAAGGCAGCGCGCGACGGTGCGGCGTCAGCGTGGATCGAGATGAACAGGTCGGCACCCTTCTTGCGGGCGATCTCGGTACGTTTGCGCAGCGGGATGAAGTAATCACCGGTGCGCGTCAGCTCGGCGCGGTAGCCCTTTTCGGTGTTGATCTGGCGCTGCAGTTCCTTGGCGATCTGCAGCACGATGTCTTTTTCGTGCTGGCCACGCGAGCCGGATGCACCCGGGTCTTCGCCGCCGTGCCCGGCATCGATGGCGACCACGATGTCACGCTTGCCACTCGGCACCGGCGGCAGCTTGATTGCCGGCTGAGCCGGGCTCACCGGTACTGCAGGCGTGGTTGCCGGGGTCTGTACCGGCGTGGGCGGCGGGGTCGGTGCAGTGGCGGCTATGGCGTCGGCTTCCTGGTCGTACAGGTCGACCACCAAGCGGTTGCCGTACTGGGCATTGGGCGCCAGGGTAAAGCTCTTGGGCGTGACCGACTTTTTCAGGTCGACCACCACACGCAGGTCGGTAGGGGTACGTTGGGCCGAGCGCACGCTGCTGATCGGGGTGTTTGCGGTCGACACGTTCAGCGGCGCGGCCAACGTCGCGCCATTGATGTCGATCACCAGGCGGTCGGGTGCGCTGAGGGTGAAGACGCTATGCTGCACGGGGCCGGACAGATCGAAGACCAACCGCGTGTTGTCCGGCGCGCGCCACAGGCGCACGCTCTTGACTTGAGTGACGGCCAGAGCGTCAACGGTCACCGCTGTCAGCAGCAATCCAACGACAGCGACCAGTGCGCGTATGCGCATACCTACCCCACTTACTGTTTATAGTGTTCGGCCAGTGCGGTGCACCAGGCCTCGCCGCGAGCCCCCTGCGGCGTAAGGTCAAGCGAGCGGCCGCTCGCTTGGGGGCTTATGGTAATGGTCAGGTCGGGCTTTGGCAAAACGCCCGCACCCTTTTGTGGCCATTCGAACAGGCACAGTGGGTCACCTTCGAAATAGTCACGAATCCCCATGAACTCCAGCTCTTCCGGATCGACCAGGCGATACAGGTCGAAATGGAAGGCGCGCACCTCACCGATTTCGTAGGGTTCTACCACGGTGAACGTAGGGCTTTTCACTGCACCAGTATGGCCCAGCCCACGAATCAGGCCACGCGAGAGGGTGGTCTTGCCCGCCCCCAGGTCGCCTTCCAGAAAAATCACGCCGCGACCGCCGGTCACCTCGGCCAGTTTTGCGCCGAACGCGACCGTGGCCGCTTCATCGGCCAGCAACAGGGTTAAGCCAGACACGCAGAATGCTCCTCCAACAACTCACGAATGACCGGCGCCAGATCACTGGCTGCCAGGCCTCTACCTCTGACGCCCAGGCGCTCCCCTGCACAGGCGTGCAGCCATACGCCCAGGCCCGCCGCGCTCCAGGCGTCCAGCCCTTGGGCCAGCAACGCCGCCAGCACGCCGGTGAGCACGTCCCCCAACCCGGCACCGGCCATCGCCGGATGCCCCCGCTCGCACAGCGCCAGCTGGCCGGTCGGGTCCGCCACCAGGGTGCCGGCGCCCTTGAGCACGCAGACACTGGCATAGCGCCGCGCCAGCTTGCGCGCCGCACCCGGGCGATCAGCCTGCACTGCCTCGGTGGATATGCCTAGCAGCCGCGCCGCCTCGCCCGGGTGCGGGGTAAGGATGCTGCCGCTGGGCAGCGCCAGTGGCGTGCGTGCCAGCAGGTTCAGCGCGTCGGCATCCCACACCTGCGGCCGCTCGGCATTGGCCACCGCAGACAGCAGGCTGCGGCCCCAGGCGGCCTGGCCCAGGCCGGGGCCCACCACCAGCACCGAAGCACGCTCCAGCACACCGATCAACTGATTGGCGGACTCGACCCCCAGGCACATGCTCTCCGGCATGCGCGCCAGCCCGGCCACGACGTGCTCCGGGCGTGTCGCCACACTGACCAGCCCGGCACCGCAGCGCAGCGCGGCCTCGGCACTGAGCAGCACGGCACCGCCGGTGCCCAGGTCGCCACCGACGACCAGCACATGGCCGAAGTCGCCTTTATGGGCATGCGCATGACGCGCCGGCAGGTGTGCGACGGTCACGCTGCTGAGCAGTTGCGGGGCGTTGCTGGGGTGTTTGGTCTGCGGCATGGGGTCAAAGGCTCCAATGTCTGGCAGAATTATACGCACCTGAGCCCGTATTGCCTGCCTATCCATGTCCGCCTGTACTCCTGACCTCGCCCAACTGGCCCAATCCATCAAGATCTGGGGCCAGGAGCTGGGTTTTGCCCACGTTGGTATCGCCGGGGTCGACCTTGGCGAACACGAACAGCACCTGCAACGCTGGCTCGACGCCGGCTACCAGGGTGAAATGGAGTACCTCGGCGCCCATGGCAGCAAGCGCACACACCCTGACCAGCTGATTCCAGGCACGGTACGCGTGGTCTCGCTGCGCATGGACTACCTGCCGGGTGACACGCAAATGGCACAACGCCTGGCGCAACCGGAAAAGGCCTACGTGTCGCGCTACGCCCTGGGCCGCGACTACCACAAGCTGGTGCGCAAGCGCGTGCAGTTTCTGGCAGACCGCATCCAGGAAGCGATCGGCCCGTTCGGCTACCGCGCCTTCGTCGACAGCGCCCCGGTGCTGGAAAAGGCCCTGGCCGAGCAGGCCGGGCTGGGCTGGATCGGCAAGAACACGTTGCTGCTCAACCGCAAGGCCGGCAGCTACTTCTTCCTTGCCGAACTGTTCGTCGACCTGCCGCTGCCGGTGGACGAAGCGCATACCAGTGAACACTGCGGGCGCTGCCAGGCATGCCTGGACGTCTGCCCGACCCAGGCTTTCGTCGGGCCCTACGTGCTGGATGCGCAGCGCTGCATCTCCTACCTGACCATCGAGCTGCGCGGGCCCATTCCGGTAGAGCTGCGCTCGATGATGGGCAATCGGGTGTTTGGCTGCGATGACTGCCAGATCGTCTGCCCGTGGAATCGCTTTGCCAATTACAGCCAGGAGCAAGACTTCCAGCCGCGGCATGGGCTGGAGAATGCCGAGCTGGCCGAAATGTTCCTCTGGGACGAGCGCACCTTCCTGCGCAAGACCGAAGGCGGGCCGTTGCGGCGTGCGGGGTATGAGCGGTTCTTGCGCAACCTGGCGGTGGGGCTGGGCAATGCGCCTTCGACAATCCCGGTGATCGAGGCGCTGAAAGCCCGCCGGGAGGACCAATCGGAGCTGGTGCGCGAGCATGTCGAGTGGGCCCTGGCACGGCATGGCGTTGAAGGGGGTGAGGGCCGCTAGGCGTATGCCTTGATGGTGATGGCGCTCGATCTCACAGGCCCAGCAACCCCTCAAGGCAAGCGTACCTACTGCTGGTCGTTGTAATGAAACTTGGGCATTTCCCAATGGAAACGAATCGCCAGCAAACGCACCAGGAAGCCGCCGAACAAGGTCAGCAGCATCGCCTGCTCCGCCGGTAGCTTGAAGTAAACGCAGCCCAGGTAGAACCACGCCGCCGCGAACGACACGCTGGCGTACAGCTCGCGACGGAACACCAACGGGATGTCGTTACAGAAGATATCCCGCAGGATCCCGCCAAACACCCCGGTGATCACCCCGCTGATCGATGCCACCAGCATGCCCTGCCCCATCTCCAGCGCAGTCATGCAGCCAATCAGGGTGAAGGCCACCAGGCCCAGGGCATCCAGCACCAGGAACAGCGAACGCAAACGGCGCATCATCGGCGCGATGAAAATCGTCAGCAGTGCGGCAAAGCTGGTCAGCACCAGGTATTCCGGGTGCTTCACCCAGGTCAGCGGGTAATGCCCCAGCAACACGTCGCGCACCGAGCCGCCACCCAGGGCAGTGACGCAGGCGATCAGCACGACGCCAAACCAGTCCATGCCGCGACGGCCGGCGGACAGGGCACCGGTCATGGCTTCGGCGGTGATGGCGATCAGGTAGAGCATCAACAACATGGCGCGGGTCCGTACGGAAAAGGCGCGCAGTCTAACCAGTTGCCCGAGGCACCAAAAGAGGGCGCAAGCACAATATCTGCGCCCTTTCGGCTCATACCTTGATGAAATGCTCGCGGTAGTGACGCAGTTCGGCGATCGACTCGCGGATATCGTCCAGCGCCAGGTGGGTGCTGCCCTTCTTGAAACTGTCACGCACATCCGGCGCCCAGCGCGCGGCCAGCTCCTTCAGGGTGGAAACATCGAGGTTGCGATAGTGGAAGTAGTTTTCCAGGCCGCGCATGTGCCGATAGAGGAAGCGGCGATCCTGGCAGATGCTGTTGCCGCAGATTGGCGACTTGCCTTTGGGCACCCATTGTTCGAGGAAAGCGATGGTCTGCGCTTCGGCTTCGGCCATGCCGATCTTGCTGTCACGCACGCGCTGGGTCAGGCCCGAGGCACCGTGGGTGCGGGTGTTCCACTCGTCCATGCGCGCCAGCACTTCGTCACTGTGGTGGATGGCGATCACCGGGCCTTCGGCCAGGGTGTTCAGCTCGCTGTCGGTGACGATGGTGGCCATCTCGATGATGACGTCGTGGTCCGGGTCCAGGCCGGTCATTTCCAGATCGATCCAGATCAGGTTCTGTGGGTTCTGCATGAAGGGGCTCCTCGTATAGGCCGTCATATTAGCCTAGCGACGCCGGCCTGCGCATGCGCGGTGCAAAGGTAACCAGAATGGTCTGCGAGCGGGCGTGCTAAACTGCCTGCCGTTTTCAACTTGCCCCACCTTGGAAGGTCCATGGCCAAACGCCAGCTCAATCGTCGCCAGAACTGGCGTATCGAAAAAATCCAGAACGAACGCGCCGCTCGCGCCGCCAAACGCGAGCAGCACGTGCTGCAAGAGCTGGAGGGCGGGGACCTGGGGCCGGAACAACTGGGCCTGGTGATCGCTCACTTCGGTGTGCAGGTCGAGGTAGAAGCCCAGGACGGCGAAGCCGCCGGCCAGGTATTTCGCTGCCACCTGCGGGCCAACCTGCCGGCACTGGTCACTGGCGACCGCGTAGTCTGGCGCGCTGGCAACCAGGGCATCGGCGTGATCGTCGCGCAGATGCCGCGCAGCACCGAACTGTGCCGGCCGAACAACCACGGCCAGCTCAAGCCGGTCGCGGCCAACGTCGACCTGATCGTGATCGTCTTCGCCCCGGCGCCGGAGCCACACCCGAACCTGATCGACCGTTACCTGGTGGCTGCCGAGCACGCCGGCATCCGCCCGCTGCTGCTGCTGAACAAGGCCGACCTGATCGACGACCAGAACGGCCCTGGCCTGCATGCGCTGCTAGAGGTCTACCGCGAACTGGGCTATCCGCTGCTTGAGGTCTCCGCACACCACGGCGACGGCATGCAACGCCTGCAGCAGATGCTCGACGGGCACATCAGTGTGTTCGTCGGCCAGTCGGGCGTGGGCAAGTCGTCGCTGGTCAATAGCCTGCTGCCAGATGCCGGCACCCGCGTAGGCGAGCTGTCCGAATGGTCTGGCCAGGGTCAGCACACCACCACCACGGCTCGGCTGTATCACTTCCCTAACGGCGGCGACCTGATCGACTCGCCGGGCATCCGCGAATTCGGCCTCGGCCATGTCAGCCGCGACGACGTCGAAGATGGCTTCATCGAGTTTCGCGACCTGTTCGGTACCTGTCGCTTCCGCGACTGCAAGCATGATCGCGAACCAGGGTGCGCACTGCTCAAGGCACTCGAAGAAGGCCGTATCAAGCCGCAGCGGATGAACAGCTACCGCTCGATCATCGCCAGCCTGCCAGAAGACAGCTTCTGATTTGCAAGGACGAACCTGAGGGCACTTTGTGCCCCCAATGCTACTGGTCCTTTTGCTCATCCATCTTCAAGGTTCCATCCTCGAAGATATTCAGCTTCTGGCGCAGCTCACGCGGCTGCATCGGCGCCTGGGCGGCAGCATCACCTGTCGTCGGGGCTGCCGGGGCTGCTGCCCCGGGCGCCGCACCTGCAGGCGCAGCTGGTTGCGCTGGCGCCTCGGGCGCGCCCTGCTCACCCTCGATGTTGCGCTGCGCCTTCTTGGTCAGGACGATGATGTCGATACGGCGGTTGACCGGGTTGAACGGGTTCTTGCGGTCGAACAGCGATGACGAGGCATACCCCACCACCCGCGCCACCTGGCCGTCCGGGTAGCCACCGGCAACCAGGGCTCGACGCGCGGCGTTGGCGCGGTTGGCCGACAGCTCCCAGTTACCGAAATCGCCGGTGCCGGCGTACGGCTTGGCATCGGTGTGGCCGCTGATGCTGATCTTGTTCGGCACCGCCTTGATGGTGTCGGCCATGGCCAGCAGGATGTCCTCGAAATACGGCTGCAGGCGCGCACTGCCGATGTCGAACATCGGCCGGTTCTCAGCGTCCATGATCTGGATGCGCAGGCCGTCCTGGGTGATCTCGAACAGGATCTGGTCCTTGAACTTCTGCAGCTGCGGGTTTTCCTCAACCTTGTTCTGCAGTTCCTGCAACAGCAGTTCGAGGCGTTCGCGCTCGACCTGTTCGGCCATGGTCTCGACCTGGTCCTTGTCCAGCTGGATGCTGGTATCAGGCGTAGGTTCGGACTTCATTTCCGGGTTGATGGTCTTTTCCGGCGCCATCTGCGGCGAGCCGCCCAGGTCGATGACGTAAGGCGTGCCACTTTCGGAAAAACCGATCGGGTCCTTGAAGTAGCCGGCAATGGCGATCTTTTGTTCAGGCGTAGCCGTGGATAACAGCCACAGCACCAGGAAGAACGCCATCATCGCCGTGGCAAAGTCGGCGAAGGCGATCTTCCAGGCACCGCCATGGTGCCCGCCACCGAAGCGCTTGACGCGCTTGATGATTATCGGCTGATTGTTCTCCATGACTCAGCGACCGCGAACCGCTTGTTCCAGCTCGGCGAAGCTTGGGCGATGCTTCGGATACAGCACCTTGCGCCCGAACTCGACGGCCAGCGAAGGCGGCATGCCGGAAGCCGAGGCCACCAGCGAGGCCTTGATCGACTCATAGAGATTGAGCTCTTCCTTGGCATCGTGCTCAAGGCACTTGGCCAGCGGGCCGAAGAAACCATAGGCGGCGAGAATACCGAAGAAGGTACCGACCAGCGCCGCACCGACGTGCAGGCCGATCGACTTCTGGTCACCATCACCCAGCGATGCCATGGTCACCACGATACCCAATACCGCCGCGACGATACCGAAGCCGGGCATGCCATCGGCGATGCCGCTGACGGCGTGAGACGGGTGCTCGAGCTCTTCCTTCATGCTCAGCAGCTCCATGTCGAACAGGCCTTCGAGCTCATGGGGCGCCATGTTGCCGGTGGACATGATGCGCAGGTAGTCGCAGATGAACGCGGTCATGCGCTCATCGCCCAGCACTGCCGGGTACTTGGCGAAGATCGGGCTGGCGGCGGCGTCTTCGATATCGCTCTCGATCGCCATCATGCCTTCGCGGCGGCTCTTGTTGAGGATTTCGTACACCAGGCCCAGCACTTCCAGGTAGAACGTATGGGTGAAGCGAGAGCCGAACATCTTCATCGACTTCTTGATTACATGCATGGTCATGTAACCCGGGTTCGCCTGCATGAAGGCGCCAAAGGCTGCACCGCCAATGATCAGCACTTCGAACGGCTGGATCAGCGCCGCGATCTTGCCGTGGGAGAGTACATATCCGCCGAGCACGCTCGCGAATACGACGATGATGCCGATAATTTTAGCCATAGGATCAAAGCACTTGCTGTCGTGGTCAGGGAGAGGGACGGGAGCTTTAAAACTCTTCTTCTACTTATCGGCAGAACTGCGCCAGACTATAGCCACTCAAAGCGAAAAGCCAGTTCGGACTGATGCCAAAATGCCAATGGAATCCAAGGTGCCCACTCAGAATCCGCGTACCCTAGAGGCCTGGGTCAAGCTGCTTGATGGTGTTCGCGTGCCGGTACCCAAGCAGAGTTACGATCGGGTAATGGCCGCGATCAACGACAGTCGCCGCTCGTTGCGCGACATCGCCGAACTGATGCAGGACAGTCCCGCCCTGGTGCTGTCGGTGATGCGCGAGGCCAACCACCCCGCCAACGCCAGCCAGGCCGAACCGGCTGAAAGCCTGGAAATTGCCCTGAACCGCCTGGGCCTGGCACGTAGCAGGGAACTGCTGATGCGCCTGCCCGCCGTACCGGAAGACGACATCCCGCCGGTGCTGCGCCAATTCCTGTTGATCAGCCAGCATGCCGCACAACAGGCCAGCGGCCTTTTCGCCAGCCGCCTGGCGCGCCTGTGGCAGGAAATCCACTGGGGCAGCCTGCTGTTCCTCGCCCCTCTGTGGCCACTGGCCCTGGCCTACCCCAAGCTGCTTGACGCCTGGGAGCTGCGGGTCATCCACAAGGGCGAAACCGCGGCCGACGTGGAGCAGGAACTGTTCGGCGTGCGCATCTTCGCCCTGTGCCAGGCGATGGCCGAACACTGGCGCCTGCCCAAATGGGTGACCCAAGGCTATCGCCTGCTGCTCGAAGAACGCGACCAACTGGCCTCGGTACTGAGCATCGCCCGTGAAGAAGACCTGCTCAACCAGCAGCATCGCCTGGACGAGGCACCCGGATTGCGCCGCTGGTTCAACGAACCGGCCAACACCGTACTGCTGGCCAACAACCTGGCGCTGGCAGCCCAGGTCGGCTGGGACAACCCTCATTTGTTGCGCTGGCAACTGCTGACCGCGCTCTACCTGCAAACCTCCCTGGAAGACGTGCAGCAGCAGGTGCACCAACAAGCCGCCGCCAGCGCCCGGCGTCACGCCAGGCATGCACTGTTCCACCCCGCCGAAGCGCTGATCTGGCCTTGGCAGCAGCGTCGCCCGCACCCGGACATGCTCACGCCGCCACCACCCTCCAGCGACGACCTCGGCCGCTGGCGCAAGCTGTGCCAGGCGTTGTTGGCGCAGCCCAGCCCGTTCACCAACGCCGTGCACCTGGCTACCCAGGCGCGCGAAGCCATGCTCGCCTGCGGCATGCAGCGCATCATGCTGCTGACGCTGGACCGTGCCAGCGACCACCTGCGCGTGCAGCAGACCGCCGGCCTGCCCCAGGAGGCCGCCGCCATGGACTTGCCCTTGGCGCAGAACAGACTGTTGCAAAAGCTCATGAGCAAAGCCGGCCAATTGCGCCTGACGCCCGACAATCACGCCCAGTTCTCGGCACTGCTACCGGCACCGTTGCAGGCACTGTTCCGCAGTGAGCACCTGCTGCTGCGGTCGCTGGCAGTCAGCGACCAGGTGCTGATGCTGGCCGTGGCCGACCAGGGCGGCAAGCCACTGACCGATGTCAGCGTGCAAGCCTTCGGCAAGACTTCGCAATGTATCGAGCGTGCGTTGGCGGTGTTTGCCAACCGCGGCGCCTGAGCCTTGCGCTACAATCGCCCCTCTTTCCACACTGGAGACCGTGGATGACTGACTTTTCCGGCCTGCCTTTGGTGATCGAAGCCGCAGACTTGCTGCCGCGCCTGGATTCACCCCAGTTGATCCTGGTCGACCTGAGCAGCGCCAACCGCTATGTCAGCGGCCACATCCCTGGCGCCCGCTTCGTCGAAGGCAAGCGCACCCAGCTCGGCCAGCCGCCGGCGCCCGGCCTGTTGCCGGCCCTGGGCGATCTGGAAAAGCTGTTCAGTGAACTGGGCCACCGTGACGATGCCGTCTACGTGGTATACGACGACGAAGGTGGCGGCTGGGCCGGGCGCTTCATCTGGCTGCTCGATGTGATCGGCCATTCGCGCTACCACTACCTCAATGGCGGCATCCAGGCCTGGCCGGCTGACAAGCTCTCCACCGACGTGCCAACGCCGGGCACTGCCCCCGTGCATCTGCAACTGCATAGCGAACCGACTGCCACGCGTGAGTACCTGCAAAGCCGCCTGGGCGAAAAAGACCTTGTGATCTGGGATGCCCGTGGCCCGCAGGAATTCAACGGCGAAAAAGTCCTGGCTGCCAAGGCCGGGCACATTCCCGGTGCCGTCAATTTCGAATGGACGGCCGGCATGGACCTCAACGACCATCTGCGTATCCGCAAGGACATCGCTGAAGTCCTGCAACAGTTGGGCATCACGCCGGACAAGGAAGTCATCACCCACTGCCAGACCCACCGCCGCTCCGGTTTCACCTACCTGGTGGCCAAGTCCCTCGGCTACCCACGCATCAAGGCCTATGCCGGTTCGTGGAGCGAATGGGGCAACCACCCGGACACGCCTGTCGAAGTTCAAGGACCATCAACCCAATGAAATCCCGTCTGTTCATCCTCAGCCAGTACCTGCTGCCGCACCATCTGCTGTCGCGCCTGGCTGGCTGTGTCGCCGAGTGCCGTGCGCGCTGGTTCAAGAACGCCTTCACCGCCTGGTTCGCCAAGCGTTACCAGGTGAACATGAGTGAAGCACTGGTCGAAGACCTCACCGCCTACGAGCACTTCAACGCTTTCTTCACTCGCGCCCTGAAACCCGGTGCACGCCCGCTCGACGAAACCCCGGGCGCCATCCTCTGCCCGGCCGATGGTGCGGTCAGCCAACTGGGCCCGATCGAACACGGGCGTATCTTCCAGGCCAAGGGCCACAGCTTCAGCGCGCTCGAGTTGCTCGGCGGTGACCCGGCCCTGGCCGCGCCGTTCATGGGCGGCGAGTTCGCCACCATCTACCTGTCGCCGAAGGACTACCACCGCGTGCACATGCCGCTGGCCGGCACCCTTCGCGAAATGGTCTACGTGCCAGGCCGCCTGTTCTCGGTCAACCAGACCACGGCCGAAAACGTTCCTGAGTTGTTCGCCCGCAACGAGCGTGTAGTGTGCCTGTTCGATACCGAGCGCGGCCCGATGGCGGTGGTGCTGGTGGGTGCCATGATCGTCGCCTCGATCGAAACCGTGTGGGCTGGCCTGGTCACCCCGCCGAAGCGCGAACTCAAGACCTTCCGTTACGACGAAGGCAGCCGTGCGCCGATCCACCTGGAAAAGGGTGCAGAGTTGGGCCGCTTCAAGCTGGGCTCGACCGCGATCGTGCTGTTCGGGCCCGAGCAGGTGAAATGGGCACAGACCCTGGGCGCAGGTTCCGCTGTGCGCATGGGTGAGCTGCTGGCGAGTCCTGCCCAGGCTTGACCCTCATAAAACAGGCCCTGCATGCGCATGCAGGGCCTTTTTTATGCGAATCAGCCGCGACCGTCGCGGTCGCGCAGGCCCAGCAGGTACAGCACGCCATCCAGCCCCAGGGTGGAAATCGCCTGCTTGGCCGACTGGCGCACCAGCGGCTTGGCGCGGAACGCTACGCCCAGGCCGGCCAGCGACAGCATCGGCAGGTCGTTGGCGCCATCACCCACGGCGATGGTCTGTTCCAGTTGCAGGCCTTCTTCACTGGCCAGCTGTTGCAGCAGGTCAGCCTTGCGCTGGGCATCGACGATCGGCTCCACGGCCACGCCGGTCACCTTGCCATCGACCACTTCCAGTTCGTTGGCGAACACGTAATCGATGCCCAGGCGCGCCTGCACCTGTTTGGCGAAGTACGAGAAGCCACCAGACAGGATCGCTGTCTTGTAGCCCAGGCGCTTGAGCTCGGCGAACAGGTTCTCGGCACCTTCGGTGAGGCGCAGGGAAGCACCGATCTCGTCGAGTACGCCGACATCCAGGCCCTTGAGCAGCGCCATCCGTTCCTTGAAGCTGGCGCGGAAATCCAGCTCGCCGCGCATGGCCCGCTCGGTGATCGCGGCAACCTGCTCGCCCACACCAGCGGCCTTGGCCAGTTCGTCGATGACTTCCGCCTCGATCAGCGTCGAGTCCATGTCGAATACCGCCAGGCGGCGATTGCGGCGGAACAGGTCGTCCTTCTGGAACGCGATGTCGACGTTCAGTTCTTCGGACAATGCGAAGAAGTCAGCCCGCAATGCCTGGGCGTCGCTCGGCACGCCACGCACGGAAATTTCCAGCGCCGCCTTGCTCTTCTCGCTCGAAGCGTTCAAGGCAACCCGCGCCGACAGGCGCTCGATACGCTCGATGGTCAGGCCATACTGGCTGATGACCGCACTGACGCGTTGCAACTGCTCGGGGGTGATCTTGCGGCTGAGCAGCGTCACGATATGACGTGCTTCGCCCTGGGCATCGGCCCAATGCTGGTAGTCGGCTTCGGAGATCGGCGTGTAACGCGCTTGCAGGTTCAGCTCGTGGGCTTTGGACTGCACGCTCTGCAGCAGGCTGGTAGCCACTTCGTTATCCGGGATATCGACCAGGATGCCGAACGATAGCGTGCCGTGCATGACCGCCAGGCCGATGTCGAGGATGTTCACACCGCCCTGGAGCAGGACGCCGGTGATGGCGGCGGTAAGACCCGGGCGGTCCTCACCGGTGATGTTGATCAGAACGATTTCGCGCACAACCTGGCTCCGACTTCGATGAAAAATGCGCATTCTACCGATTTTCCATGACCATCGGGCGCCAACTCTACTTTGCCGACAAAACACTGCTCGCTATACTGCCCAACACTTTTATGCCATTAAGAGCCGCGCTCTGTGAACCGGCCCACGCCCGTCAAAACCGACAACTTCTTCATAATGATCTTCCGAGCCCTGCGCCAACGTCGCGTGCCCCTGGCATTGCGTATCGCCACCACCAACATTTTCCTGGTGGCGCTGGCGCTGGTGATCTATGCCTGCGTGATGGGCCTGCAGTTCAAGCAGGCCATGCACGAGCAGGCCGACGCCCTCGGCCAGAGCCTGACCACCCAGACCGCCACCTCGGCAACCGAGCTGCTGGTGTCCAATGACATCCTCAGCCTCAATGTGTTGCTGGGCAACCTGGTGAAGAACCCGCTGGTGGCCCATGCGGCCATCTACAGCGTGGATAACCGCATCCTCGCCGAGGCTGGCCAGCGCCCGCGCAACAGCCTGCTGGGTGAAGCCGAAGGCCTGTACCAGACCAAGATCACGTTCCAGGACGTGACCGCCGGTCAGCTGCGCATCAGCCTGGACATGAGCCAGTTCCAGCAGCCGATGCTGATCAGCCTGCAGAGCATGGGCATCCTCGCCGCCATCCTGCTGGCGTTGGCGCTGAGCCTGAGCCTGCGCCAGGGCCGCCATATCACCCTGCCGCTGCTGCAACTGCGGGTGTGGCTGCGTGACCCGCACCCTTACACCCCGGCCATCGATCGCCAGGACGAGATCGGTGACATCGCTCGCCAGCTTCATGCACGCCTGGCACCACCACCTCCGCCCGAGCCGGAGCCGGAGGAAGAAGAAGACGAGTTCGACGACCTGCATCACGAGACCCCGGTCAAGCCCGCACAGCGAGCCAAGGCCGTGGTCCAGGCGGACGAGGATGACGACGCGGCCTTCGCCGGCCTGCTGGACGACGAGGAGCAAGCTGCTGCCAAACCTGTCATGGTCGAATCCGATGAACCGCAAAACACCGCCGTACTGGCCGTTCAACTGGGTTCCCAAGAGCAACTGCGTCGCCTGCCGCGCACACGCCTGACCGAGCTGCTGGAACGCTATCGCGGCTGCCTGGAGCAGGCTGCCTCGCTGTATGAAGGCGACATCCACACACTCAACGACGGCAGCACCCTGGTCCTGTTCCACAGCCGCGATTGCGGTGAGGACTACCTGACCAACGCCATCTGTTGTGGCGAGTTGCTGCGCGCGCTGGGCCACGCCCTGCAGATCGAAGTGGCCGACAGCGGCATCACCCTGCAATTGCAGCTGGGCCTGGCCCTGGGCGATGACCTGCAAGGGCTGGAGCAGGTCGACCTGCTGATGGCCGAAAAGGCTCAGGACGCGCTGGCGCTGTCGCAGCACAGCCGCAACCTGCTGCTGGTGGAGCGGCAGATCAGTGATGACGAGCTGATCCGCAAGCGCGCCCGCATCCGGCCGATTGCCAGCCCTGAAGGGGCATGCTGCGTGGAGCGCCTGATGGAGCCTTACCCGTCGATGCTGGAGCGCCAGTTGGCGCGGATGCACGAACGCCGGGCCTGATAGCGGCGCGTACAAAATCTTCAGCCACAAAAAAGCCCGCGAACATGCGGGCTTTTTTGTGGCTGGCGGTTCGATCAGAAGCGATAGACTTCCATATCGGTACGAATCGGCGAAGCCATCGGGATCTTCGACTTCTCAGGCTCTTTCTTGACCTGTACCGGCGCCGCCTGTTTCTTCGGTGCTTCTTCAACAACCGCAGGCTGATTGGCCAGCGGCTTGACCGCTGTGCTCAACTGCTCGGCAAGCTTCTGCAGCAACTGCCCCTGGGCTTGAACCTGGGACGACTCGCTGCCCTCATGGTGCTGCTCAAGGTGTACGATACGGTTGTCACGCACACGGCCACGACGATCGAGCAGGCGCCATTGCGCATCGAGAACCGCAGGCTGGTTCTTGCCCGAGTCCAGGCGAGTGATCGACAGCAGCACCTGCACGTCCGGAGTGAAGCCGGCGCTGGCCGGGGCCAGTACCACGCGCTGGCTGTCGAGACGCCACGCCAGTTGACGCACCAGCAACTGATCGATGTCCGCTGACAGGCTACCCGCCCAACGACCGTCGGTCGCCGAACTCAGGCTGCCATCGGCCTGACGCTGCAAGAAGGTTTCACGCTGCAGGTAATCGGCTATCGACACCGGGCCGAGTACCACGGCCATGCCCGCACTCTGTGAAGGCTGGCCAGGATCACCGCTGTCGAGTTGGTACAGGGCAACTGGCTGATGCATGCTGCACCCGCCCAGTCCCAGCAAACCCGTCATCAACAGCGCAAATGGAAGGCGCAGGAGTTTCATTCAACCCATCCAGGCGGTCGCACCAGGCAAACCGCAGTGATACTGATAGAGATTCAATCGGGCACACGGCCACGCCGGCACCGCAGGGGCACTATCATCCGCGAAATATCGGCGCGACTCCAGCATTTCTGCCTGGAACGGCGCTGAAATTGCCGTTCCAGACATTTCGTCGGATTATGCCGGCCCTTCCACCTGCAGGCTGTCGACCCGCTGGAAGCCCCGGGGCAGCTTGCTGCCGCGTCGGCCACGTTCGCCCTTGTAGTGCTCCAGGTCGTCTGGTTTAAGAGACAGGGTACGCTTGCCGGCCTGCAATACAAGGGTCGAGCCCTCGCCAATCACCGCCAGGTCGGTGACAAATTCTTCACGACTGGCGACCCGATCACCGGGCACACCGATGATCTTGTTACCCTTGCCTTTGCCCAGTTGTGGCAGGTCGGAAACCTTGAACACCAACAGGCGACCTTCGGTGGTGACCGCTGCCAGCCAGTCCTGTTCACGGTCGGCCACCGGGCGTGGGGTCATGACCTTGGCGCCGTTGGGCAAGCTGAGCAAGCCTTTGCCAGCCTTGTTCTTGGCCTGCAGGTCCTCACCCTTGACCACGAAGCCGTAACCGGCATCCGAGGCCACCACATACAGCGCCTCATCGTCTGGCAGCAGCACACATTCGAACGTTGCCCCGGGCGGGGGCGCCAGGCGGCCGGTCAGCGGTTCGCCCTGGCCTCGCGCCGATGGCAGGGTATGCGCGGCCACCGAATAACTGCGCCCGGTGGAGTCGATCAGCACGGCAAACTGGTTGGAACGGCCCGCAGCAGCAGCCTTGAAGCCGTCGCCGGCCTTGTAGGACAAGCCGGTAGCGTCGATGTCGTGGCCCTTGGCGCAGCGCACCCAGCCCTTTTCCGACAACACCACGGTGACCGGCTCGGTCGGCATCAGTTCGTTTTCCGACAGGGCCTTGGCTTCGGCGCGCTCGACGATGGGCGAGCGGCGGTCGTCGCCATAGGTTTCGGCATCCTTGATCAGTTCGCTGCGCACCAGCTTGCGCAGCTTGGCGTCGCTGCCCAGCAGGGCCAGCAGCTTGGCCTGCTCCTTGAGCAGTTCGTCCTGCTCGCCACGAATCTTCATCTCTTCCAGGCGCGCCAGCTGACGCAGGCGGGTCTCGAGGATGTAGTCGGCCTGGATCTCGGTCAGCTGGAAGCGCTCGATCAGGGCCTGCCTGGGGTGCTCTTCGGTGCGGATGATGTGGATCACTTCATCCAGGTTGAGGAACGCGGTGAGCAAGCCTTCCAACAGGTGCAGGCGCTTCTCGACCTTGTCCAGGCGGTGCTGCAGACGGCGGCGAACGGTGTTGGTGCGGAATTCCAGCCACTCCAGCAGCAGCGCCCGCAGGTTCTTCAGTTGCGGGCGACCGTCGAGGCCGATGATATTGACGTTGACCCGGTAGCTGCTTTCCAGGTCGGTGGTGGCGAACAGGTGCTGCATCAGTTCGTCGGCATCGACGCGGTTGGAGCGTGGGATGATGACGATACGGCACGGGTTCTCGTGGTCCGACTCGTCACGCAGGTCAGCGACCATCGGCAGCTTCTTGGCCTGCATCTGCGCGGCAATCTGCTCAAGCACCTTGGCCCCGGAGACCTGGTGCGGCAGCGCGGTGACAACGATGTCGCCATCCTCGACACGGTACACGGCGCGCATGCGGATCGAGCCACGACCGCTCTCATAGATCTTCTGGATTTCCGCACGCGGCGTAATGATCTCGGCTTCGGTCGGGTAGTCCGGCCCCTGGATGTGTTCGCACAGCTGCTCGATGGTGGCCTTGGGCTCGTCGAGCAGGCGCACACAGGCGCTGGCCACTTCACGCAGGTTGTGTGGCGGCACGTCGGTTGCCATGCCCACGGCGATACCGGTGGTACCGTTGAGCAGGATGTTCGGCAGGCGCGCCGGCAGTACCGCAGGCTCCTCCAGCGTGCCGTCGAAGTTCGGCACCCAGTCGACGGTGCCTTGGCCCACTTCGCTGAGCAGCACTTCCGAATAGCGCGACAGGCGTGCCTCGGTGTAACGCATGGCGGCGAACGACTTCGGGTCGTCCGGCGCCCCCCAGTTGCCTTGACCATCGACCAGGGTGTAGCGGTAGCTGAACGGCTGTGCCATCAGCACCATGGCTTCGTAGCAGGCCGAATCGCCGTGGGGGTGGAACTTGCCGAGCACGTCGCCGACGGTACGGGCAGACTTCTTGTGCTTGGCGTCGGCATTGAGCCCCAACTCGCTCATGGCATAGACGATGCGTCGCTGCACCGGCTTCAGGCCGTCGCCGATGTGTGGCAAGGCCCGGTCCATGATCACGTACATGGAATAGTTGAGGTAGGCCTGTTCGGTGAAGTCAGCCAGCGAGCGGCGTTCGACGCCGTCCAGGCTGAGTTCCAGTGAGTCGCTCATGCGGGCCTCGTCATTTCAGGTTCTGGCGCAACAGCATGGTGCCGCCGCGCTGGGTAAATTCAAGTTGTTTCAGGGCGCTCATGCCCAGTAGCACGGTGTGCCCGTCCAGGCCCGGCACCACCAGGGCGCGCACGTTCTGCAGGCGGATATCACCCAACTGCAGGGTAGCCAGCCGGGTGCGATAGCCTTCGGTACGGCCGTTGGCAGTGCTCAGCATCACCGGACTGCCGCGCTGCAGGTCCAGGTCGTTGGCCAGTGGCTCCGGGATCGCCACGTCGGTGGCGCCGGTGTCGAGCATGAAATGCACCACCTGGCCATTGATCGCGCCGTCCAGCACGAAGTGGCCCTGGCCATTGCTCAGCAGCCGCACTTCGATGAAACCGTCGCCATGGGACGACTGTACCTGGGTGTTCGGGTTGCGCTCATGGTCTTCCCATTGCCCGAAGAATCGCGTGGCAAGGAACAGCCCCGCCGCCCAGGCGACGATCATCAGGACCTTGCCGGCACGCTTGCCCGGTGGTGCGGTCATGGGTTGGCGCTCCAGCCGCCCTGCGGCGCTTCGAAGCGCCAGACGATCGGCCGGCTTTCGCCATCGGCACGGTCACCGTTGTTGTTGTCCAGGCCGATCCAGGCGCCCTTGGCATCGATCACCAGCGCTTCAGCCAGGCCATATGGCTGATCGTAGCGGCGCTCAGGTACCAGCGCCTCGGCGGCGAATGACCAGCACTGCTCGACCTTGCCGCTCGTAGCGTCGCGCCGGCACACACGGTAAGCGTTGCGTTCGAGGGTAAACAACTTGCCCTCAAACCAGGCCAGGTCGGCGAAATCGCGGGACAGCGCCCGCGGGTTGGGCATTTGTGGCGGCTGCATCTCGACCCCGGCCTCGCTCAGCAACACGCAGCTGCGCCCGCACGTCCATACCGACTGCTGGCGCTCGATGGCCACCAGGCCGCGCCGCTCGCGCTCGGCCGCCAGCCACAGGCGGTCACCTTGCGGGTTGATCGCCAGGCCTTCGAACAGGGCATTGAAGTTGAGCAGCATGCCGCTGGCCCGAGCCTGGCGGACCATCGCCGGGTCGATCTTCAGCCACTCCGGCTCACCCTCGGCAGGCAACTGCAGCACCGCCGCGTGGGCCTCGCTGACCAGGAAGAGGTTGCCCGCCTGGTCACAGGTGATGCCTTCGTAATCCAGTTCGCCGCCACGCACGTAGGAGGCTGCCCAGTTACGCGATTTCAACCCCCACGGCAGGCCACTCTCTGGCACCGGCGGTGGCGTGAAGGTCAGCGGCTGAGCGCGCCAGACGGCGTTCTGCTGGTCGAAGCGGTAAATGCGGTCGTCATCCCGATCGGAAACGCCCCACAGCCCGCCCCGACACTCGACCAGGCCGGACAGGTTGCCGCCGCGCATACCCTCGATCGGGTGCTCGGAGGCCAGCTTCAGTTCCGGCCAGTTGCCCGCCAGGCTCGGCAGGGCAACCAGCGTCAGGCAGACCGCGACCAGCAGACGAATCAAACCAGAACCTCAGCCAGGTTGCCTTTGGTCTCCAGCCAGTTCTTGCGGTCACCGGCGCGCTTCTTGGCCAGCAGCATGTCCATGATCTCGGTAGTGCCCTGCACGTCATCCAGGGTCAGCTGGACCAGGCGCCGGGTGTTCGGGTCCATGGTGGTTTCCCGCAGCTGCGGCGGGTTCATTTCACCCAGCCCCTTGAATCGGGTGACCTGCGGCTTGCCGCGCTTCTTCTCGGCTACCAGGCGGTCGAGAATGCCGTCACGCTCGGCTTCGTCGAGGGCGTAGTAGATTTCCTTGCCCAGGTCGATGCGGTACAGCGGCGGCATGGCCACGTAGACGTGGCCGGCCTCGACCAGCGGACGGAAGTGCTGGACGAACAGTGCGCAGAGCAAGGTGGCGATGTGCAAGCCGTCGGAGTCGGCGTCGGCGAGGATGCAGATCTTGCCGTAGCGCAGCTGCGACAGGTCGGTCGCACCCGGGTCGACACCGATGGCCACGGCGATGTTGTGCACTTCCTGGCTGGCCAGGACTTCGCCGCCATCCACTTCCCAGGTGTTGAGGATCTTGCCACGCAGCGGCAGGATGGCCTGGTATTCCTTGTCACGCGCCTGCTTGGCCGAACCACCGGCGGAGTCACCCTCGACCAGGAACAGTTCGGCACGCATCGGGTCCTGCCCGGCGCAATCGGCCAGCTTGCCTGGCAAGGCCGGGCCCTGGGTGATGCGCTTGCGCTCGACCTTCTTGCTGGCCTTGAGGCGCCGGCCGGCGTTGCTGATGGCCAGTTCCGCCAGCTGCATGCCCAGCTCCGGGTGGGCATTGAGCCACAGGCTGAAGGCGTCCTTGACCACGCCCGAAACGAACGCTGCGGCCTCTCGGGACGACAGGCGCTCCTTGGTCTGGCCGGAGAACTGCGGTTCCTGCATCTTCATCGAGAGGACGAAGGTGATGCGTTCCCAGACGTCTTCCGGCGCCAGCTTGACGCCACGCGGCAACAGGTTGCGGAACTCGCAGAACTCGCGCATTGCATCGAGCAGGCCCTGGCGCAGGCCATTGACGTGGGTACCACCCTGGGCGGTGGGGATCAGGTTGACGTAGCTTTCCTGAACGCTGTCTCCGCCTTCGGGCAGCCACAACAGAGCCCAGTCGACGGCCTCCTTGTTACCCGCCAGGCTGCCGCAGAACGGCTCGTCGGGCAGGCGCTGGAACTCGCTGACCGAATCGACCAGGTACGAACGCAGGCCATCTTCATAGTGCCACTCGACCTTCTCGCCGCTGGCTTTGTCCTCGAAGCTGACCAGCAGGCCCGGGCACAGTACGGCCTTGGCCTTGAGCACGTGCTTGAGGCGGCTGATGGAGAACTTCGCCGAATCGAAGTACTTCGGGTCCGGGCTGAAATACACGCTGGTGCCGGTGTTGCGCTTGCCAACCGTGCCCACCACCTCCAGCTCGCTGGCCTTGAAGCCATCGGCAAAGGTCATCTGGTACTCGTTGCCGTCGCGCTTGACGCGCACGCGCACCTGGGTCGACAAGGCGTTGACCACCGAAATCCCCACGCCATGCAGGCCGCCGGAGAACTGGTAGTTCTTGTTGGAGAACTTGCCGCCGGCGTGCAGCTTGGTGAGGATCAGCTCGACGCCCGACACCCCTTCTTCAGGGTGGATGTCCACCGGCATGCCACGGCCATCGTCGCTGACTTCCAGCGAATGATCGGCGTGGAGGATGACCTGCACCGAGCGGGCATGGCCGGCCAGGGCTTCGTCGACACTGTTGTCGATGACTTCCTGGGCCAGGTGGTTGGGCCGGCTGGTGTCGGTGTACATGCCCGGGCGTTTACGCACCGGGTCGAGGCCGGAGAGGACTTCGATGGCGTCTGCGTTATAGGCGCTAGCGCTGGGATTGGCCATGGATTCTCGTCGTCAGTCTGGTGAATGCAAAAGATCAAAATACAGAAAAATCGAGCGCCGCATACTGCTGCCGGGCAATACCGGCGAATGCCAGCAGGCCTGGCAGTTGCTCGGCAAAGCCCTGGAAGCTGTGATCGCCTCCGGCCTGGATGCGCAGGGCGCACGCCCGGTAATAATGCTCGGCGTGGCGGTAGTCCAGGGTTTCATCGGCGGTCTGCAGCCACACTTGATAGCGACCTGGGTCGGCCGGCGCCGGCACTTCCAGTTCGGCCAGCGCCTGCACATGATCCAGCGTCAGCTCCCAGGTCTCGCCCGTGTAGTGGTTGCGCTGGGTCCCCAGATAACCATCGAAACGCTTGTGCGGGGTGACGGCCGGGTTGACCAGCAGGGCCTTCAGCCCATGGCGCTCGGCCAGATGAGTGGCATAGTAGCCGCCGAGCGAACTGCCGACCAGCAGCGGCGCACCCAGCTCGGCGATTGCGGCTTCGAGCTGGGCAATCGCCTGCCGTGGATGGTGGTGCAACTCCGGTATGCGCAGCTGCTGCGACAGGCCCAGTTGCTGCATGACGGCCGCGAGCTGGCGTGCCTTGGTGGACAGCGCCGAGCTGTTGAAGCCATGGATATAGAGGATGGAACCCGACATGCTGACCCCGGAATCTGTGGCTTTGCACCCGATCGAGTGGGCGCAGGGACGCGCAGTGTAGCGCGTTCACCGGGCTTTGGCGCCGCGGCAGGGATTTAGCAACATATTCTTCAAATAGCCGGGGCCGCGGCGTGGCGCCAGGTCTTCAATATCCCGCGCTGTTGAAGTCGAGCTTCACTTCAAAATCAACGGCCCGCTCTACCCCCGTCTCCACCCGCCCATCGGCATGCAGGCGCAACCAGCGATAGCCAGGCTGCTCTTCGCTGACCTTGAAGTCCTCGCTGCCCGCCTCAAACTGGATGCAGGTCGACGGCGTGGCCAGCAGGCGCAAGCCATCGCGCTGTTCATCCCACTCCTGGTGAATGTGCCCCCAAAGCAACACTTTCACCTGTGGATAACCCTGCAGGCGCCGCAGCAGCTGATCGGCATTGCGCAGACCGATCGGGGCGATCCAGGCACAGCCGATATCCACCGGCTGATGGTGACAGCACACCAGGCAATGACGCTCGCCGGCCGAGGCCAAGGCTTCATCGAGGATCGACAACTGGTCCTGCTCGAGCAGCCCATGGGTAGCGCCCTGCACCGCCGTGTTCAGCATGACCACGCGCCAGCTTGCTATATCCGTCACCGATTGCACCAGCTCAGGCGCAACCTGCGCCATGACCTGTGCTTCATCATGGTTGCCCGGCAACCAGCGGGTCGGCACGGCAAAGCCGCCGGTCAGTGCGCGGAAAGCTTGGTACGACGCGACACTGCCATCCTGGGAAAGGTCGCCGGTACACAGCAGCAAGTCGATACGCGGCTGCTCGCGCCCCACCTGGGCCACCACGTGCTGAAGGCTGTCGCGGGTATTGAGGCCCAGCAAGGTGCCCGCCGGGCTGGCGAACAGGTGGGCGTCGGTCAGTTGCACCACATGCACGGGCGCAGGGCTAGGGTCTGGGTGCGGCAAGGGCCGTCTCCTCGAACGGATTCTGCACGAATTATGGCGCTGGAACGGTTGCGAGCAAACACTCGAAACCGACCCAGGTCACATTTCAGCGCACACTTGCCAGTTCGTGGCCACAGGCCAGGCAATGGCTGAGCCATTCGCCGAGGAACAGATTGAGCTGCGCCTTCTCGTCCGGCTGGTGCATGGCCTCGTTGGGGTACGGATAAATGCTGCGCAGGCGGCGAGTGTGCTCGGCGCTGATCACTTCGGCCATGCGCGCATCGTGATACACCTGCACTTCCAGGTGCGGCACCGGCAGCCAGGGCAGGCTGTGCTCCTGGCGCACACGCAAGGTGGTGGTATAGGGGCAGGCCAGCAGCACATCGAGCACCAGCACGCCGAGCATCTGGTCGCCCTGGGTCATGCCGATGCGCCGCGAACTCTGGGTGGTGCGCATATCGGGCAGCAGGCGCATGAGCCGGGCATAGTTGGCCTCGCAGGCTGCTTGCAGCCCGGCCAGATCGACCCGATAACGCTCACGCAACAGGTTCACTTCCACATACCTCGAACTTCATCTTTGTTCAGCGCCAGCCACTGCAGGCTGATGATGGTCGCCGCGTTGCAGATTTGACCATCGCGCACTGCCTGCATTGCATCGTCGAACGACCATACGCGCACGCGGATGTCTTCGGCCTCTTCTTCCAGGCCATGCAGGCCACCCGCGCCTTCACTGGTGCAGCGGCCGAGGTAAAGGTGCACATACTCATCACTGCCACCGGGCGAAGGGAAGTAACGGGTAATCGGCCACAGGGCGCCTATCGCCAGCCCGGCTTCTTCCTGGGCTTCGCGATGCGCGACGTCTTCCAGTTCTTCTTCGCGGTCGATCAGCCCGGCGACCATCTCGATCAGCCATGGGTTGTCGACCTTGCCCAGGGCACCGACACGGAACTGCTCGATCAGCACCACCTCATCGCGCAATGGGTCGTAAGGCAGCACACAGACCGCATCGTGACGCACGAACAGCTCACGGCTGATCTCTCGGCTCATGCCGCCTGCGAACAATTCATGGCGCAGGTGCACCTTGTCGAGCTTGTAGAAGCCCTTGAAGCAGTTGGCCCGCTTGACGATCTCGACCGCCCTGGGCACCGAATTCAACGTGTCTGACATGGAAATCCTCATCACCTCATTTACCGCATCGCGCCATCCTACTCTGCACGGTTGCCCGTTTCACCCCTTTCCGGCAACCGTTCGCACACTCGGGACAGGCCGCCTTCACTCTGTTAGCTTAGTGGCGAACTGAAGGCCGCGCAGACGGTCAAAGGCCGACTTTTCCCTGTTCTGCAAGGATCACCATGACACTTGTCAAACTGACTTCCGTGGCCGTGCTGGCACTCGCTCTGGGTGCCTGCCAGAGCCTGTTCGCACCCAATTACCGGACCCCGCTCGAGGTCAAGCGTGATGCCTGGGAGCACGTCAAGCCAGGCTGCAGCGCAAGCGACTGCCCGCTGGTGAACATCGACACCGTCCACTTTCCGGCCCAGCCCAAGCTCGATGCCATCGTCGAAAAACGCCTGCTGCAGCTGACCGAAGACAATCAGCATGGCACCGCGCCAAGCACCCTGCAGGCCTACGAGCAGCAGTACCTGGCCAGTGCCGACAAACGCAACAGCAGCTACCTGCAAGCCAAGGTACGCGAGCAGCATGACGGGCTGGTGATCATCGAGCTGTCCAGCTACCTCGACAGCGGCGGTGCCCACGGCATGCCGGGGCGCGGCTTCATCAACTACTCACGCAAACTGGACAAGGTGCTGACCCTGCAGGACATGCTGGTGCCAGGCCAGGAGGAAACCTTCTGGAAGACCGTGGAGGAGTCGCACCGGGCCTGGTTGATCAGCGTGGGCATGGACAAGGACGCCGAGTTCGTCAAGACCTGGCCCTTCAAGCGGTCGCCGCACATCGCCCTGACGTACGGCGCGCTGGTGGTGAAATACGAGGTCTATGCCATTGCGCCCTACTCCATGGGCCACGTGGAACTGAAGATCCCCTACCCACGCCTCAACGGCGTGCTCAAGCCTGAGCTGTTTCCCGGCCGCGGCTGAAGCTCAGCAGGCCATGCAGCCCACCTGCCAGCAGCAGTGCTGGCAGGGTAGCCCCCAGCTCCGGCGCCTTGGCGGCGATCAGGTGATAGGCCGCCACACCCACCACCCAGGCCAGCAGCGCCTGCCAGTGCAAGCCACCGATCTGGGTCGGCAGGCGACGACGACGGATCACGTAGTGGTCCATCAGCACCACGCCGAACAGCGGTGCAAACACCGACCCGATCAACAGCAGGAAGTTTTCGTACTGGGCCAGTGGCGCCAGCAAGGCGATCAGGGTGCAGAGCACGCCGATGGCCAAGGCAAGGTGCTCGACCTTCAGGGGCAACAGCACGCCAGTGGAAACGGCAGCCGAATGAATATCGGCAAAGGCCTTTTCCGACTCGTCCAGCAGGATCAGCAGCAGTGGGATGCCCATGCCGGCACCCGCAAGGGCCAGCAGCAGCGCATTGACCTCGCCACTGGCGGCAAAGGCCAGGGTGTAGGCCACGCCCAGGCTCATCAGCCAGGTGTTGCCGATGAAGTAGCCGGCAACGGTGCCGCCGAACACAGGCTTGCCGTTACGGGCGAAACGCGAGTAGTCGGCGATCAGCGGCAACCAAGACAACGGCATGGCGATGGCGATGTCGAAGCCCACCGCCAGCGACATCGAACCATCACCAGCGCGGTTCCACAGCGCCGCCAGGTCGGCCTTGGCGAACAGGTTCCAGGTCAGCCACAGGCACGCGCCCAGCAGCAGCCAGATACCCCAGGCACGCAGCACCTTGCGCACGAACGCCAAGGGGCCGCTGACCGCCAGCAGGGTGGCCAGGCCACCGAAGCACAGCGTCCACAGCATCGGGCTGTTCCAGGCGCTGGCCTCGCCGAACGCCCGCGCGCCCAGCAGGCTGGCGGCGTCGCGCATGACGATGAGTTCGAATGCGCCCCAGCCCACCAGTTGCAGCAGGTTGAGCAGGGCTGGCAGGCGCGCGCCATGGCTACCCAGGCTAAGCCTCAGGGTGCCCATGGCTGACAGGCCGGTGTCACTGCCGATGACCCCGGCAGCGCCGAGCAACAGCACACCGACACCGGTGCCAAGGGCAATGGCCAGGACCGCGCCAGCCAGGCCAAGGCCAGGGGCGAGCATGGCGCCTACCTGCAGGACCATCAGGCCGATGCCGAGGGAGAACCACAGCGAGAACAGGTCGCGGGCGCCGAAGATGCGCTGGTGGATGGGGACCGGGTGGTCGGGGGAAAACTGGCTGGGTGATGTCATTATTGGCGCTCGCCGGCAATGTTGTTGGTGTTCTTGGCGAGGACTTCGTCCTCAAATCGCGACACAAGGCCGCTCCCACAAGAACAGCGCAGGCATCCAGCCTTGCGCGGTCCCTGCGGAAGCGGCCTTGTGTCGCGAAAGGGCCGCAAAGCGGCCCCAGCGTTCTTACACTTTGTGGTACAGCTGGCTGCCTTCCTGGCGGAACCGTTCGGCCTGCTCACGCATGCCTTGCTCGACCGTTACATCCACGGTCTCGATCTTGGCCGCGTATTCACGCACTTCCTGGGTAATCTTCATCGAGCAGAACTTCGGCCCGCACATCGAGCAGAAGTGCGCGACTTTGGCCGATTCCTTCGGCAGGGTTTCGTCGTGGAAGGCTCGCGCGGTGTCCGGGTCCAGGCCCAGGTTGAACTGGTCTTCCCAGCGGAATTCGAAACGCGCCTTGGACAAGGCATTGTCACGAATCTGCGCGCCCGGATGGCCCTTGGCAAGGTCGGCAGCATGGGCGGCGATCTTGTAGGTGATGATGCCGGTCTTGACGTCATCCTTGTTCGGCAGGCCCAGGTGCTCTTTTGGCGTGACGTAGCAGAGCATGGCGCAACCGAACCAGCCGATCATTGCCGCACCAATGCCGGAGGTGATGTGGTCGTAACCCGGGGCGATGTCGGTAGTCAGCGGGCCGAGGGTGTAGAACGGTGCCTCGTCGCAGCACTCCAGCTGCTTGTCCATGTTCTCCTTGATCAGTTGCATCGGCACGTGGCCAGGGCCTTCGATCATGCACTGCACATCGTGCTTCCAGGCGATCTTGGTCAGCTCGCCGAGGGTTTCCAGCTCACCGAACTGGGCGGCGTCGTTGGCGTCGGCGATCGAGCCAGGGCGCAGGCCGTCGCCTAGCGAGAAGCTGACGTCGTAGGCCTTCATGATTTCGCAAATCTCATCGAAGTGCGTGTACAGGAAGTTCTCTTTGTGATGCGCCAGGCACCACTTGGCCATGATCGAGCCGCCGCGGCTGACGATCCCGGTGACCCGCTTGGCAGTCAGCGGCACATAGCGCAGCAGCACCCCGGCGTGGATGGTGAAATAGTCCACGCCCTGCTCGGCCTGTTCGATCAGGGTGTCGCGGAACAGCTCCCAGGTCAGGTCCTCGGCGACGCCGTTGACCTTTTCCAGGGCCTGGTAGATCGGCACGGTACCGATCGGCACCGGCGAGTTGCGGATGATCCACTCGCGGGTTTCGTGGATGTGCTTGCCGGTGGACAGGTCCATGACAGTGTCCGAGCCCCAGCGGATACCCCAGGTCAGCTTGGCCACTTCTTCTTCGATCGAGGAGCCCAGGGCACTGTTGCCGATGTTGCCGTTGATCTTCACCAGGAAGTTGCGGCCAATGATCATTGGCTCCAGTTCCGGGTGGTTGATGTTGGCCGGGATGATCGCGCGGCCACGGGCGATTTCCTGGCGGACGAATTCCGGGGTGATTTCTTTCGGGATGTTGGCACCGAAGCTGTGGCCGGCATGCTGCTCGTTGAGCAGGCCGGCGGCGCGGGCCTCTTGCAGCTTCATGTTCTCACGGATGGCCACGTATTCCATCTCGGCGGTGATGATGCCCTTGCGCGCGTAATGCATCTGCGAAACGTTGGCGCCAGCCTTGGCCCGGCGCGGGTTGCGCACATGGGCGAAGCGCAGCTTGGCAAGTTCCGCATCGTTCAGGCGCTGCTGGCCGAAGTCGGAGCTCAGGCCGTCGAGGCGCTCGGTGTCACCGCGTGCATCGATCCAGGCCGAACGCACATCGGCCAGGCCCTTGCGCACGTCGATGATGACGTTGGGGTCGGTGTACGGGCCGGAGGTGTCGTAGACCAGAACTGGCGCATTGCTTTCGCCACCGAAGTCGGTGGGCGTGTCGTCCAGGCTGATTTCGCGCATGGGCACGCGGATGTCCGGGCGCGAGCCTTCGACGTAGACCTTGCGCGAACGCGGGAACGGTTGCACGGACTGCTGATCGACTTGTGCCGATTCGCTGAGGTTGATCGTTTTTTCTTGTTTAGTCATCACAGGCTCTCCAGACGGCTTCCTAGCAGGGGAATGTCGGGGTGAACCTGAAAGACGTGGACGCACCCTGGAACGGGTGCAGTGCCGGATGGGGGGTGCCTGAAGCTGCGTGCAGCTGCGACATTCCCGGACCTGGCACAAGAGGCTCCCCGGGAAGGCGAGCAATCTTGTTCCCTACGCAGGCGCTAACCTGATCAGGTTCAACGGGATCCGCACCTCTGCGATCTCAGCCTTTGCTTCAAGGCACCCCGACAAGAACATGCGCAGTCTAGACTGGAGTGGTCGGCAAAGCCAAGCGGGTAAAACGCAGGGGAGATGAAAGGCGCAACCTATGATTGTTGGCGGATGCGCATGGCACTACACTGGCCCGTCGCTCGATACTCAACAGTTCAGTAATTAAATTTCGTACAAGGATTGCCTCTATGCTGCGCAAACTTTCACTGGCGATAGCCGTGTCTTGTGCGTCCAACGGAGTGGTCTGGGCAGCGGACATGCCCACGACGGTAAGGACCGATCTGGTCAGCGTTTACCAGGAAGCGGTAGATAACAACGCCGATCTTGCTGCCGCCCGTGCCGATTATGGCGCCCAGAAAGAAGTGGTACCGCAGGCGCGTGCCGGCCTGCTGCCAAACCTCTCGGCCGGCGCCGAGATGATGAATGCCCGCACCAAGATCGACCACCCATCAGCCACCACCAACCGCAGTGGCAACACCTGGAGCGCGACCCTCGCGCAACCGATCTTCCGCGCGGATCGCTGGTTCCAGCTGCAGGCTGCCGAAGCGGTCAACGAGCAGGCAGCGCTGCAACTGTCGGCTACCGAGCAGAACCTGATCCTGCAGACTGCGCAGGACTACTTCTCCGTGCTGCGCGCCCAGGACAACCTGGCGGCGACCAAAGCTGAAGAAGCCGCCTTCAAGCGCCAGCTGGACCAGTCCAACGAACGGTTCGACGTCGGCCTGTCCGACAAGACCGACGTGCTGCAATCCCAGGCCAGCTACGATACCGCCCGGGCCAACCGGATCATCGCCGAACGCCAGGTGCAGGATGCCTTCGAGGCCCTGGTCACTCTGACCAACCGCGAATACACCTCGATCCAGGGTGTGGTGCACACGCTACCGGTGAAGGTGCCGACCCCCAACGACGCCAAGGCCTGGGTGGAAACCGCCGGCCGCCAGAACCTCAACCTGCTGGCCACCAACCACGCGGTTGCCGCCGCCGAAGAAACCCTGCGCCAGCGCAAAGCCGGCCATGCGCCGACCCTCGATGCGGTGGCCAAGTACGAAAAAGGCGACAACGACAGCCTGGGCTTCACCAACCCGTCGCCGTTCGGCCAGCGTTACAGCGGGGACGTCGAGCAGACCAGCATCGGCCTGCAGCTGAACATTCCGATCTACAGCGGCGGCCTTACCAGTTCGCAGGTACGCGAGGCCTACCAGCGCCTCAGCCAGAGCGAACAGCAGCGGGAAAGCCTGCGCCGCCAGGTGGTGGAGAACACGCGTAACCTGCACCGCGCGGTGAACACCGACGTAGAGCAGGTCCAGGCACGCAAACAGTCGATCATCTCCAACCAGAGCGCCCTGGAAGCCACCGAAATCGGCTACCAGGTCGGCACCCGCAACATCGTCGACGTGCTCGACGCCCAGCGCCAGCTGTACACCTCGGTACGCGACTACAACAACAGCCGCTATGACTACATCCTCGACAACCTGAGCCTGAAACAGGCGGCTGGGACCTTGAGCCCGCAGGACCTGCAGGACCTCAAGCAGTACCTGAAACCGGACTACAACCCGGACAAGGACTTCCTGCCACCGGACCTGGCGGCCGCCGCTGCGAAAAACTTCGAGCGCAGGCCTTGAGACCGCCGTTGGCTTCTTCGCGGGTAAACCCGCTCCCACAGGTGCAGCACAGGTCTGAAGCCTTGCAATAATCCTGTGGGGGCGGGTATACCCGCAAGTCAACACAAAAATCAGCCGAGAAGCTTGCCCAGGCCATCCAGCAAGCGCTGCAAGGCGCCCTGATTGGCCTGCATCACTGCCCTGCCCGCCGCGCCCATGCGCTGCGAATCCTGCGGCAATTCGATCAACCGCCGCACCGCCTCGGCCAGCCCGTCGGCATCATCGACCTGTTGCAACGCCCCCGCCTCGCGCAGCATCGCGCTGATTTCAAGGAAGTTGAATACATGCGGCCCCATGAGCACCGGCAGGGCCAGTGCTGCGGGCTCCAGCGGGTTATGGCCGCCAGTGGCCACCAGGCTGCCGCCGACGAAGGCGATGTCGGCCAGGGCATAGAGGAACAGCAACTCGCCCATGGTGTCGCCAAGCAACACTTGCGTTCGGGCATCCACCGGTGTGCCGACAGAGCGACGCACCGTGGCGAACTGCCCGGCGCACAAGGCATGCACGGCATCGAACCGCTCAGGATGACGCGGCACCAGAATCAGCAGCGCGTCACCATGTACCTGCAGCAGCTGCCGGTGCGCCTGCAGGATCAAGGCATCCTCACCCTCGTGAGTACTGGCAGCGATCCACACCGGGCGCTGGTTGGCACCCCACTGTTCGCGAAGTGCCTTGGCACGGGGCTGCAAGTGATCATCGAGCTTCAGGTCGAACTTGATCGAGCCGGTCACCTTAACGCACTCGGGACGCGCGCCCAGCTCACGGAAGCGTTGCGCCTCGGTTTCGGTCTGCACGGCGATCAGGCTCATCTCGCCCAGCATTGGCCAGGTCAGCTTGGCAAAGCGCCCATAGCCACGGGCCGAGCGCTCGGACAGCCGGGCATTGGCCAAGGCCACCGGAATGCCGCGCCTGGCGCATTGGTGGATATGGTTGGGCCACAGTTCGGTTTCCATGATGATGCCTAGCCGCGGGCGCACCTGGTCAAGAAAGCGTCCGGCCGCCCATGGCAGGTCATAAGGCAGGTAGCAATGCTGGATGCGCGGCTCATCGGCGAACATCGCGCGAATGCGCTCGGAGCCGGTCGGGGTCATGCAGGTGAGCGTGATCGGCAGGTCCGGGTAGGCCTTGAGCAGCGCACGCACCATCGGTGCGGCGGCAATGCTTTCGCCGACCGACACCGCATGCACCCAGATCCCGCCCTGGCGCATGGCCGGCAGGCTACAGGCAAAGCGCTCGCCGATGCGCTGGCCGTAGGCCGGTGCCTTGCGAGCACGCAGGTACAGGCGCAGCGCAACCAGCGGCAGGCCCAGATGAAACAGCAAGGTATAGAGTGTTCTGTTCATGGCCGCGGAGTTTACCCGATCGCACGCAAGTGCACTGCAAAGCGCTCGGCCAGCCATTGCGCAGCCGGGCCCAGCGGTGCATCGCGGCGCCAGGCCAGTTCGGCCACCAGTGCAGGCGGGCGCCATTCGCTGTCGAGCTCGACCATGTGCGCCTGGTAGGTCGGGTATTGCACCACATGCCGCGGCAGCCAGGCCCAGCCCAGGCCACGCATCAGCAGCTCAGCCATGGCGTAGAAGCTGTCGGCGCGCCAGACCTGCGGGCTGATCGCTTCGCCGCCGGGGTAGCCACTTTGCTGCGGGGTGATCAGCAATTGCCGGTGACGGGCCAGTTGCTGGCGGGTGACCTGACCTTCGCGAGCAAGCGGATGACCTGCCGCGCACACGGTGACCATTTCCACGCTGCCCAAGGCGCGACGCTCCAGTGATGGCGGGATGCTCTCGTGGTGGAAGAACAACCCCAGGTCGGCACGGCGCTCGGCCAGCTTGCGCGCCACGTCACCCTGGGCGCCACTGGCCAGCTGCACTTCCAGATAAGGGTAACGGCTAGCCAGCTCGTCAAGGCTGTCGATCACCGGCTGATACGGCATCGCCTCGTCCTGGGCAACCCGCAACAGGGCTTCCTGGCCTCGCATCAACGCCAGGGCACGACCATCCAGGCGTTCGCACTGGCGCAAGAGTTCGCGCGCATCTTCCAGCAACGCCGTGCCATTTTCAGTCAGTTTCGGCTGGCGCCCGCTGCTGCGCTCGAACAACGTGACACCGAGGTCGGTTTCCAGCAGCGCGATGGCATTGCTGATGGCCGATTGGGCCTTGCGCTGTTCGCGGGCCACCGCGGAAAACGAACGCAATTCGGCGACACGCAGAAAGGTCCGCAATTGCTCGAGGTTCCATTGCTCAGCCATCTACCTATCTCTCATATGGATGGGTAATGACTTTACCGCATCTGGGTAACCTCTAGAATGCCCAGCCAGTAACCGGAGGATCCTGCCATGAACGCCTATACCTATCTCGCCATCGCCATTTGCGCCGAAGTCATCGCCACCGCCTCCATGAAGGCCGTGAAGGGGCTGAGCACGCCGTTGCCGTTGCTATTGATGGTGGTTGGCTACGGGATCGCGTTCTGGATGCTGACCTTGGTGGTGCGCAGCATTCCAGTGGGCATCGCCTACGCGATCTGGTCGGGCCTTGGCATCGTGCTGATCAGCGTGGCGGCGCTGGTGGTCTATGGGCAGAAGCTGGATGTACCGGCCATGTTGGGCATGGCGATGATCGTGGGTGGCGTGGTTGTGATTCAGCTGTTTTCCAAAACTGCCGGGCACTGAGGCAGCCTGTATACTTGCCAGCTGTCCCAGTCTTCGAGGTACCGCCATGCCAACCGCCATTTCCACTGACGTACTGATCGTCGGCGCCGGGGTCGCAGGCCTCTGGCTCAATGCCCGCCTGCGTCGCCTGGGTTACTCGACAGTACTGGTGGAGCGCGCCAGCCTCGGCGGCGAGCAGACCATCAAGTCCCAGGGCATCATCCATGGTGGTACCAAGTACGCCCTGCATGGCGCCCTGACCGGTGCCTCGGAAGCCATCGCCGACATGCCGCGGCGCTGGCGCGAAGCGATCAACGGCAGCGGCGAACTGGACCTGACCGGCACCCGCCTGCTGTCCGACGCGCATTACCTGTGGTCGCCTGGCACCCTGGCCGGCAACCTGACCAGCTTCTTTGCCAGCAAGGCGGTGCGTGGCCGGGTCGATCAGGTAAAAGGCGAGCAATTGCCGCCGGCCCTGCAGGATCGTGGCTTCAAGGGCAAGGTCTACCGCCTGGCAGAGCTGGTGATCGACGTGCCGAGCCTGCTGGCGAACCTGGCCGAACTGGCCGGCAACAGCCTGCTCGCGGGCGAACGGATCGAACCGCTGCGCGAGGGCGAACAGCTGGCTGGCCTGCGCATCGACGGCCGCGAAATCCGCGCCCAGCGCATCGTCCTCAGCGCCGGCGCTGGCACCGAACAGCTGCTGCATGCGCTGGGCCTGGAGCAACCCGCCATGCAGACCCGTCCGTTGCACATGGTCCTGGCCAAAGGGCCAAACCTCAAGCCGCTTTATGCACACTGCCTGGGCGGTGGGCCGAAACCGCGTGTAACCGTCACCACCCACCCGGCCGCCGACGGCCAGTGGGTCTGGTACCTGGGCGGCGATCTCGCCGAAGCCGACGGCGTGGCTCGCGAGCCTGCCGCACAGATTGCCGCAGCGCAGAAGGAAATCGCCAGCCTGCTGCCATGGGTCGATCAAAGCCAGGTGCGCTGGGCGACCCTGCGCGTCGATCGCGCCGAGCCGGCACAGTCCGGCCTGGTCCGCCCCGACAACGCCTTCCTTGCCGAACAGCAACGCCTGCTGGTGGGCTGGCCGACCAAACTGGCACTGGCACCAGACTTCAGTGACCGCGTACTGGCCAGCCTCGATCGCGATGGCGTGCGCCCGGCAGCGCAGGCCGACCTTTCCGGCCTGCCGCGCCCGGCGCTGGGTGTACCGGCCTGGGAGCAACTGCTGCCATGACCTTGCCTACCTTGCATGGCTTGCACCGCCCACTGGGCAGCACCGGCTTCACGGTTTCGCCACTGGGCCTGGGCACGGTCAAGCTGGGCCGCGACCAGGGCGTCAAATATCCCAATGGCTTCACCATCCCCGGCGATGACGAAGCGCGAATGTTGCTGGCCCAGGCTCGCGAGCTGGGTATCAACCTGATCGACACCGCCCCGGCCTATGGCCGCAGTGAAGAGCGCCTGGGGCCGTTGCTACGCGGCCAGCGCGATGAATGGGTGATTGTCAGCAAGGTGGGAGAGGAGTTCGAGGAGGGTCAGTCCAGCTTCGACTTCAGCGCCGCCCACACCCGCCGCTCGGTGGAGCGCAGCTTGCGCCGGCTGGAAACTGACCGCATCGAACTGGTGCTGGTGCACTCCGATGGCAATGATCTGGAAATCCTCGAGCAGCAAGAGGTCTACCAGACCCTGGCCGCGCTCAAGCAGGAAGGCAAGATTCTCGGCTATGGCCTCTCCGGCAAGACGGTCGCCGGTGGCTTGAAGGCACTGGAGCAAGGCGATTGCGCCATGGTCACCTACAACCTCAACGAGCAGGCAGAACGCCCGGTGCTGGACTACGCTGCCGAACACGGCAAAGCCATTCTGGTAAAGAAGGCACTGGCCAGCGGGCACATCTGCCTTGCACCGGGGGTCGATCCGGTGCAAGCCAGCTTCGAGCTACTGTTCGCCCACCCGGGCGTGAGCAGTGCTATCGTCGGCACCATCAATCCGTTGCACCTGGCCCACAACGTGGCCACCGTCGCCCGCATCCTGGGCCAGCATTGAGTTTTCACTCTCCCAAGCTGGGCCTGGTGAATGACCCGACGCAAGGAGGAGCCTCGTGGCGCGTACGCTGATCCGCAAGAACCCGAGCAACTTCAAGACACTGCCACTGCATGTCGAAGCCACCCCCGAAGGCCTGGTCTACCAGAGCATCGGCATGCCCCTGAACTTCGCCCAGACCCAGCAACGGCGGCGCGCCATCCAGCTTGCCGACAAGCAGCGCTTCGTGGTCGAACTGGCCAACCTGGGCGTTTCGGTACGCCTGACCCTGCACTGGCAGCACCGTGACTACTGGGTGCTGGTGAGGCAGCGCCGCCAGGACCGCGGGGATGTGGTCCTGAAACTGATTTCCGGCTATGTCCCCGCTCAGGAACTGAACCTGCCGCTGCACACCGCCGTGCAGGAGGTCGCTGAAGAATGCCTGCTGGAAACCCCGGAAGGCTGGCTGAGCGGGCGTTTCAACGACACCTGGCTGCCCGCCCCCTACGCCGCCGCACTGCATTACCGTGAAGCCTTGCCGTTCGTGCTGATGCCGGAATCAGGGGCCGCCCGCCCGGTGCACTGCGGCAACCTGATGTTGCTGGAACGGCCGCGGGCCTACGTGCACCTGCCAACGGCTTCACTGCAGCTGATCTACGACATGCGCCTGCAGGTGCCAAGGGAGGCCAAGACACTTAGCCTGTTCCATGTCGATGAGCGCCTGGAAGGCGACCAACTGGTGGCACGGCTCAACCGCAAGCGACCGGATCTGTACCTGATGCCGGTACAGGATGGTCAACCGTTGGCGGAGCTTTACACACTCAAGAAGGATGAGCTTGTGCCGGCGAGTACCCGCGGGCTGTACCTGGCCGAGAGCTTTGCCCGGCAGGACGGCTGGGTGGTGGCCGATGAGCGGATTCGCTGGAAGGACTGGGTGAAGCAGCAGGGGCTGGTCGAGCGCAAGGTGGCGCCGGCTTCGCCTTTGCAGCGCTTTGGCAATAAGGCACGAGCGCTGCTGGAGCGGGCCCGCACTTCACTTCACAAGTGATATGCCAGGGCTTGCCCGCTCCCACAGGGGCCGCCAAAACGACCCAGGGCCCGATCAGTTCTTGCGGATCTTCTCGACGATGGCTGTGGTCGAGCTGTTTTCGACCAGCCCCAGCACCTTCACGGTGCCGCCATAACCTTTGACGATATCGGCACCTACCACCTGGTCAATGCCATAGTCACCGCCCTTGACCAGCACATCCGGCTTGACCTGACTCAGCAGGTTTTCCGGCGTGCCTTCAGGGAAGCTGATCACCCAGTCCACCGCCCCCAGGCCGGCCAGCACGGCCATGCGCCGGTCAACGCTGTTGATCGGACGGCCCGGCCCCTTCAGGCGGCTGACCGACGCATCGTCGTTGACGGCGACGATCAGGCGGTCACCCTGGGCACGCGCCTGCTCCAGATAGGTGACATGCCCGGCGTGCAGAATGTCGAAGCAGCCGTTGGTGAAGACGATCTTCTCTTTGTGCGCCCGCGCATCGTCGATGGCCAGCAGCAGTTGCTCCAGGCCCAACACGCCTCGCTCGGAGCCTTCCTCGCGCTGGATCGCCCGGCGCAGTTCCGGGGCACTGATCGCGGCGGTACCCAGCTTGCCGACCACGATGCCAGCAGCCAGGTTGGCCAGGGCCACCGCGTGGGGCAGGTCTTCACCTGCGGCAATGGCAGCCGCCAGGGTCGAGATGACGGTATCGCCGGCACCGGTCACATCGAACACTTCACGCGCGCGGGCAGGCAGGTGCAGCGCCGGCTGGCCAATGCGCAGCAGGGTCATGCCATGCTCGCCACGGGTCACCAGCAGCGCACCAAGGTCCAGGTCCTGAAGCAACTGCAGGCCTTTGGCGACCAGCTCGGCCTCATCGGCGCAGCGGCCGACAATGGTCTCGAATTCGCTGAGGTTCGGGGTGATCAGGCTGGCGCCTCGGTAGATGGAAAAATCCTTGCCCTTGGGGTCGGCCAGCACGGGAATGCCCTTGGCACGAGCGGCCTGGATCAGGCTCTGGTGGTTCTTCAGCGCACCCTTGCCGTAGTCGGACAGGACCAGGACCTTGACGCCTTCGAGCAACGTGTCGACTTCCGCGCCAAGCGACAGTGGGTCGGTGGCGAACGGCTCTTCGAAATCGATGCGTAGCAGTTGCTGGTGACGGCTCATGACCCGCAGCTTGACGATGGTCGGCTGATGCGCGATGCGCTGGAATACCGAACGCACGCCAGCGGCCTGCAGGCTGTTGGCCAGGCTGTCGGCGGCCTCATCCTGGCCGGTGACACCGATCAGTGAGGCGGGTGCGCCGAGGGCGGCGATGTTCAAGGCAACGTTGGCCGCGCCGCCGGGGCGATCCTCGATCTGATCGACCTTGACCACCGGCACTGGCGCTTCAGGCGAGATACGCGAAGTACCGCCATGCCAGTAGCGGTCGAGCATGACATCGCCGACCACCAGTACCGGGGCTTGATCGAAACGCGGCATGGACAACTTCATGGGCAACCCATATGGAAATAATGAACAGGGGCAGGATATTAGCACAGGGTAGTCGACGGCTTTACGGCCAGATGCACCCTGGAAAATCCCCGTGACAATCGGGGCCGATAAGGCCCCGATCAAGGTGGGTCAGGTGATATCGGCCTTGGCCGGCTCATCCAGGCCCATGGCATGCAGGCGGGCATAATGGCCATTGGCCGCGAGCAATTCGGTATGGGTACCGCGCTCGACCAGGCGGCCCTGGTCCATCACCAGGATCTGATCGGCCTTCTCGATGGTCGACAGGCGGTGGGCGATCACCAGCGTGGTTCGGCCTTGCATGACGTGGTCCAGAGCGGCCTGGATATGCCGCTCGGACTCGGTATCCAGCGCCGACGTGGCTTCGTCGAGGATCAGCAGCGGGGCGTTCTTCAACAGCGCCCGGGCAATCGCCAGGCGCTGACGCTGACCACCGGAGAGCAGCACGCCGTTTTCACCGACTTCGGTATCGAAGCCTTTTGGCAGTCGGTCGACGAATTCCTTGGCATAGGCATCTGCGGCAGCCGCTTCGATATCGGCACGCGGGGCGCCAGCCAGGTCGCCATAGGCGATGTTGTTGGCCACGGTGTCGTTGAACAGGGTGACGTGCTGGGTCACCTGGGCCACATGGCGACGCAGGTTGCGCAGGCGATAGTTCTCGATCTCCACGCCATCGAGCAGGATCTGCCCTTGGTCATGATGATAGAAACGCGGTATCAGCGCCGCCAGGGTCGACTTGCCGCTACCCGAACGCCCAACCAGCGCGATCATCTGCCCAGGCTCGGCGACGAAGCTGATGTCGCTCAACACCTCGCGCTCGGTGCCAGGATAGGTGAAGCTCAGGTTACGCACTTCAAGCCGGCCCTCCACTCGCTCCTTCTCGACGGTGCCAGTGTCGATCTCCGGCTGCTCGTCCAGCTGCTCGAAGATGCTCTCTGCACCCGCCAGGCCCTTCTGGATGGTCGAGCTGACTTCCGACAGCTGGCGAATGGGCTTGGGCAACAGCCCCGCCGCCGTGATGTAGGCCACCAGGTCACCGGCGGTGGACTCACCGCGCAGGAACAGCACCAGGAACATCAATGCTGCCATGGCGCTGTAGATCACCAACTGCAGCAGCGGCGTGTACAACGAGCCGGTCTTGGTCATGTGCAGCTGCTTGTCGGTGTTGCTCTGGCTGGCATTGCCGAAGCGCTGCTGCTCGTAGGCTTCGCCGCCGAAGCTGCGTACCACGCGGTAACCCTGGATGGTTTCGGACGCGACATGCGTCACGTCGCCCATGGCAGACTGGATTTTCTTGCTCTGCTTGCGGAATTTCTTGCTGGCAATGCTGACCATCACCGCGATCACCGGCAGGATGGCGACCATCACCAGGGTCAAATGCCAGTTCATCCACAGCAGGTAGCCAAACAGGAATACCACCGTCAGGCCTTCACGGATCACCACCTTGATCGCATCGGTGGCAGCACCGGTGACCATGGTCACGTTGAAGGTGATCCGCGAAATCAGGTGGCCCGAGTTGTGGTTGTCGAAGTAGCGATTGGGCAGCACCAGCAGCTTGTTGAACAGTTCGACGCGCAGGTCGTGCACCAGGCAAAGGGAAACCTTGGCCAGAAAATAGTTACCCAGGAACGAGCCCAGGCCCTGCCACGCAGCGATCAGGATGATCAGCAGCGGAACCGCCTGCAGCAGCTGCAGGTCGCGCAGGTAGGGCACATTGGGGAACAGTACCGCTTCCGGGTTGCTCAGCCCGTCGACGAAATACTTGAGAATCCCGGCCAGCATGGGCTGGGTCGAAGCAAAGATCACAAAACCGACAATGCTCAGCAGGAAAATGCCGACATAGGGTTTCACGTAGCTCAGCAGCCGGAAGTAGATCTTCAGGCTGGAGCTGTGCTCCGCCGGTAGCGGTGTTTCGGCCATCATCGAGCTCGCTGTTCAGGTTGAACCAGAAATTTTACCACAGGCGTCATTTTCGGCACGTACCCATGGCAATAGCATGACCAGGCCAACTGGCAGCCAGCTGACGAACCATTCCGCACGGGGCGTCGTGGTGAGGCTGGCGGCGTCGAATTGCATGGCCATGGTCGAGTAGATCCAGAGGCTGAGCAGAATCTTGCCAAAGAGCGTGCCGCGCGCCCGAACGATCTCGCCGAGGGCGAACAGCCACACGGCAATCCACAGCAGCATCCCGGGCAACCCCAGTTCAACCGCAACATGGGTGAACATGTTATGGGTGTGATCGAACTGCAAACCCGCGGCTTCTACCTTGTAATAAGCACCCAGCCCCAACCCACCCCATGGGTGCTCACTGATCATGTGCAGCGCAGAGCTGAAAATTTCGGGACGGAAGGACGAGCCACGCAAGGCGATGAGGTCGTAGACGACGTAGAAAGCCAGCCCGGTGCTGACCACTGCGAGCAGCGCCATGAGCTGGCTGTGCCTGTCACGGAACCACAGGGGGGCCAGGATCACAGGGATGATCAGTGCCAGTACCGCGCCACGGCTCTGGCTCAAGGCGACAAATGCGGCCAGGCAGGCCAGTGCCAATAGCCACCCCAGGCGCAAGGCAGGCTGCCGTGGAAGATCGTACAGCAGCAGCAAAGCCGCGATGCCGACGACATAGGCGCCAAGGATCGGGTGCGAAATCTCGCCGATGCCTTCCAGGCGAGCAACCAGCGGCATGGCCTGGACACCGTAGAACCTGACAATCGAGATCAGCGCGGCAATCGCCAGCAATACGGCCCCTATTCGTAACAACTGACGAATACGGTGCGTCCCCAACTGCCCTATGATTGGGAACGCCAGCAAGAACAGCAGAATGTAAAGCAGCCGCTTGCCTTCGCGCCAAAACTGTTCATTATTTGACCAGGCCATGCTCAGCGCGCCCCAGGCCAACAACAGCGCCAACGCCCCCCACAGCGCGGGCTGATGCCGCCAGGCATCTACCAGAATACGTCTCGCCGACCATGCCACTACCAACGTGGGCAGCCACAGGAACAAGATCATGCCTTGCTGATACAGCTTGTTGCTGGGAGCCAAGGCAATCGCTGCCAGGAACCAGATCAACCCAAATGCCAACCAGGCCTTGGCCCAGTTCTTCTGATACAACATCCATACTCCCCGGTAACGCAAATGACACCAGACATGGTGCAACAGCTTTATTTTCGGCATTATTGCCAGTCATTTTCGCTTGCCAGACGACAAGGCCTTATACATGCAGTGCTCCCGCCTCTCCCAGGTCGACTTCGATCAGCTGACACTTGGAGCCCAGGTGCTAGAGGCAGATAGCCATGGCGCCAAAGTTTACCTGCTCAGGGATGGAAACTTCCTAAAGGTTTTTCGTAGGAAGCGTCTGATTTCATCTGCGTTGCTTCGACCGTACTCGCAGCGCTTTGTCGACAATGCCGCTCGCCTGCGACAACTCGGGATCCCCACGCTCGAAGTGATCAGCCAGCACAAGCTCGATGTGCCAGGCAGAACAGCAGTGCTGTATCGCCCTCTGCCAGGGCGGACACTGCTGCAACTATCGCGTGATGCCGAGTTCAGCTGGGCCACCTACCTGCCCCGGCTGATCGAACTGATCCGCCAACTGCACCGCAATGGCGTGTACTTCCGCTCGCTGCACCTGGGTAATGTAGTCGTAACGCCTGATCAACATCTCGGCCTGATCGATGTGGCAGACATGCGCTTCCTGCGCCCGCCACTCTCTGCACGGATGATCAGGCGCAATGTGCAACACATGGTGCGTTACATCGAGCGGGAAAACCTGGGTGAGCAATTCCCGCTCGCCGACTTCGAGGCGGCTCTGCTGGCGCGCTGACTTCAACCACGCAGCAGCTTCTGCGCCCCGTCACAGAACGCCTGCCATGCCGCCTCGGGCGCCAGTGCCTCGCGCTGACGAGCGGCCATGGCCTGAGCGCTGGGGGCATCGCAGCGTTCGATTGCCTGGGACCAAGCTTCAACGTCGCCAACCGGCAGATACAAGCCCGCTTCCCGCAACTGCTCACGAAACACTGGCAAGTCGCTGCAAATCACCGGTAGATCCGCCATTACGGCTTCTTGCACTACAAGGCCCAAGCCCTCGGCACGCGACGGCACCAGCAGCCAGTCAAACGCCCGGTAGAGTTGCTGCAAATTATCGTGGTGGCCGCACAGCAACACCCGCCCGGTCAGCCCCAGCGCATCAATTTGCGCCGCCAAACTGGCGCGCAGAGGACCATCACCGACAATCGCCAAGCGCATGTCCGGGCGCTTGGCGGCCCCCTTGGCGAATGCCTCGATCAGCATCGCGAAGCCTTTACTCTCGACCAGCCGTCCCACGGCTCCGAGCACCTGACCGGTCGCTTGGGGTAATGCCAGCGCCTGGCGGGCCTGCTCACGACTGAGTAGTGGCCTGGCGAAGGCCTGCGGGTCGAATGCCATGCGCAGCGCCTGCACAGGACGACCAATGTCCTGCTCAAGCGAGCGCGCCAAAGTCTGCGAGACTGCTGCGATGCTCAGACGCTCTGGCGGCAACTGGTTCAACAAGCGCACGTCGCTGGCATTGAGCCGGGTACTGCCATGGAACAGCACTTTGACCCGTATTCCCGGAACCTGGTGCAATACCGGCAGCACCAGGCGTGCTACCCCTACACCATCGAGCAGGATGACGTCAGCACGGGCTTGTTGCAGCGCCCTGCGCAGACGCAGGCGCTGCCAGGGCAGCAATAGACGCCAAAGGCTTTTTCCCTTCAGCACACGCTGCGGTATGTGCCACACGCGGGTGGGGCCACGACCGTGACACAGCTCGCCCCCAAGTAACAACCAGTTACTGATGGAAGCATCGGCCCCTGCGTGCGACAGCACCTGCTGGTGGACCTTGTGGATGGACATGTACGGCGAACCGCCTGCCCACATCATATTGACGATATTCATGGGGATAGCGCCCCTCGCCCGTCCAGGCCAGGTGGGACTGCAACCTCAATTTCAAGAATCGGATTTCCCATGCAGACAAGGGCACCCATAACCAGCGTCAATGCCGGTCTTACCCGACATGACGCCGGAAAAGCGCCCTTCACCAGCATAGGCTGGAAATGTTGGACAGCAGTGCTGCCCCTTGGATGACCCTGGCAACACGGCTTAGTGCCCGGCATCAACATGAAACCTTCAGCCAACGCTGTCATCTCAGAGGCAGGTGGTCAGAAGCCGAGTTTCAGGCGCAAGCGCTGCCATGCAGACAGCGGCGGCTGAGGCCTGAGCGCCGGGCGCATATGCTCGACGATACTGCGCCCCACTGCCGCGAAACTGAAACGCGACACTGCCAACTCGCGACCATTTTCGGCAATCTGCTGTGCTAGCGCAGGGTTTTCGCGCAAAGTGCGTAACTTTGCCTGCAAGGTCGGTATGTTGTCGTAGAACACGACATTGACCATGTCCTGCAGCCCTAACGCGCGATTCTCTGCTTCGCCCTGGTCGTAGGCCAGCAGCACACAGCCGCAAGCCATGGCTTCGAAGTTCTTGATCATGTACTCGCCCATGCCCACGTCGGCGCTGACGAAGTACTGGATACGGTTGAGCGTGTTGCAGTAATCCTCGCCCGACTTGGTGCGGGTCACGACCAGGTTTTCTACCTGCCCCAGCTCGTCCAGCAGCGCCTTGCGCCCGCTGTACGCGACACTGTTGGTGCTGCCGACGAATGCCAGTTCGATATCGCGCTCACGGCCCTGGTCGGCCAGCAGTTGTTCATCGTAGCCCTTGGGCACGAACACCGCGTCGAAGCCCTCCTGACGCAGACGCTCGCTGACGCTGTAGCCCGAGCTGATCACGCGCGCCCACGGCATCTTGCGGTAATGCGCGCTGAACTTGCCGGTGTACTTGCAAGGGATGTAGTTCTGGTAGGCGTCGTGCTCGAGAATGACCAGGTTTGGCACCGTGCGGATGAAGGCGGCCTGGCGGATCTCTTGCTTGAAGCGCAGGAAGAAGACGATACGGTCATAGCGCTCGACCTGCACCTCACGCTTGAAGTAACGGCGCAGGTTGCGCTGGTCTTCGCTGGTCAGCCAGCGCAGATCGCATTCACAGTTGGCCGCGACGCCATCGTACAGGCGATCGAGGATCGCGCGCTGTTCCTTCTGTACCAGAAATAGGACTTTCATTGCTTTCCTTGGGCGCTCTGCGCCATCGCGGTCAGGCCTACAGCTCACGCCGCCAGAACAATTCATGCCGGCGCACGGCCTTGCGGAAGAACTCGTTCTCCCCGTAAGGCGACGGCCGGCGCCCGGCCAGCCAGCGCTGCAGCAAGCGGCGCAAGCGACGCTTGAACGGCGCAGGCGGCTGCAGGTCGTGCATCATGCCCAAGGCCATGGCCTTGTCGCGTTGGGTAGCGATATCCAGCAGCAAGGCACATGGCGCCCAGGCCTGCTCGGCACTCAGTTGCGGCGGCAAGGCCACGCCATCGCCGCTGTCGCCCATGGGCCAGCGGTCGTTGTCATGCAGATGGTTGGCGTAACACAGCAGCGTCTGCGGCTGCCACTCGACGCCCAGCAGGGCCTCCATGACGGCCGCCTGGGCGCAGATATGGTCGGGGTGGGGGTCAAGTTGCGGATGGGGCATGACCAGCACTTCAGGCCTGGCCATCTCCAGCAGGGCCCGCAGGTCGGCCAGCAGGTTCTGCCAGGTTGGCGCACCATCGCGGTCGGCCGGCAGCGGGAACGGGTTGAACCGGCGGAACGTGCGGATATCGGCCATGTCCGCTTCGCGGGACGCAGCGGGCTGATCAGGCGCAGCTTGCATGGCGGGCAGTTGCAGGCAGAAATACCCCAACTGCACGCAACGGGACTCGGGTACACCAGCCCAGCGCGGTACGGCGATGCTGTCCCAGGCGCGCAGGCGCCCCTTCAAGCGGGCAGCCTCCGACTTGCCCAGGCCCATCTGCTGATAGTGCTCGGCTTCGATCTCCCCTGCAGTCAGGGTCACCACCCAGGCTTCGTCCGCCTGGCTGTACAAGCCATAAGCCGCCAGCTCGGCATCATCGGCATGCGGCGCGATGACCATCACGCGGCGCCGCTGCAGCTCGACGCCGGGGGTTACCCACAGGCGCGGTTCCCCCTGCAACTGGCAAAAGCGCCCACGCAGACGCAGCGTGCCCGCCTGCAGTGGGGCCGCCAGCCCGGTAAGGTTGAGGAAACGCACCCCCTCGACACCACGCTCGAAGGTTTGCCGATCCATGCATTCGCTGCCGTACAACTCGACCCGTGGATCGAGGAAGCGCCCCAGCCAACCACTTTTCACCCGCACTTCAAGCACCAGGGTTTCATCACCCTGCAAGGTCGCGTCCACCTTGAGCAACCCGTCGCGCAGCACGACCGGCGCTTCCTGGCTCAGCTCGCCGAAGCGGTAGGCGTAATCTTCGCCAGGCGCATAGAACAGGTGGTCGGCGAACCAGGCTTCGTGCGCGACCCAGAGCAAAGGCAGCAGCAACAGCGGCAGCCACCACCAGGTGACGACCCCCAGCACCAGCAGCACAACCAGACTGGCCAGCAAACCCAGGCGTTTGTTGCGCCGATGGCGCCTGAGCAATTGCTGCTTGCGGCTCACGACTGGAATACCGGCACAGGGTTGCACCACCGATCCTTGTACTCCCGGTCGGCTCGGCCGAACGAGAAGCGCAGGGGCTTGTTGCGCGCCTTGGCATCTTCCCAGGCCGCCTGGGTATTGAGGAAGCTCAGCACGCTACCGGGGCTGAAAGCCTTGGTTTCGGGATCGACACCACCGTTGATGTATTCGACGCTGATCCACTCAGGCGCTTCAACGCGGTACACCAGCTGGATGGCAATGGGTTTGTCGTCGAGCATCAGCACCGAGCCGATCAGCAGCTCGCGCAGGCGCTCCAGCACTTCGGCCATGCGCTCGGCACCGGTGGCCGGGAAGCCCCAGCGGCGCAGGAACAGGTCGCAGTACATGGCTGCGATCTGCTGCGCGCTGAAGTCGCTGATCGGTCGCACCACCCCACCCGCTTCTTCCAGCAGGCGCAATTCGCGGCGCTGGTTGTAGCGGAACTTCTTCGACAGGTCTTCATGGGGGCGGGCCATGGCCAGCTGCTCTTTCTGCACCTTGAGGCCGCTGAAGCGGCCCTGGTTCAGTTCGGACAGGTAGCGTGCGCCATGGCGCAACGGCGCGCCGGCATCAGCCGCTGCCGGGAGGATGATCTCGGCATTGCCAAGGTCGAACAGGGCCTTCTTGCCAGCACGCTTGAGCACGTCCTTGGACAACGCCAGGTGCCGCCCCCAGGTCGGGATGGCAGCCTTCAATTCACCTGCCTGGTACCAGCCCAGGTAACGCACCGGAATCTGTGCCAGATCCGCCAACTGCCCGACCACCAATGGGTGGGTCGCGACGCTGCCGCCGAATCGCGCCCACGCCTCGGCGTAGGCAGGCGCATCGATGGCCTGCCAACCGCGTTCGCGCAAGGCCTGGATATGATTGAGCATCACGCCTTCCCCGCCAGCGCACGAACCTGTGGCAATTGCCAGAACGCCTCGCGCACAGCGTGGTCGGAAAACCGCTCGTGCAGGCGCCGCAACATGTGCGCGGCGCAGGCTTCACGCTGCTGTTCATCCAGCGCGGCCATGTGCTTGAGGCCCTGCGCCAGTTGCCCGGCGTCGGCCAGCGGGAACAGCACACCAACACCTTCCACGACTTCGCGCGCACCGCCGCAGGCCGTTGCCAATACTGGCACGCCAGCGACCATGGCCTCGAGCAGAACCATGCCGAACGGCTCATGGTCGGAGCTCAGCGCAAACACGTCGAAGGCCTGGAAATAGCGACGGGCATCCGGCACCTGGCCAAGGAAGTCCACCTGCGCGGCAATCCCCAGTTCGGCGGCCTGTGCCTTGAGCTTGGCCTCCAGGCGGCCCTTGCCAAGAATAGCCAGGCGAGCACCGGCCGGCAGGCCCGGCAGCGCCTCGGCAAAGCCACGCAGCAAGGTCGCCTGATCCTTGTCCGGGTGCAGGCGACCGACATTGCCGACCACCCAGGCCTGGGCATCCAGGCCCAGTGCCACGCGGGCCTCGGCACGGGATACCAGGGCGGCCTGCAGGGCGTCGATATCGATACGGTTGTACAACGTCTGGATACGTTCGGCCGGCCACTGCGGCAAGCAACGGCGCATGTCGTCACGCACCGCATCCGACACACCCAGCAAGCTCAGGCGCTTGCTGAACAGGTTGGCGAACAGACGCCGGCCCTTGCGCTCATAATCGCCGAACGCGTGGTGCACGCCGATCACCGGCAAGCCGGTCGCCAGCAGCGCGACATAGATCGGCTTGAAACGGTGAGCGATGCAGAAGCTGAAATTGCGTTCGGCCGCGATACGCCGCAGGGCGCGTATTGCACCGAGCTTCAGGCCACGCACGGCCTTGGAACTGAATTCGAGGAACAGCACCTCGTCCGACGCGCAGCCAGCCGCAACCTGCGGGTCGGCGGCGCCGGTGAGGAACACGGTAGTGACCTTGTAGCCGCTGCCCTGGAACAGGCTGGCGTACTGACGGGCACAATCGAGGAACGGCCCGTCATAGCCATGGCAGAACTGCAGGATCCGCGTTTCAGAGCGGCTGGTCATAGGCGGCCGCGCCGTCCTTGACGACCAGGATGTCTTCCATGATCAGGTACTGCAGGTCCGAGCCGAAGAACATGTTCAAGGCGTCGGTCGGCGAGCAGATCATCGGCTCGCCACGGCGGTTCAGCGAGGTGTTCAGCGACACGCCGTTGCCGGTCAGGTCTTCCAGCGCCTTCATCATGTCGTAGTAGCGCGGGTTGTATTCGCGTTTGAGCACCTGGGCACGCGAGGTGCCGTCCTCGTGCACCACTTCCGGTACACGAGTCTTCCACTCTTCAGCCACTTCGAAGGTGAAGGTCATGAACGGCGCCGGGTGGTCGACCTTGATCATCTGCGGGGCGACGGTGTCGAGCATCGACGGGCAGAAAGGTCTCCAGCGTTCGCGGAACTTGATCTGCTCGTTGATGCGGTCGGCCACGCCCGGCACGCTCGGGCAACCGATGATCGAACGGCCACCCAGGGCACGCGGGCCGAACTCCATGCGGCCCTGGAACCAGGCCACCGGATTGCCATCGACCATGATCTTGGCGATACGCTGCGGCATGTCGTCGAGTTTGCGCCATTTCGGCGCGTTCGGGTGACGGGCGCAGGCGGCGATCACGTCTTCGTTGGAGTAGGAAGGGCCGAGATAGACGTGCTCCATCTTCTCGACCGGCACGCCACGGGCGTGAGAAACGTAGGCAGCAGCACCGACAGCGGTACCCGCGTCACCGGAGGCCGGCTGGACGAACAGTTCCTTGACGTCGGAACGGGCAATGATCTTCTGGTTGAGCTTGACGTTCAGCGCGCAGCCGCCGGCGAACGCCAGCTTGCCGGTTTCACGCAGGGTGTCACCCAGGTAGTGATCGATCATCTGCAAGGCGATCTTTTCGAACAACGCCTGCATGCTGGCCGCGTAGTGGATGTACGGCTCGTCGGCGATATCGCCTTCACGCTTGGGCCCCAGCCATTCGATCAGCTTCGGCGAGAAGTAGAAGCCCTTGCCCTTCTCTTTATAGCGGCGCAGGCCGATGACGTTGGCGTACTCGGTATTGATCACCAGTTCGCCGTTCTCGAAGCTGGCCAGGCGGGAGAAATCGTACTTGCTGGCGTCGCCGTACGGCGCCATGCCCATGACCTTGAATTCACCGTCGAGCATCTCGAAGCCAAGGAATTCGGTGATCGCGCCGTACAGGCCACCCAGCGAGTCCGGATCGAAGAATTCCTTGATCTTGTGGATCTTGCCGTTTTCGCCATAACCGAAGAAGGTGGTGGCGTACTCACCCTTGCCGTCGATGCCGAGGATCGCGGTCTTTTCCTTGAAGCCCGAGCAATGGTAGGCACTGGAAGCGTGAGCCAGGTGGTGTTCGACCGGTTCGATCTTGACCTTTTTCGGGTCGAATCCCAGCTGCTCCAGGCACCAGACGATCTTCTTGCGGTAGCGCTTGTAGCGGCGGTTGCCCATCAGGATGGCGTCGAGGGCGCGGTCCGGGGCGTACCAGTAGCGCTTGGCGTAGTGCCAGCGGGCCTTGCCGAACAGGCTGATCGGGGCGAACGGAATGGCCACCACGTCAACGTCGGACGGTTTGATGCCGGCTTGTTCCAGGCAGAATTTCGCCGACTCGTAGGGCATGCGGTTCTTCGCATGCTTGTCACGCACGAAGCGCTCTTCTTCGGCGGCGGCAATCAGCTTGCCGTCAATGTACAAGGCCGCGGAAGGGTCATGGCTAAGGGCGCCGGACAGGCCAAGAATCGTCAATGCCAAGGGATTAGCCTCTTCATTCGGTAGAGATGCGCCAGCGGCCTCGTAGGCGGCTGGCGGCTAAAAGGCGAGATTATAACGCAGCGCCGTTTATTCGGCGATCAGCCAGTCCATGCGGAAACTGCCAGCAGTCTGCGCCAGCTCCCTGGCCAGCCAAGGCAGCAGTTCACGCAGTTCTTCTTCCAGCCCCCACGGCGGGTTGGCAATGGCTAGGCCCGAGCCGTTAAGCCCCTGCGGACTGTCCTGATGGTGCACATACAGCTCGACCCGCAGCAGCTTCGGCGCGCCGGTGCTGGTCAGGTCCTGGTAGAAGCGGGTCAGCGAGCGCTGGTCCTTGATCGGGTACCAGATGGCCGCGACGGTCTGGCGCATGCGGCCGATCGCCTCTTTCATCGAGTTGGTGCAGCGCTTGAGCTCGTCAGCCTGCTCGAACGGCGGGTCGATCAGCATGATCGCGCGCTTTTCCTGCACCGGCAGCAGTGCCCGCGGCACATGCCAGCCTTCGCCCAGGTGCACGACCACACGCGGGTCTTTCTTCATGTTCTCTTTGAGCAGCGGCCCGTCTTCCGGGTGCTTCTCGTTGAGCAGTGCACGGTCCTGCTCGCGCATCAGGCGACGCGCCAGCTCGGGCGAACCTGGGTAGTAGCGCAGCTCACCATTGGCATTCAGCCGCTTGATGATGCGCAGGTAGTCCGCCGCCATGGCCGGCAGGTCATCACGGTTCCACAGGCGGGCGACGCCCTCCAGGTATTCACCGGTGCGGGTGGCCTGATCGCCTTGCAGGTCGTACAGACCAAGACCGGCGTGGGTGTCGATGTAGGCGAACGGCTGCTCCTTGCGCGACATCAGGGCGATGAGGCGGGTCAGCACGATATGTTTGAGGACGTCGGCATGGTTGCCGGCGTGGAAGGCGTGACGATAGTTCATGGCAACTCCTGCGGGGCTGGCAAGTTTACCTTGTCAGACTGCCGCCGTCAGGTGCGACAGCCGATCGGCACCCTGCACACCCCTGACCGCCAGAGCCATGCGGCCTGAGGAATACCTTCCCGATTTTTCCAGCCCCGCCACGGATCGACAATCGCGGCTCCACCCAACCGAGTAAAGCGCATGAAAGCTTCCATTGAACTCGATAGCACTGCGACACCCACCCTGAAAGGCAAGCTCGGCGTCATGAATGCGCCGTACACCGCCGTTGTCGAACTGACCCGGCCCGATGGCAGTATCGTCACCCTGGTCGTACCCAGCTCCGACACCGATGCCTGGGCCGTCAGCCTGGACGGATACGCTGCCGGAAACTACGACGCCGCGATTCGCCCACGAAATGGCATGGCGTTCGAAGGCACTCGCCTGGCGTTCTCGCTGTAACCTGCCCTAGCTGAAAACGCGAACGGCCCGAACAACATGGTTGTTCGGGCCGTTCGCGTTTGCAGGACGATGACTGACGACTCGCTATCGGCACTCAGCACCCGCCAAACCAGCGGAGATTTGCCTTACTTGTCAGCGTGGTACGCCGCATCAGCGGTTTCGAAGCGCTGCACCATCGCCTGCGACGGGCTGCCCAGCTTGCTGACCAGAACGATGGCGATGCTGGCAAACAGGAAGCCTGGGATGATTTCGTACAGGCCGAGCGTATCGAAGTTCTTCCACAGGATCACGGTCAGCGCACCCACCACGATACCCGCCAGCGCGCCGTTACGGGTCATGCCTTTCCACAGGACAGAGATCAGCACTACCGGGCCGAAGGCAGCACCGAAGCCGGCCCAGGCGTAAGCCACCAGGCCCAGCACGCGGTTTTCCGGGTTGGCCGCCATGGCAATGGCGATCAGGGCCACGGCCAGCACCATCAGGCGGCCGACCCACACCAGCTCACCCTGCGAAGCGTTCTTGCGCAGGAAGGCCTTGTAGAAGTCTTCGGTGAGGGCGCTGGAGCAGACCAGCAGTTGGCAGCTCAGGGTGCTCATCACCGCCGCCAGGATGGCCGACAGCAGCACACCGGCGATCCACGGGTTGAACAGGATCTTGGCCAGCTCGATGAATACGCGCTCATGGTTCTCGGTGACCGGGCCCGCCAGTTCAGGGTGCGCCGAGAAGTAGGCGATGCCGAAGAAGCCCACGGCGCAGGTACCCGCCAGGCACAGGATCATCCAGGTCATGGAGATGCGACGGGCGTTGGCGATCGACTTCACCGAGTCGGCGGCCATGAAGCGCGCCAGGATGTGCGGCTGGCCGAAGTAGCCCAGGCCCCAGCCCATCAGCGAGATGATGCCAACGAAGGTGGCGCCCTTGAGCATGTCGAAGTTGGCCGGGTTCTGCGCTTCGATGGCCAGGAAGGTGGTATCGAAGCCCCCCGTGGAGATCAACACGATCACGGGCGTGAGGATCAGCGCGAAGATCATCAGCGAGGCCTGCACGGTGTCGGTCCAGCTCACCGCCAGGAAGCCACCGACGAAGGTGTAGGCGATGGTCGCCGCGGCACCGGCCCACAGGGCAGTCTCGTACGGCATGCCGAAGGTGCTTTCGAACAGACGAGCACCGGCAACGATGCCGGAGGCGCAATAGATAGTGAAGAACACCAGGATCACAATCGCCGAGATGATCCGCAGCAAGCCACTTTGGTCTTCGAAGCGGCTGGAGAAGTAGTCCGGCAGGGTCAGCGCATCGCCATTGTGCTCGGTCTGCACACGCAGGCGGCCAGCGACGAACAGCCAGTTCAGGTAGGCGCCGACGGTCAGGCCGATGGCAATCCAGGCCTCGGAAAGGCCGGAGAAGTAGATGGCGCCCGGCAGCCCCATGAGCAGCCAGCCGCTCATGTCGGAAGCACCGGCAGAGAGCGCAGTGACCACACTTCCCAGGCTGCGACCGCCGAGGATGTAGTCGGAAAGGTTGTTGGTGGAGCGATAGGCCGCGAAACCGATCAGCACCATTGCCGCGATGTAGATCACGAAGGTGATCGTTAGTGGATTGCCCATGCATGTGCCCTGGCGTTTGTTTTTATCTCATGCGCAACCTTCTTGACGACGGTTGCACCCAGGCGGCGAATGCTATGCAACAACGCAAATGCGGTGCAACCATTTTTCATTTGCAAGTTGCACCCACTCGTGCACTTTCGGAAAAATCCTGCTTCTTGCTTCTTTTTGGAGCAAAAAGGCCCTTTGTCATAAGAAAATGCACTGTAATGGGTTCTTTTTGGCCTGTAGGAAATCTCGCCAGACGAGTTGCACCTTTTCCTCGAAAAAATGGGGTTGCACCTGGTTGCACCCAAAATCGCCTACGGCTAATCTTGGCGCAGCTTAAGCCACACCCGTGGCAATAACGAGGATAAGAAATTGGCGACGACCACCCTTGGGGTCAAACTTGATGACCCGACCCGTGAGCGACTCAAAGCAGCTGCGCAGTCCATCGACCGCACGCCGCACTGGTTGATCAAGCAAGCGATCTTCAATTACCTGGAGAAGCTCGAGGGTGGCGCCACCCTGACCGAACTCAACGGTCACGCCAACAACCTGGCCGATGACGCTGGCGAAGTCCAGCCAGAGCACAGCCACCAGTGCTTCCTCGAATTTGCCGAGAGCATCCTGCCGCAGTCGGTGCTGCGCTCGGCGATCACCGCCGCCTACCGCCGCCCCGAGCAGGAAGTCGTGCCGATGCTGCTGGAACAGGCGCGCCTGAGCGCCCCGCTGGCCGAAGCCACCAACAAGCTCGCTGCAGGTATTGCCGAAAAACTGCGTAACCAGAAGAGTGCTGGCGGCCGTGCTGGCATCGTTCAGGGCCTGCTGCAAGAGTTTTCCCTGTCTTCCCAGGAAGGCGTGGCCCTGATGTGCCTGGCCGAAGCCCTGCTGCGCATCCCTGACAAAGGCACCCGCGACGCCCTGATCCGCGACAAGATCAGCAACGGCAACTGGCAGCCGCACCTCGGCAACAGCCCGTCGCTGTTCGTCAACGCAGCCACCTGGGGCCTGCTGCTGACCGGCAAGCTGGTCTCCACCCATAATGAAGCCGGCCTTACCTCCTCGCTCACCCGCATCATCGGCAAGAGCGGCGAGCCGATGATCCGCAAGGGCGTCGACATGGCCATGCGCCTGATGGGCGAGCAGTTCGTCACTGGCGAAACCATCGCAGAGGCCCTGGCCAATGCCAGCCGCTTCGAAGCCAAAGGCTTCCGTTATTCCTACGACATGCTCGGCGAAGCCGCACTGACCGAGCACGATGCACAGAAGTACCTGGCTTCCTACGAGCAGGCGATTCACTCGATCGGCAAGGCCTCCCATGGCCGCGGCATCTATGAGGGCCCAGGCATCTCGATCAAACTGTCGGCGCTCCACCCACGCTACAGCCGCGCCCAGTACGAGCGCGTGATGGAAGAGCTGTACCCGCGCCTGCTGTCGCTGACGCTGCTGGCCAAGCAATATGACATCGGCCTGAACATCGACGCCGAAGAGGCCGACCGCCTCGAGCTGTCCCTCGACCTGCTCGAGCGCCTGTGCTTCGAGCCGGCCCTGGCGGGCTGGAACGGTATCGGCTTCGTCATCCAGGCCTACCAGAAGCGCTGCCCGTACGTGATCGACTATGTCATCGACCTGGCCAAGCGCAGCCGCCACCGCCTGATGATCCGCCTGGTGAAAGGCGCCTACTGGGACAGCGAGATCAAGCGTGCCCAGGTCGAAGGCCTGGAAGGCTACCCGGTCTACACCCGCAAGGTTTACACCGACGTGTCCTACGTCGCCTGCGCCCGCAAGCTGCTGGCCGTACCGGAAGCCATCTACCCGCAGTTCGCCACCCACAACGCGCACACGCTGTCGGCCATCTACCACATCGCTGGCCAGAACTATTACCCGGGTCAGTACGAATTCCAGTGCCTGCACGGCATGGGCGAGCCGCTCTACGAACAGGTCGTAGGCAAGGTCGCCGACGGCAAGCTGAACCGTCCGTGCCGCGTTTACGCGCCAGTCGGCACCCATGAAACCCTGCTGGCCTACCTGGTCCGCCGTCTGCTGGAAAACGGCGCCAACACCTCGTTCGTCAACCGCATCGCCGACCACTCGATTTCCATCCAGGAACTGGTCGCCGACCCGGTCGCCAGCATCGAACGCATGGGCACCCAGGAAGGTAGCATCGGCCTGCCACACCCACGGATCCCGCTGCCGCGTGAGCTGTATGGCAGCGAGCGCGCCAATTCGGCCGGCATCGACATGGCCAACGAACACCGCCTGGCATCGCTGTCCTGCGCCATGCTGGCCACTGCCAACAATGACTGGAAAGCCACGCCGATGCTGGCCTGCACCGCTAGCGAAGCCGCTGCCGTGCCGGTCCTGAACCCGGCAGACCACCGCGACGTGGTCGGTCACGTGCAGGAAGCCACCGTCGCCGATGTCGACAATGCCATTCAGTGCGCGCTGAACGCTGCCCCTATCTGGCAAGCCACCCCACCTGCCGAGCGTGCAGCGATCCTTGAGCGCACCGCCGACCTGATGGAAGCAGAGATCCAGCCGTTGATGGGCCTGCTCATCCGCGAGGCTGGCAAGACCTTTGCCAACGCCATCGCCGAAGTGCGCGAAGCCGTGGACTTCCTGCGCTACTACGCCGTGCAGGCACGCAACGACTTCAGCAACGACGCCCACCGCCCGCTGGGCCCGGTGGTGTGCATCAGCCCGTGGAACTTCCCGCTGGCGATCTTCACCGGCCAGGTTGCCGCTGCCCTGGCGGCCGGCAACCCGGTACTGGCCAAACCTGCCGAACAGACCCCACTGATCGCCGCCCAGGCCGTGCGCCTGCTGCTGGAGGCCGGTATCCCGGAAGGGGTGCTGCAACTGCTGCCAGGCCGCGGCGAAACCGTTGGTGCCGGCCTGGTCGGTGACGAGCGCGTCAAAGGCGTGATGTTCACCGGCTCCACCGAAGTCGCCCGTCTGCTCCAGCGCAATGTCGCTGGCCGCCTGGACAACCAGGGCCGGCCGATCCCGCTGATCGCCGAAACCGGCGGCCAGAACGCCATGATCGTCGACTCCTCGGCACTGACCGAGCAGGTGGTGATCGACGTGGTGTCCTCGGCCTTCGATAGCGCCGGCCAGCGTTGCTCGGCACTGCGCGTACTGTGCCTGCAGGAAGACTCCGCCGACCGCGTGATCGAGATGCTCAAGGGCGCCATGGCCGAAAGCCGCCTGGGCTGCCCGGACCGCCTGGCCGTGGACATCGGCCCGGTGATCGACGCCGAAGCCAAGGCCGGTATCGAGAAGCATATCCAGGGCATGCGCGAGAAAGGTCGCACGGTCTATCAAGTCGCAATCGCCGACGTGGCCGAGATCAAGCGTGGCACCTTCGTCATGCCAACCCTGATCGAACTGGACAGTTTCGACGAACTGAAACGTGAAATCTTTGGCCCGGTGCTGCACGTTGTGCGCTACAACCGCCGCAATCTGGACCAGCTGATCGAGCAGATCAACGCGTCCGGCTACGGCCTGACCCTCGGCGTGCACACCCGCATCGACGAGACCATCGCCAAGGTGGTGGAGACTGCCAACGCCGGCAACATGTACGTCAACCGCAACATCGTTGGCGCCGTGGTCGGCGTGCAACCGTTCGGTGGTGAAGGCCTGTCCGGCACCGGCCCGAAAGCCGGCGGCCCGCTGTACCTGTACCGTCTGCTGTCGACCCGCCCGGCCGACGCCATTGGCCGCCACTTCCAGCAGCAGGATGGCGAAGGCCAGCCGGACCGTACCCTGCACGACCAGCTGATCAAGCCGCTGCACGCGCTCAAGGCCTGGGCCGAGAGCAACCAGCACGCCGAGCTGGCCGCCCTGTGCAGCCAGTTCGCCGGCCAGTCGCAGAGCGGCATCGCCCGCTTGCTGCCAGGCCCGACCGGTGAGCGCAACACCTACACCATCCTGCCGCGTGAGCACGTGCTGTGCCTGGCGGACAACGAGGCCGACCTGCTGGCACAGTTCGCTGCCGTGCTGGCAGTGGGCAGCTCGGCGGTGTGGGCTGACAGCGAGCCAGGCAAGGCCCTGCGCGGCCGCCTGCCGCGGGATCTGCAGGCCAAGGTCAAGCTGGTGGCGGACTGGAGCAAGGATGAAGTGGCGTTCGACGCCGTGATCCACCATGGCGACTCGGACCAGCTGCGCGGCGTGTGCCAGCAGGTGGCCAAGCGCGCCGGGGCGATCGTCGGTGTGCACGGGCTGTCCAGCGGCGACCACCAGATTGCGCTGGAGCGCCTGGTGATCGAGCGGGCGGTGAGTGTGAATACGGCGGCTGCGGGCGGTAATGCCAGCCTGATGACCATTGGCTGACGCCAGGGGTTGTTGATGAAAAAGGAGAGCTTCGGCTCTCCTTTTTTATGGGCGCATGTCTTGAAATATGTGGCGCCCATGAAACATGAAGATCAGCTAACCGCTGGGCCTATGAACAATGAATAAATCCGGGACAACTCCAGCGCAAGTCCCAGATACATCCAAAACCGATTAACCCAACTGAAGTTGCTATTTGACTTACCTGCCACATCGCCCGCGCTAAAATTGATCCCCTTTTGCATGACTGCCAGAAGATAAAGCGACAGTGCCTGTAACGCGACTGCCGCTACCAACGCTATCCACGGTAAACCTTCCAACAAAAATGTTCCGGCAAACGCTGCGATCATCAAGCAGTAGTAGCTCAACGTAAGCCTGAGAATGGACCAGTGGTATTCTTTACCGGAAGCCCGGATGACATCATCCACGCGCTTCAATAGCGGGTAAATGAAAAACATTCCGAACGCGCTTCGCCAAATAGGCATTACCGGCTCTCCGGTCCTGACTTTGTGCAACCTCCAACTTTGATAAAAGCAATACCACCAGTACAAGCCCAAGGTGAAAAAAGTCATTACCACCAACTTGAATGGTGACACCACAAAAAACGGTACGTCGTTGAATCTGACGCCACTTACGTCATCACTGACCATTAGAATTAATTCCTCGATATAGCCAAAGAATGCATTCAAGGCCAGTTGCTGCATCAGCTTCATTAGGCTGACTCTGATAGTTTAGTAGGAAACTTCTTAATATCGGCAGATGTGTTAATGCGCTCTGCCATCTGGGCCATAGCGGGATGGGCGCCTGACAACGATTCCGTGTGTTTCGTGTTATCAACTGAATCAATCATGGTAGCCACTCACCTGAAGCCACTCCTAGACTCGACCAACGCCCGATCAAGGACCGCCCCCATGCCCGAGACCCTGCTCAGCCCCCGCAACCTCGCCTTCGAACTCTACGAAGTCCTCGACGCCGAAGCCCTGACCCAGCGCCCGCGCTTCGCCGAGCACAGCCGCGAAACCTTCGATGCCGCCCTGACCACCGCGCGCACCATTGCCGAAAAATACTTCGCCCCGCACAACCGCAAAGCCGACGAAAACGAGCCGCGCTATGTGGACGGCCGCGCCGAACTGATCCCTGAGGTGAAGCCCGCCGTCGACGCCTTTCTCGAAGCCGGCTTCCTCAACGCCAACCGCGATTTCGAAGTCGGCGGCATGCAGCTGCCCAGCCTGGTCTCACAGGCCTGTTTCGCCCACTTCCAGGCGGCCAACGCCGGCACCACGGCCTACCCTTTCCTGACCATGGGCGCGGCCAACCTGATCGAGAGCTTCGGCACCGAAGCGCAGAAGCGTCTGTACCTGCAGCCGATGATCGAAGGCCGTTATTTCGGCACCATGGCGTTGACCGAGCCCCACGCGGGGTCGTCGCTGGCCGATATCCGCACCCGAGCCGAACCCGCTGGCGATGGCACCTACCGGCTCAAGGGCAACAAGATCTTCATCTCCGGTGGCGACCACGAACTGTCGGAGAACATCGTGCACATGGTGCTGGCCAAGCTGCCGGACGCACCGCCCGGCGTGAAGGGCATTTCGCTGTTCATCGTGCCAAAGTACCTGGTCAATGAAGACGGCAGCCGCGGCCCGCGCAATGACGTGCTGCTGGCCGGTCTGTTCCATAAGATGGGCTGGCGCGGCACCACCTCCACCGCACTGAATTTCGGCGACAACAGTCATTGCGTCGGCTACTTGGTCGGCCAGCCCCACCAAGGCCTTGCGTGCATGTTCCAGATGATGAACGAGGCACGCATCGGCGTTGGCATGGGCGCGGTGATGCTCGGGTACGCCGGCTACCTCTATTCCCTGGAGTACGCCCGCCAGCGGCCACAGGGCCGGTTGCCGGACAACAAGGACCCGCACAGCCCGGCAGTGCCTATCATCGAACACACCGACGTGAAGCGCATGCTGCTGGCGCAGAAGGCTTATGTGGAAGGCGCCTTCGACCTGGGCTTGTATGCCGCGCGCCTGTTCGACGACACCCACAGCGCCAGCGATGAAGGCGCACGCAAACAGGCCCAGCAACTGCTCGACCTGCTGACCCCGATCGTCAAGTCCTGGCCGTCGACCTTCTGCCTCAAGGCCAATGAACTGGCGATCCAGATTCTCGGTGGCCACGGCTACACCCGCGAATACCCGGTGGAGCAGTACTACCGCGACAACCGCCTGAACCCGATCCATGAAGGCACCGAGGGCATCCAGTCGCTCGACCTGCTGGGCCGCAAGCTGGCGCAGAACAACGGTGCCGGCCTCAAGCAGCTGATCCGCCTGATCGCCGCCAGCGCCGAGCGAGCCAGCCATCACCCGCGCCTGGACCCCCTGCGCCAGCCGCTGGAACAGTTGGTCAATCGCCTGCAATCCGTGACCCTGGCGCTGCTCGGCGACATGACCGAGGGCAACGTTGCAGGCGCCCTGGCCAACTCCGCCCTGTACCTCAAGGCCTTCGGCCACTGCGTGATCGGCTGGCGCTGGCTGGAACAGGCGATCTACGCCGAGCTCGGCCTGCTGAAAGGCAATGCCGCTGACCGCGACTTCTACCTCGGCAAGCTGCATGCCGCGCGTTATTTCCTGACTTGGGAAATTCCCGCCTGCCATAATGACCTGGCATTGCTCGAGGCACGCGACGACACTTGCCTCACCATGCAAGACGGGTGGTTCTAGGGGGAGCCACTGTGAAAACGGAGGCTTCCAGATGTTCGATTCCAGCGCCCTGCTGCGCCAGCGCTTTGCCGCGCTGCGCAGTACGGCCGATGTGTATTCCCTGCGCCATGTGAAACAGTCGCACCAGGCGCTTTCGGTTCGCCGCAATGTCGCCGAGCCACCGGCCTTCAGCCAGGACGAGGGCGCCATGCTCACGGTACGGCTCAATGGCGTGGAGGCCTATGCGGCTACTGCCGACCTGTCCCAGGCCGGCCTGCAACGAGCGCTGGACCAGGCCGAGGCCCTGGCGCGGCAGATCGCCCCGTACAACCTGCTCGACCTGCGCCAGCAGCCGGTGACAAGCGCTCGCCACGATCACATTTCACCCAATTTCGACCAGCCGGTACCCAGCCTTGCCGACTGCCTTGGCCTGCTCGCCGCCGAATCGGCCAGCGTGCCCAAGGACAGCCGCCTGGTGGACTGGCAGGCCAGCCTGGGCCTGAGCCTGGTCGAGCAGACCTACCTGAACTCCGCTGGCGCCGAACTGCGCCATGCCCAGCGCTTCCTGTTCCCGGGCCTGAGCGTTACCGCCAGCGACGGCCAGGACAGCCAGAGCCGCAGCCTGGGCCGCGACAACTTCGGCCAGCAAGGGGGGTTCGAAATCGTCGAGCGCTGTGGCCTGGTCGGCGCGGCCCGCCAGGTCGCCGATGACGCCTTGCAACTGCTGCTGGCACCCAACACCCCTGGCGGCGCGCGCGACCTGCTGCTGATGCCCGACCAGATGATGCTGCAGATCCACGAGTCCATCGGCCATCCGCTGGAGATGGACCGCATCCTCGGTGACGAGCGCAACTACGCCGGCACCAGCTTCGTCAAAGCCAGCGATTTCGGTCACCTGCAATACGGCTCAAGCCTGCTCAACGTCACCTTCGACCCGACCATCGGCGAAGAGCTGGCCAGCTACAGCTTCGATGATGACGGCACCGCCGCCAGCAAGCAGTTCCTGATCCGCGATGGCCTGCTGCTGCGCCCGTTGGGGGGCGCCCTGTCGCAGTTCCGCTCAGGCCTGGATGGGGTTGCCAACAGCCGCGCCTGCAGCTGGAACCGAGCCCCCATCGACCGCATGGCAAACCTCAACATCGAACCGGGCGACCAAACCCTCGAACAACTGGTCCAGGGCATCGAGCACGGCATCCTGATGCGCACCAACCGCTCCTGGTCGATCGACGATGCGCGCAACAAGTTCCAGTTCGGCTGCGAATGGGGCCAGCTGATCGAGGATGGCGAGCTCAAGGGCATCGTCAAGAACCCTAACTACCGCGGCATCTCCGCGCAGTTCTGGCGCAACCTCGCGGCGGTCGGCGACCGCAGCACCTTCCAGGTCCTCGGTACGCCCAACTGTGGCAAGGGCGAACCCAACCAGGTGGTACGGGTCGGGCATGCCTCACCCGCCTGCGTGTTCCGCCAGATCGATGTATTCGGAGGAGACGCCTGATGAAACCGGTTTTCGAAGCCCTGCTCGCGGATGTGCGCCACGCCCTGCAAGCCGACGAGCAATTCACCCTCGGCTACAGTGCCGAACAGTCGCAGTTCGTGCGTTTCAACCATGCCAAGGTGCGCCAGGCCGGCGAAGTGAGCCAGGCCAGCGCGCAACTGCGCTTGATCCGCGATGGCCGCCAGGCGGAACAGCAAGTGACCCTGAGTGGCGACCCGCAGCTTGACCGGCAACGCCTGATCGCAGCGCTGGAGCAGTTGCGCCAGACACTACCGATGCTGACGCTCGACCCATACCTGAGCCTCGACGAAAGCGCGTGGCACAGCGACAGCCAGCAGCAACAGCCGTTGCCCGAACTGAACGAAGTGCTGGCCCTGCTGGAACATGAGGCCGGTGACCTGGACCTGGTCGGCATCTACGCCGCCGGCCCGATCTTCCGCGGCTTCGCCAGCTCGTTCGGGGCCATTGGCTGGCATCAGGCCAACAGCTTCAACTTCGACTGGAGCCTGTTCCACGATAACGGCGAGGCGGTGAAGGCCAACTATGCCGGCCAGTTGTGGAACGCCGACGACTTTACCGCCCGCCTTCGCCTCGCTCGGCAACAGCTGGGCTTCCTCGGTCGCCCGGCCGTGACCCTCAAACCTGGTAGCTACCGCGCTTACCTGGCACCTGCGGCCATGGACGAAATCGCCGGCATGCTTTGCTGGGGTGGTTTCTCTGCACAGGCCCTGGCCACTGGCAACAGCGCACTGCAGCGCCTGTACAGCGGCGATGCGCAACTGCATCCGCTGGTGAGTTTCAGCGAACAGGTCAGCGGCTCGCTGAGCCCGGCATTCTCCGACGAAGGCTCACCGCGCCTGGATGTGCCACTCATCCAGCAGGGTAACGCGGTGCAACGTCTGGTCAGCGCGCGCAGCGCAGCGGAGTTCAATCTGATGGCCAATGGCGCCGACAGCTACGAGTCGCCGTGCGCCCTGAGCCTGGCACCCGGTGGCTTGCCCCGCGAGCAGATTCTGGAGCGGCTCGGTACCGGGCTGTACATCAGCAACCTGTGGTACCTGAACTACTCTGACCTGCCGGCGGCACGCATGACCGGGCTGACCCGCTTCGCTACTTTCTGGGTGGAGAACGGTGAGATCCAGGGGCCGGTGAGCACCATGCGCTTCGATGACAGCCTCTACAGTTTGCTGGGCAGCCAGTTGGAGGAATTGACCCGTGAGCGCGAGATGATCCTCTCGACCAGTACCTATGGACAGCGCAGTACCGGGTCGAGTCATCTGCCGGGGGCGCTGGTCAAAGCGCTGACCCTGACATTGTGATTGGCAGTACCGGCCTCTTCGCGGCTAAAGCCGCTCCCACAGGGGATCGCATACCCCTGTGGAAGCGGCTTCAGCCGCGAAGAGGCCGGAACAGACAGAAGAGGACGTCATGCCCGATCGAGCACCGCTGGACCCGACCACCGCCCGCTGGCTACCCTGGGTGGTGGCCATCGCCTTTTTCATGCAGTCCCTGGACGGCACCATCCTCAACACCGCCCTGCCAGCCATGGCCCGCTCCCTGGCCGAAGACCCGCTGCGCATGCAGGGCGTGATCATCGCCTACATGCTCACCGTGGCCCTGCTGATCCCCGCCTCCGGCTGGATCGCCGACCGCTTCGGCACCAAGCGCATCTTCTTCAGCGCCATCATGCTGTTCAGCTTCGGCTCGCTATTGTGCGCCACGGCCAACAGCCTCGGCTTCCTGATCTTCGCCCGCATCGTGCAGGGCCTGGGCGGCGCGCTGATGCTCCCCGTCGGGCGCCTGGTGGTGCTGCGCGCCTACCCGCGAACCGAGCTGGTGCGGATCATGAGCTTCATCACCATCCCCGGCCTGCTCGGCCCGCTGCTGGGCCCGACCCTGGGCGGCTGGCTGGTGGAAATCCTCAGCTGGCACTGGATCTTCCTGCTCAACCTGCCAGTCGGTGCGCTGGGCTGCTATGCCGTGTGGAAGTTCATACCCGACCTGCGCGGGGCCGAGCGCACCCGCTTCGACGGCCCCGGCTTCATCCTGTTCGGCGCGGCGATGGTGCTGATCACCATCGCCATGGAAGGCCTGGGCGAGCTGCACCTGCCACACCTGCGGGTGATGTTGCTGCTGTTCGCTGGCATGGCCTGCCTGGCGGCCTATTGGCTGCGCGCCGGGCGCGACCCGGAACCGCTGTTCTCACCCAGCCTGTTCCGCGTGCGCACGTTCGCCATCGGCATCCTCGGCAATCTGTTCGCACGCCTGGGCAGCGGTGCCCTGCCGTTTCTGGTGCCGTTGCTGCTGCAGGTGGCGCTGGGCTATTCGCCGGCCCAGGCTGGCATGAGCATGATTCCGCTGGCCGCCTCGGCGATGCTCGCCAAGTCGGTCGCCCGCTCGCTGATAGAGCGGCTGGGCTATCGCATCGTCCTGACCGGCAACACGTTGCTGCTGGGCATCCTGCTGGCCAGCCTGGGCCTGGTCGACGAGCAGACGCCGTATGCGCTGCTGCTGGTGCAGTTGGCCCTGCTCGGCGCCGTCAACTCGATGCAGTTCACGGCCATGAACACAGTGACCCTGATCGACCTCGACGACGCCAGCGCCAGCAGCGGCAACAGCCTGCTGTCGGTGGTCGCGCAATTGTCGCTGAGCCTCGGTGTGGCCTGCGCCGGTGCCCTGCTTGGCGGTTTCACCGCAGCGGGCAGCGCCGACGGTGTGGAAACCACGCTCGGCGCGTTCCAGCTGACCTTCGTCACCATCGGCGTGATGGCCATGCTGGCGGCGGCCATCTTCCTGCAACTGTCGCCGACGGACGGAAGGCGTGCCCGTCGTCCGGAACAACACATGGAGTCGTAGGGCGAATGGCCACGAGGCTGGTAAACTGTTCGGCATTTTTCGCTTCGCACCGCAGGCCCGCCTCGTGACCACCGAATCCACCGCCTTTGCCACCTTGCCGCTGTCCACCGCCATGCTGGCCAACCTGGACGCCCTCGGCTATGCCTCGATGACGCCGATCCAGGCCCAGAGCCTGCCTGTCATCCTGCGCGGCCAGGACCTGATCGCCCAGGCCAAGACCGGCAGCGGCAAGACCGCCGCCTTCGGCATCGGCCTGCTCAACCCGATCAACCCGCGCTACTTCGGCTGCCAGGCGCTGGTGCTGTGCCCGACCCGCGAGCTGGCCGACCAGGTCGCCAAAGAGCTGCGCCGCCTGGCCCGCGCCGAGGACAACATCAAGATCCTCACCCTTTGCGGTGGCGTGTCGCTGGGCCCGCAGATCGCCTCGCTGGAGCACGGTGCGCACATCATCGTCGGCACCCCGGGGCGCATCCAGCAGCATCTGGACAAGGGCACCCTGGTGCTCGACGGCCTGAACACGCTGGTGCTGGATGAAGCCGACCGCATGCTCGACATGGGCTTCTTCGACGCCATCGCCAGCATCATCGGCAAGACCCCGGCGCGTCGCCAGACCCTGCTGTTCTCGGCCACTTACCCGGCGGGCATCGAGCAACTGGCCGCCGACTTCATGCGCAAGCCGCAGCAGGTCAAGGTCGAAAGCCTGCACGCCGACAATCAGATCGAACAGCGTTTCATCGAGATCGACCCGCAGCAACGCCTGGAAGCCGTCACTCGCGTGCTTGGCCACTACCGCCCGCAATCGTGCGTGGCGTTCTGCTTCACCAAGCAGCAGTGCGAGGACGTGGTAGCCCACCTGACCGCCAAGGGTATCGTCGCCCAGGCCCTGCACGGTGACCTGGAGCAGCGTGACCGCGACCAGGTGCTGACCCTGTTCGCCAACCGCAGCAGCTCGGTACTGGTGGCCACCGACGTGGCTGCCCGCGGCCTGGATATCGACGGCCTGGACATGGTCATCAACGTCGAACTGGCGCGCGATGCCGAGATCCATGTGCACCGCGTCGGCCGTACCGGCCGTGCCGGTGAGAAAGGTCTGGCAGTCAGCCTGGTGGCGCCAGCCGAGGCCCATCGTGCCCAGGCCATCGAAGCCCTGCAGAAGCGCCCGCTGCGCTGGGATCAGCTGGACAGCCTGAAGCACAAGGGCGAACCTTTGGTGCCGTTGATGAGCACGTTGTGCATTGCTGCCGGGCGCAAGGACAAGCTGCGCCCGGGCGACATCCTGGGTGCACTGACCGGCGATGCCGGAATCCCGGGCAAGCAGGTGGGCAAGATCGCCATTTTCGACTTCCAGGCCTTCGTGGCGGTGGAACGGCCGCTGGCCAAGCAGGCCATGCAGCGCTTGAACAGCGGCAAGATCAAGGGCCGGGCCCTGAAAGTCCGTATCGTCTGACCTATTTTGGGGGCCGCTTCGCGCCCCTTTCGCGACACAAGGCCGCTCCCACAGTGTATTACGCAAATTTCAGATCTTGTGCGATCTCTTGTGGGAGCGGCCTTGTGTCGCGAAAGGGCTGCAAAGCAGCCCCAGCAATTCCGAAGAGGTAACACCGTGCACTCCACCGACGTGATCATCCTCGGCGCTGGCGCCGCCGGCCTGATGTGCGCCCAGCTCAGCGCCCGCCGCGGGCGCCGGGTGTTGCTGCTCGACCATGCCAACAAGCCCGGCAAGAAGATCCTGATGTCGGGCGGCGGGCGCTGCAATTTCACCAACCTGTGCACCGAGCCGGCCAACTTCCTCTCGCAGAACGCGCACTTCTGCAAGTCGGCCCTGGCCCGCTACACCCAGTGGGACTTCATCGAACTGGTGAGCAAGCATGGCGTGCCGTACCACGAGAAGAAGCTCGGCCAGCTGTTCTGCGACAACAAGGCCAGCGACATCCTCGACATGCTGTTGGCCGAATGCGATGACGCGGGTGCCGAAATCCGCATGCACACCAGCATCGAACACATCGAGAAGACCGAAACCGGCTACCTGCTGCAAACCAGCGGTGGGCAGTTCGCCTGCCAGTCGCTGGTGATCGCCACTGGCGGCCTGTCGATCCCGACCCTGGGCGCCACCGGCTTCGGTTACCAGGTGGCCCGCCAGTTCGGCCACACCCTGCTGCCGACCCGCGCCGGGCTGGTGCCGTTCACCATCACCGAGCCCCAGCTCAAGGCACTGTGCACCGAGCTGTCGGGCACTTCGCTGGACTGCACTGCCAGTTGCAACGGCACCAGCTTCCGCGAAAACCTGCTGTTCACCCATCGCGGCCTCAGCGGCCCGGCGATCCTGCAGATCTCGTCGTTCTGGGACGCCGGCGACACCGTGGAAATCAACCTGCTGCCCGATCGCGATGCGCTGGCCTGGCTGCAGCAGATGCAGGCCGAACGTGCCAACGCCGAACTGAAGACCGTGCTGGGCGAGGTGTTCACCCGCAAGCTGGCCAACCTGCTGGCCGAGCAATGGTTCGAGTCCCGCCCCATGAAGCAGTACACCCCCGGGGAACTGGCGCAGATCGCCGAAAAACTGGCGAACTGGCAAGTGGTGCCGGCCGGTACCGAAGGCTACCGCACGGCGGAAGTGACCCTCGGCGGGGTCGACACCCGCGAAGTGTCATCCAAGACCATGGAATCGCTGAAGAGCCCCGGCCTGTATTTCATCGGTGAGGTGCTTGACGTTACCGGCCATCTGGGCGGTTTCAATTTCCAGTGGGCCTGGGCATCCGCCAACGCCGCTGCGCAGTTCGTGTAGAGTAGAATCCATTCAGCAGCACGGAACGCTTCTTGCTGGCCGTGCTGCAATGCATTCATTCGATCACTGCCTAGCAGGCCATCATGTCATCGAGTTCGTTCAGTCAGTCACTGCGTCGCCTGTGGGGCCAAGACAAGTTCAGCTACAGCATCCGGGTCACCATCGCCCTCACCGGCAGCCTGGCCCTGTGCTGGTACCAGAACGAGATGGCACTGCTGATTCCACTGTTCCTCGGCATCATCGCCAGCGCCCTGGCCGAGACCGACGACAGTTGGCAAGGCCGCCTCAGCGCCCTGGCCGTGACCCTTCCCTGCTTTGCCATCGCAGCGCTGGCAGTCGAGTTGCTGTTCCCCTACCCGTGGATCTTCGTCGGCGCGCTGGCGCTGGCAGCGTTCGGCCTGACCATGCTCGGCGCGTTGGGCGAGCGCTATGGCGCGATCGCTTCGGCGACGCTGATCACCTCGGTGTACACCATGATCGGCGTGGACCAGCGTGGCGGCCAGGTCAGCGACTTCTGGCACGAGCCGATGCTGCTGGTAGCAGGCGCCGCCTGGTACGGCCTGCTTTCGGTGCTGTGGCAGGCGCTGTTTTCCAACCAGCCGGTGCAGCAGAGCCTGGCCAGGCTGTTTTTCGAGCTCGGCAGCTACCTGAAGCTCAAGGCCAGCCTGTTCGAGCCGATCCGTAACCTCGATGTCGAGGCCCAACGCCTGGAACTGGCCCGTCAGAATGGCAAGGTGGTCGCGGCGCTCAACGCGGCCAAGGAAATCATCCTGCACCGGGTCGGCAACAGCCAGCCGAACTCCAAGGTCAGCCGCTACCTCAAGCTGTATTTCCTGGCCCAGGACATCCATGAACGGGTCAGCGCTTCACACTACCCTTACAACGCCCTGACCGAAGCGTTCTTCCACAGTGATGTGATGTTCCGCTGTCAGCGCCTGCTGCGTAAACAGGGGGCCTCCTGCCAGGAACTGGCGCGCTCGATCCGCCTGCGCCAGCCCTTCGTACTGGCCAGCGGATTCGCCGAAGCCCTGGAAGACCTCAATGCCTCGCTCGAACACCTGCGTATCCAGAGCAACCCGGCCTGGCGCGGCCTGCTGCGTTCGCTGCGCGCCCTGGCTGCCAACCTGGCGACCCTCGACCGCTTGCTCAGCGCTGCCAGCAACCCCGACAGCCTGGCCGATGCCAGTGACAGCAGCCTGCTCGACCGCTCACCACGCAACCTGAAGGACGTGTGGACACGCTTGCGCACCCAGCTGACACCGACCTCGCTGCTGTTCCGTCACGCCCTGCGCCTGCCGCTGGCACTGTCGATCGGTTACGGCATGGTGCACCTGATCCACCCGACCCAGGGCTACTGGATCATCCTCACCACCCTGTTCGTCTGTCAGCCCAACTATGGCGCCACCCGGCGCAAGCTGGTGCAACGGATCTTCGGCACCGCGATCGGCCTGACTGTCGGCTGGGCGCTGTTCGACCTGTTCCCCAACCCGGTCATCCAGTCGCTGTTCGCAGTGGCTGCCGGGGTGGTGTTCTTCGTCAACCGCACCACCCGCTACACCTTGGCCACCGCAGCGATCACGCTGATGGTGCTGTTCTGCTTCAACCAGATCGGCGATGGCTACGGCCTGTTCCTGCCACGCCTGTTCGATACCTTGGTCGGCAGCCTGATTGCCATCCTTGCGGTGTTCCTGTTCCTGCCCGACTGGCAGGGCCGCCGCCTGAACAAGGCGCTGGCCAACACCCTGGCCTGCGCCAGCGTGTACCTGCGCCAGATCATGCAGCAGTACGCCCATGGCAAGCGCGACGATCTCGCCTACCGCCTGGCCCGGCGCAACGCCCACAACGCCGATGCGGCGCTGTCGACCACCTTGGCCAACATGCTCATGGAACCGGGGCATTTCCGTAAGGAGGCCGATGTCGGCTTCCGCTTCCTGGTGCTGTCGCACACCTTGCTCAGCTACCTGTCAGGGTTGGGCGCGCACCGTGACACGGCCTTGCCGGCAGAGGTGCAGGAGCAGTTGATCGATGGTGCCGCGCAGACTCTGGCCAACAGCCTGGACGAGATAGCCAATGGCCTGGCTGCCCAGCTGCCGGTCGCGATACACAGTGATGCCGAAGAATCGCTGGCCGCCGCCCTGGAGCAAATGCCGGAAGAACTGGATGAGCACCAGCGGTTGGTGCAGACACAGCTGGCGTTGATCTGCCGGCAGCTGGCGCCGTTGCGGACCTTGGCCGCCCATCTCATCAAAGAGGCACAGGCGGCTTGAGCGGCGTAGCGTCAGAAGCCATGCTGGCGTAGCAGCCGCGCATAGCTGCCATCGGCCTTCATGCCTGCGATGGCCTGCTCGAAGCGTTCGACGATCTGCTGGTGGTCGGGGTGTTTCAGGCTCACCAGGATATGCAGGGTATTCTCCGCCAGCGGCGGCTCTACCAAGGTCACCCCATCGCGCACGTCCTGCGGCTCGCGCTGCAGGTTGTAGCGCGCCACGTATTCGTCTTCCACGGCCAGGTTCACTCTGCCGGCTGCCAGCATGCGCACCGCGGTGGAGAAGTTGCGCACCGCCACCTTGTGCAAGCGGGTATCGCCATCGAAAGCGGGTGAATAGGCGTAGTCGCGCACCACCGCGATGCTGTAGGGATAAAGGTCGCCCTGGCTTTTATAACGGAACGTGTCGCCCTTGCGCTTGAGCAGGCGAATGCGGTTGTTCAGGTAGCCCTTGGAAAACTGCCCGATCTGCTGGCGCGCGTCGTTGTACCAAGCGTTGATCAGCACGTCGTAGCGCCCCTCGCCAACGCCCATCAACGCTCGCGCCCAAGGCACTTCCTCATAGCTGCTGGAGTACCCCGCGCGGGCCAGCGCGGTTGTGACCAGGCTGGTCGCCAGGCCGCCGCCTGGCATGGCACTGTCGGTGAACGGCGGCCAGGTGTCAGCTACCAGACGCAGTCTGTCCTGGCCGAATACAGGTGCTGCCAGGAACAGGCCCAGCAAACCCAACGTGCGAAGCAGAGGCCGCATGCAGAAGTCCTTTTGCAGTGGAAGGCACACACTGAGGAAGGCGACGCGCAGATGAGAATACACAAAGGCTACTCTTTGGGCAGCGGCCAATGATGTCATTTAGCCTCTATTTTGGCCGAGGCGGGGAAATTTGCGATGATCGGCCATCCATTTCGAGGAGTTACCACAATGTCCATCCACTGGCTTTGCAAGCACCACTCCGACCTCGACACGCATGAGCTCTATGCCATCCTGCAACTGCGTACCGCCGTGTTCGTGGTCGAGCAACGCTGCGCCTACCAGGAAGTCGATGGCCAGGACCTGACGGGTGACACCCTGCACCTCATGGGTTGGCAGGATGACAAGCTGGTGGCCTACCTGCGCCTGCTCGACCCGCAGTCGCAGGGCGGCGATGTGGTCATCGGCAGGGTGGTGACCTCGCCCGAGGCGCGCGCGCTGAAACTCGGCCATCCGCTGCTGATGAAAGGGCTGGAAGCAGCCGGGCATTGCTGGCACGGGACACCGGTGTATCTGTCGGCGCAGGCACACCTGCAACGGTTCTATGCCCGGCACGGTTTTGCCGTGGTGGGCGAGCAGTACCTCGAGGATGACATCCCGCATATTGGCATGCGCAAGGTCATGGATACCCCAGTACTGCCTTGATCTGCCGCAGGTGCCGGATGATCCACTGCTTGTCGATCGCCCCCCAGTCATGGATGCGGTAATGCCCGGCATGGTTGCGTGCGCCTTCCTGCTGCTCGAACTCGCAGACGATGTCCAGGTCGGCGAGTGCGGCGATGGTGTCCTGTGCCGTGCGCCGCGGCATGCCGGTGGCCTCCATCAGCGCCGGCACGCTGGTGGCGGTCTGGCTATCGATCAGCCAGGCCACGTACAGGCGGCGGTAGAAACTGCTCTTGGTCTTGCTCACATCCATGCTGCGTGATCCTTACAGGTTGCCTGGCAACTCCCGGTAGGTCAGGTAGACGCGCAGGTCGAATTCCAGTTGGTGGTATGCCGGCTCCATATGCTGGCAGAGCTGGTAGAACGCCTTGTTGTGATCGCGCTCGCGCAAGTGCGCCAGTTCGTGCACCACGATCATGCGCAGGAACTCGGGCGCTGCCTCCTTGAACAGCGAGGCAATGCGGATTTCCTTCTTTGCCTTCAGCTTCCCGCCCTGCACCCGCGAAACCGCGGTATTGAGCCCCAGGGCCCGATGGGTCAGGTCCAGGCGGTTGTCGAACAGCACCTTGTCCAGGTTTGGCGCACTGCGCAGGTACTGCTGGCGCAAGTCCTGGGCATAGCCGTACAGCGCCTTGTCGCTCTGCACGTCATGGCGGCCCGGGTAGCGGCGCTGCAAGTACTCGCCCAGGCGGTCGCTGTCGATCATCTGCCGCACCTGCTCCTGCAGGTGCGGTGGGTAGGCTTGCAAATAGCGTAATACGGTCATGGCATGGCATTCGGCGTAACGAATGCCGATTCTAGCCAATCACGGCAGCAGCCAGGGAAAAATCACCGGGAAGCCAGTGGCATCGGCCGCTGTCATCGGGTGCGCGACCAGAAAACCCTGGACGTAGGCGCAGCCGTTTGCCTTCAGCCACGCAGCCTGGGCCTGCGTTTCGACCCCTTCTGCGATCACGGTGATGCCATAGTCTGCACACAGGACGATGACACTTCGCACCAATGCGGCATCCGGCGCCGAATCTGGCAGACGCGCCACCAGATGGCGGTCCAGCTTCAAGGTGTCGATGGGCAGGTCGCGCAACATGCGCAACGAACAGTCGCCCGCGCCGAAATCGTCCAGCGCCACGCGAACGCCCAGTTCGCGCAGGCGGTGAATCTGCTTGATCGCCGCGTCGATGTTGTACATCAGCGAGGTCTCGGCAACCTCGACCTCCAGTTGCGACGGGTCGAGCTGATAATCCTGTATCACCCGCTGCAGTTCATCGACCAGGCTGGGCATGGAGAATTGAGCGCGACTCAGGCTGATACCCAACACCAGTTCCGGGTCGAAACGCTGGCACCAGGCCTGGCGCTGAGCGGCCCCCTGGCGGTAGATCCAGCTGGCCAGGCGGTTGATCAGCCGAGCCTCTTCCAGCAAGGGTATGAACAGCCCGGGCGGCACATCGCCAACACTGGGGTGTTGCCAGCGCAACAGCGCCTCGAAGCCCCGAAGCTTGCCATCGGCAAAGGCAACCTGCGGCTGATACACGAGGCTGAAATCCTGTACCTCGATGGCATTGCGCACGCTGTCTTCAAGCATCAGCCGCGAGCGGGCGCGACCATTGAGTTCCTGATCATAGAAGCGGTATTGCTGGCGACCGGCCCGCTTGGCTGCATACATCGCGGTGTCGGCCGCGCGCAGCAGGCCTTCGACATTACCCCCGCAGTCAGGGAAGGTGGCGATGCCAATGCTGACGCCCAAGCAGATGTCGATGCCGTCCACCTGCTGCTGGATCGACACCCGCTCGAGCAGTTTTTCGGCATAGCGCCCGGCCTGCTCCGGGTACGGCAGGCCGTCGAACAATGCGGTGAATTCGTCGCCGCCCAAGCGTGCCAGCAGCGCCTCGCTGCCCAGGCATTCCTTGATCTGCTCGGCCACCCAGAGCAGCACCCGGTCACCCGCTTCGTGGCCCAGCGAATCGTTGATCCGCTTGAAGCCATCGAGGTCCATGTACATCAGGGCCTGGGCCTTGTTCGAGCGCTCGCCGCGCAGCAACGCGCCTTCGGCGGCCTGGTAGAAACCGCGACGGTTGAGCAGCCCGGTCAGCGGGTCGGTCACCGCCTGGTATTCGAGTTGCTGATGCAGGTTACGCTCCACCGACATGTCCAGCACCGTGACCACCATGGCCTGCTGCTCCGCCGGTAACGGCGCGCAGGACAGCGCAACGGGGACCAGCTGGCCACCGGGGGTGCGCAGATGGGCATCATGCACCCGCACGATTTGCCGTGCGAGGTAGGCGTTGCGGAACTCGGACTCGCTCCACAAGGTGGCATTGGCCAATTGCAGCAGATCGAGCAGCTGGGCACCCTGCAAGTGTTCCACCGAGCTATGCAGCAAGCGCGAGATCGCCGGGTTGGCAAAGCTGATGACACCCTCGGCGTCGACCACCAGGATGCCTTCGGCGGCATTTTCCAGGATCGAGGCGTTGAACGCCCGGGCAGCCTCCAGCTCGCGGGTCAGCTGCTGCAGCATGCGCCGGCTGCGCTGCTGGTCCAGCTGCGCCTGCACCTTGGGCTTGAGAATCTGTGGATCGAACGGTTTGAACAGGTAATCCACCGCACCACTGGCATAGCCCTTGAGCACGGCGGCATCGGACTGCTCGTTGGCGGTGAGGAAGATAATCGGGGTCAGCCGGGTTCGCTGGCTGCCGCGCATCAGGCGGGCGACCTCGAAGCCGTCCATTTCCGGCATCTGCACATCGAGCAGTACCAGATCGACTTCATGTTCCAGCAACGTCCCCAGGGCTTCCATCCCCGAGCTTGCAGTCAGCACTTGCCAATCGTTGCGCGCCAGCAAGGCGCGCATACTGATCAGGTTTTCCGGGTAATCGTCTACCACCAGGAGAACCGATTTGCCATCCAGTGGTTCAGGGTAAGCGCCATCCATGCTGCTTCTCTTGTTTGACAGACTTCGACTTGCTATTGGATCCAGCTGATACTCTAGACCTGCAGTTGCGACAAGCAATGCAATCAGATCGCTATCAATTGATTAGTTTCACGGTAGCCGACTAACGGTCGCCGTGCAGCATTTTCGACACATAAAAAACCCGCATCGCTGCGGGTTTTTCATTGACGCTGGTGGATCAGTTGACCTTGGCAGCCAACTCACCTTTCAGGTAGCGCTGGAACATGCCTTCCAGCGAGATCGGCTTGATCTTCGAGGCGTTGCCGGCAGTGCCGAACGCTTCGTAACGGGCGATGCACACGTCGCGCATGGCTTTCACGGTTTCGCCGAAGAACTTGCGTGGGTCGAACTCGCTCGGGTTCTGTGCCATCAGGCGGCGCATGGCACCGGTGGACGCCAGGCGCAGGTCGGTGTCGATGTTGACCTTGCGCACGCCGTGCTTGATGCCTTCGACGATCTCTTCGACCGGTACGCCGTAGGTTTCCTTGATGTCGCCGCCGTACTGGTTGATGATCGCCAGCCACTCTTGCGGGACCGAGGAAGAACCGTGCATCACCAGGTGGGTGTTAGGGATGCGCTTGTGGATTTCCTTGATGCGGTCGATTGCCAGTACGTCACCGGTCGGTGGCTTGGTGAACTTGTAGGCACCGTGGCTGGTGCCGATGGCGATGGCCAGGGCGTCGACCTGGGTCTTCTTGACGAAGTCGGCGGCTTCTTCCGGATCGGTCAGCATCTGGCTGTGGTCCAGCACACCCTCGGCGCCGATGCCGTCTTCTTCACCGGCCATGCCGGTTTCCAGGGAACCCAGGCAGCCCAGCTCGCCTTCTACCGAAACGCCACAGGCGTGGGCCATGGCGACGGTCTGCTGGGTGACGCGGACGTTGTACTCGTAGTCGGTCGGGGTCTTGCCGTCTTCACCCAGCGAGCCGTCCATCATCACCGAGCTGAAGCCCAGCTGGATGGAACGTTGGCACACGTCAGGGCTGGTGCCGTGGTCCTGGTGCATGCACACCGGGATGTGCGGGAATTCTTCGATGGCAGCCAGGATCAGGTGGCGCAGGAACGGGGCACCGGCGTACTTGCGGGCGCCGGCCGAAGCCTGGACGATCACCGGGGAGTCGGTCTTGTCGGCCGCTTCCATGATGGCGCGCATCTGCTCGAGGTTGTTGACGTTGAAAGCCGGAACGCCGTAACCGAACTCGGCGGCGTGGTCCAGCATCTGGCGCATGCTAATGAGTGCCATTGTGTATCTCTCTCCCGACAAGCGTCGTTTGTTTCGTGCAAGCCTGCCGCAGGGGCGGTTGCTGTTCAAGTAGTGTGGGCCGCCTGTGCGGCCCGGCCAGTCACGGTGCCTTGCAGCCCCGCCCAATCAGATCGTTGGTTGCCACCCAGTACACCAGGCCTTCGTCGCCCTTGGTGTGGAAGGCCAGCACGCCATCGCTGTACAGCGCGCCAGAGGCGCCCGGCTCGGCCTTGAGCCGATAAACCTGGTCACCGCCGCCGAGGCGTACGTCAACCTGGTCCCGCTGTGCATCAGCGAAGCGCCACAGCACTTCGGCCTGAGTGTCACAGACCCAGCGGGTCCAGTTGCCCGCCGGGGCGGAAGGTGCAGGCTGTATCAGCGAGCATCCTGCCAGTGTCGCCAGAGCCATCGAGGCCAGTAGCGCTTTCATTACATATCCTCTAGAGGACCACATAGCGGTCACTTGGTTGCCTGCTCCGACGAAACGCACGGCATCAGGGGCAACCCGGCGCCTGGCGCTGGTGTTCTTCGTCGTACTTTTCCAGGCCGTCCGGGCCAACGCGCTTGCCGATGACCGGCACGGTCTCGGCCTGCCACGCGGACTGGTAGCAACCGCCCTTGGGCGGCTGCGCCGGGTCGGCCTCCGAAGACGGGCTGCTGGAGCAGGCGCCCAGCAGGCCGGCCAGAATCATCACAGGCAATTGCTTGACCATCAGGTCGCTCCCTTTGCCAGGCGCCGCCATGGTCAGGCTTTTGCCCGCTCTTCCAGGATCGCCACGGCTGGCAGCACCTTGCCCTCGACGAATTCGAGGAAGGCACCGCCACCGGTAGAAATGTAGGAGATATCCTTGCTGACGCCATATTTGTCGATGGCTGCCAGGGTATCGCCGCCACCGGCAATGGAGAACGCTGCACTTTCAGCGATGGCCTTGGCCAGCACCTTGGTGCCGTTGCCGAACTGGTCGAACTCGAACACGCCGACCGGGCCGTTCCACAGGATGGTCTTCGACGACTTCAGCAGCTCGGCGAAATGGGCAGCGGTCTGCGGGCCGATGTCGAGGATCATGTCGTCGGCGGCAACGTCGGCGATGGCCTTGACGGTGGCTTCGGCGTCCTCGGCGAACGCCTTGGCAACCACGACGTCGACCGGCAGTGGCACGCTGACCTTGGCGGCGATGGCCTTGGCGGTTTCGATCAGGTCAGGCTCGTACAGCGACTTGCCCACCGGGTGACCGGCAGCAGCCAGGAACGTGTTGGCGATGCCGCCACCGACGATCAGCTGGTCGCAAACGCTGCTCAGGCTGTTCAGCACATCCAGCTTGGTCGACACCTTGGAGCCGGCAACGATGGCCGCCATTGGCTTGGCCGGGGCTTTCAGGGCCTTGCCCAGCGCGTCCAGCTCTGCAGCCAGCAGCGGGCCAGCGGCAGCCACCTTGGCGAACTTGGCAACACCATGGGTGGAGCCTTCGGCCCGGTGAGCGGTGCCGAAAGCGTCCATGACGAACACGTCGCACAGGGCGGCGTATTGCTGGGCCAGCTCGTCGGCGTTCTTCTTCTCGCCCTTGTTGAAACGTACGTTCTCGAACAGCACCAGGTCACCGGCGCTGACTTGAACACCGTTCAGGTAATCGGCAACCAGCGGCACTTCACGGCCCAAGGCCTTGCTCAGGTAGTCGGCGACCGGCTTGAGGCTGTTCTCGGCAGAGAACTCGCCTTCGGTCGGGCGGCCCAGGTGCGAGCAGACCATTACCGCCGCACCCTTTTCCAGGGCCAGCTTGATGGTCGGCAGCGCTGCCAGGATACGCGCATCGCTGGTTACCACACCGTCCTTCACAGGTACGTTGAGGTCTTCGCGGATCAGTACGCGCTTACCTTGCAGGTCGAGGTCGGTCATCTTCAACACGGTCATGAATGCAGTCCTTCAGGGCTGTTTGCTGCGGGTTGGGTGGACGACGTGCAGATAGTGTTCGGCAACGTCGAGCATACGGTTGGCAAAACCCCATTCATTGTCGAACCAAGCCAGCAAGTTCACCAGGCGTGGGCCTGAAACGCGGGTCTGGCTGGCATCGACGATCGCCGAATGCGGGTCATGGTTGAAATCACAGCTGGCGTGAGGCAACTCGGTATAGGCCAGCAAGCCTTTCAGCGGGCCGCTCTGCGCGGCCTCGCGCAACACCCGGTTGACCTCGGCCGCACTGGTATCGCGGGCGGTCTGCAGGGTGATGTCCAGGCACGAGACGTTGACGGTCGGCACGCGTACCGCTTTGGCCTGGATTCGCCCGGCAAGTTCCGGAAGCAAGCGCTCGATGCCACGCGCCAGCCCCGTGGACACCGGAATCACCGACTGGAAGGCCGAGCGCGTGCGGCGCAGGTCCTCGTGGTGATAGGCATCGATCACCGGCTGATCGTTCATCGCCGAGTGGATGGTGGTGATCTGCACGTACTCGATGCCGAATGCCTGGTCCAGCACGCGCAACAGCGGGACGCCGCAATTGGTGGTGCAAGAGGCGTTGGACACCAGGCGTTCGTGGCCCGTCAGGCAATCCTGGTTGATGCCGTAGACCACGGTGGCATCGACATCGGCCTCGCTGGCCATGGGCTGCGAGAACAATACGCGCGGTGCGCCAGCGTCGAGGAAACGCTGGCCATCGGCGCGGGTGTGATAGACACCGGAGCACTCCAGCACCAGGTCGATACCCAGGGCGGCCCAGTCGATGCCTTCAGGGGTGGCGCTGCGCATGACCTTCACGCAGTCGCCATTGATATGCAGACAGTCGCCGTCGACCTTCACCTCGCCGGGGAATCGCCCGTGGGTGGAGTCGAAGCGTGTCAGGTATTCGATGCTGGCCTGATCGGCCAGGTCGTTCAGCGCAACGATCTCGAAACCGGCCTTTGCCCCCCGCTCGAACAGTGCGCGCAGGACACAGCGGCCAATGCGGCCGTAACCGTTGAGTGCAACTTTGTAGGGACGCGGGTGGGGCATTCGTTGGCTCGCTAACGCATGATGGCTATTGGGGCCGCCATGCGGCCCATTCGCGACACAAGGCCGCTCCCACAAAGACCGCGATGCAAGCGGACCCTGTGGGAGCGGCCTTGCGCCGCGAACGAGGGCCTACGGCCCTCGCCTTGCCTGTATCAGTCTTCCAGCAGCTCTTCGGCGGTACCCAGGATGTTTTCCAGGGTGAAGCCGAATTCCTCGAACAGTGCAGCGGCCGGCGCCGACTCACCGTAAGTGGTCATGCCGATGACACGACCTTCCAGGCCGACGTACTTGTACCAGAAGTCCGCGTGGGCGGCTTCGATGGCGATGCGTGCCGCGACTTCGACCGGCAGCACCGATTGCTTGTAGGCCGCGTCCTGGGCATCGAACACGCTGGTGCACGGCATGGAAACCACGCGCACCTTGCGGCCCTGCTCGGTCAGTTTGGCGTGCGCCTGAACGGCCAGGCCCACTTCCGAACCGGTGGCGATCAGGATCAGCTCAGGCTCGCCAGCGCAATCCTTGAGCACATAGCCGCCGCGGCTGATGTTGGCGATCTGCTGGGCGTCGCGATCCTGGTGCTGCAGGTTCTGACGCGAGAAGATCAGTGCCGATGGGCCGTCCTTGCGCTCCAGGGCGTTTTTCCACGACACGGCTGATTCGACCGCGTCGGCTGGGCGCCAGGTGTCCAGGTTAGGCGTGCTGCGCAGGCTGGTCAGCTGCTCGATCGGCTGGTGAGTCGGGCCATCTTCGCCCAGGCCGATGGAGTCGTGGGTATAGACGTGGATGACGCGTTGCTTCATCAGGGCCGACATGCGCACGGCATTGCGGGCGTATTCCATGAACATCAGGAAGGTCGCGCCGTAAGGCACCAGGCCACCGTGCAGGGCGACGCCGTTCATGATGGCGGTCATGCCGAACTCACGCACCCCGTAGAACACGTAGTTGCCGCTGGCATCGTTGGCTTCGACGCCCTTGCAGCCCTTCCACAGGGTCAGGTTGGAGCCGGCCAGGTCAGCCGAACCGCCGAGGAACTCAGGCAGCAACGGGCCGAAGGCGTTCAGCGCGTTCTGGCTGGCCTTGCGGCTGGCAATGGTTTCGCCTTTGGCGGCCACTTCGTTGATGTACGCCTGGGCCTTCTCGCTGAAGTCGGCCGGCAGCTCGCCGCTGGCACGGCGCTTGAACTCGGCAGCCAGCTCCGGGTAGGCCTTGGCGTAGGCGTCGAAACGCTGGTTCCAGTCGGCTTCGGCCTTGGCACCGGCAGCCTTGGCATCCCATTCGGCGTAGATGTCGGCCGGGATTTCGAACGGACCGTGGTTCCAGTTCAGTTCCTTGCGGGCCAGGGCGATTTCGTCGTTGCCCAGCGGCGCGCCGTGGCAGTCTTCCTTGCCCTGCTTGTTCGGCGAACCGAAACCGATGATGGTCTTGCAGCAGATCAGGGTCGGACGGTCGCTCTTGCGCGCGGTCTCGATGGCCATCTTGATTTCATCGGCATCATGACCGTTGACGTTACGGATCACCTGCCAGTTGTAGGCTTCGAAACGCGCCGGGGTATTGTCGGTGAACCAGCCGTGCACTTCGCCGTCGATGGAGATGCCGTTGTCGTCGTAGAAGGCGATCAGCTTGTTCAGGCCCAGGGTGCCGGCCAGCGAGGCGACTTCGTGGGAGATACCTTCCATCATGCAGCCGTCGCCGAGGAACACATAGGTGTGGTGGTCGACGATGGTGTGGCCGTCACGGTTGAACTGGGCGGCCAGCACTTTCTCGGCCAGGGCGAAGCCCACGGCGTTGGCAATGCCTTGGCCGAGCGGCCCGGTGGTGGTCTCGACGCCAGGGGTGTAGCCGTATTCCGGGTGGCCAGGGGTGCGGCTGTGCAGCTGGCGGAAGGCCTTGAGGTCGTCGATCGACAGGTCGTAGCCAGTCAGGTGCAGCAGCGAGTAGATGAGCATCGAGCCGTGGCCGTTGGACAGCACGAAGCGGTCTCGGTCGGCGAAGTCCGGGTTGCTCGGGTTGTGCTTCATGTAGTCGCGCCAAAGCACTTCGGCGATATCCGCCATGCCCATGGGGGCACCTGGGTGGCCGCTGTTGGCCTTTTGCACGGCATCCATGCTGAGGGCACGAATGGCGTTGGCACGTTCACGACGGCTGGGCATCGCTGATCTCCTGGGGCTTGAATAGGTGGTGTCACGAAAAAGGCGGCCATTTTCGCCCACTGCGGGGGCTGGGGGCAATGACGGATGGTCGCAGTTGGGGGATTTTCCTGTGATTGGCCTGCATAACGGCGAAAAAACCGCCAGGCGTACCCGCCCATCAGCCAATATCAAAACTTTTTGATATTGGCCTTGCGAGGGCAGCCCTGCCTGTCTAGACTGCCGACCCATGAACCTCCGTGCGCAACCGATCCCTCAGCAAAGCGACACACTGGCCGCCCTGTGCAAGGCCAGTGGCGATGCGCTGCGCCTGAACGTGTTGCGCGCCCTGGCCAGTGATTCGTTCGGCGTGCTGGAACTGGCGCAGATCTTCGACATCGGCCAGTCGGGCATGAGCCATCACCTCAAGGTACTGGCCCAGGCCGAGCTGGTGGCCACACGGCGCGAAGGCAATGCGATCTTCTACCGTCGTGCCCTGCCCGACGGCCAGCGCTTCGGCGGGCGCCTGCACATGGCCCTGCTCGATGAGGTCGACGACCTGACCCTGCCGGAGGACGTCCAGGCCCGTATCGCCCAGGTGCAGCAACGCCGCGCCGCCACCAGCCAGGACTTCTTCTTGCGCGTGGAAGAAAAATTCCGCGCCCAGCAAGACCTCATCGCCGGCTTGCCGCAATACCGCGAGAGCCTGCTGGCGCTGCTCGACAAACTGAACTTCGCGCCGACCGCCAGCGCGCTGGAAGTCGGCCCCGGCGATGGCGGTTTCCTGCCAGACCTGGCACGGCGTTTCGCCCAGGTCACGGCCCTGGACAACAGCCCGACCATGCTCGAACTGGCGCGCCAGGTCTGCGAACGCGAACGCCTGGGTAATGTAAACCTGCAGTTGGCCGATGCACTGGGTGCAACGGATGTGGAAGCCGACTGCGTTGTGCTGAACATGGTCCTGCACCATTTCAGCGACCCGGCCCTGGCCCTGCGCCAGCTGGCCAAACGGGTGAAGGCAGGCGGCAGCCTGCTGGTCACCGAACTGTGCAGCCATGACCAGGGTTGGGCGCGGGAAGCCTGCGGCGACCTCTGGCTCGGCTTCGAACAGGACGACCTGGCCCGTTGGGCCACAGCAGCCGGGCTGGTCCCCGGGGACAGCCTCTATGTGGGCTTGCGTAACGGTTTCCAGATCCAGGTCCGCCATTTTCAGCGGACGGCTGGCGACACTCACCATCGGTAAATTTAGGAACCCGTCGAGATGAGCGAATACTCCCTTTTCACCTCCGAGTCCGTGTCCGAAGGGCATCCGGACAAGATCGCCGACCAGATTTCGGACGCGGTCCTTGATGCCATCATCACCCAGGACAAGTACGCCCGCGTTGCGTGTGAAACCCTGGTCAAGACCGGTGTCGCCATCATCGCCGGCGAAGTCACCACTTCCGCCTGGGTCGACCTGGAAGAACTGGTGCGCAAGGTCATCATCGACATCGGCTACAACAGCTCCGACGTCGGCTTCGACGGCGCCACCTGCGCGGTGATGAACATCATCGGCAAGCAGTCGGTGGACATCGCCCAGGGCGTCGACCGCTCCAAGCCGGAAGACCAGGGTGCAGGCGACCAGGGCCTGATGTTCGGCTATGCCAGCAACGAAACCGACGTGCTGATGCCAGCACCGATCTGCTTCTCGCACCGCCTGGTCGAGCGCCAGGCCGAAGCACGCAAGTCCGGCCTGCTGCCGTGGCTGCGCCCGGACGCCAAGTCCCAGGTCACCTGCCGCTACGAAAACGGCAAGGTGGTCGGTATCGACGCGGTGGTCCTGTCGACCCAGCACAACCCTGAGGTCTCGCAGAAAGACCTGCAGGAAGCCGTGATGGAGCTGATCGTCAAGCACACCCTGCCGGCCGAACTGCTGCACAAGGGCACCCAGTTCCACATCAACCCGACCGGCAACTTCATCATCGGTGGCCCGGTGGGCGACTGCGGCCTGACCGGCCGCAAGATCATCGTCGACTCCTACGGCGGCATGGCCCGTCACGGTGGTGGCGCGTTCTCCGGCAAGGACCCGTCCAAGGTCGACCGCTCCGCCGCCTACGCCGGCCGCTACGTGGCCAAGAACATCGTTGCCGCCGGCCTGGCAGAACGTTGCGAGATCCAGGTGTCCTACGCCATCGGCGTGGCCCAGCCGACCTCCATCTCGATCAACACCTTCGGCACCGGCAAGGTGTCCGACGACAAGATCATCCAGATCGTACGCGAGTGCTTCGACCTGCGCCCGTACGCCATCACCAAGATGCTCGACCTGCTGCACCCGATGTACCAGGAAACCGCAGCCTACGGCCACTTCGGCCGCGAGCCGCAGCAGAAGACCGTCGGCGACGACACCTTCACCACCTTCACCTGGGAACGTACCGACCGCGCCCAGGCGCTGCGTGACGCTGCCGGCCTGTAATTTTCCTGCAGCGGTAACCGAAAGCCCCTGCCGAGTGATCGGCAGGGGCTTTTTTGTGACATATCGGCTGACAACTGCGCGGCGCAACACGCGCGCACGTTGCCTAGGCTGAGGTTTCCCCTCCGCCAGGCAAGGATGCTGGCCATGCCGTTGCTGTTCCTGTTTCTGCTCGCTCTTTCGTTCAACGCGCAAGCCGCTGGCTGCCCGAGCTGGCCTGCCGAGCGGGCACGCGCCGAAGTCACCCGCCTGCGCGAGGCGGTCAGCCAATGGGATGACCACTACCATCGTCTGGGCGAATCCCTGGTGGCCGATGAGGTTTATGACCAGAGCCGGCAACGCCTGCTGCACCTGCAGGGGTGTTTCGCCCTGGAGAGCGAGCTGGACTCATTGGCCAGCGCACGCGGGCCAATTGCCCACCCGATCCGCCACACCGGTGTCGACAAGCTCTCGGGTGAACAGGCCGTGAGCCAATGGATGGCCGGCAAGACAGGCGTCTGGCTGCAGCCGAAGGTCGATGGCGTCGCCGTGACCCTGGTCTATCGCCAAGGCAGGCTGGTGCAGTTGCTCAGCCGTGGTGATGGCAACCAGGGACATGACTGGAGCCGGCATATCGAAGTTCTGCAAGGTATCAACCGGCAGTTGCCCAACCCCGTTGACCTGATTCTGCAAGGGGAGCTGTACCTGCGCCTGGTTGATCATGTGCAAGCCCAGCGAGGTAGCGTCAATGCGCGTGCCATCGTCGCGGGCCTGCTGGCGCGCAAGCAACTCGCTCGTGAACAAGGCGCGGGCATTGCGCTGTTTGTCTGGGACTGGCCACAAGGGCCGAGCGATCAGGGCGAGCGTGTGGCTCAGCTGGCGGCGCTGGGTTTTCCCGATAGCCAGCGCTACAGCGTGGCCATCAGCAGCGCTGGCGAGGCGGCACACTGGCGCGAGCATTGGTATCGCTCTGCACTGCCCTTCGCCACGGATGGGGTGATCCTGCGCCAGAACACACGGCCATCCGCCGAACGCTGGCAGAGCAATGCGCCTTACTGGATCGCAGCCTGGAAGCATCCCTTTGCCCAGGCGTTGACCGAAGTGCGGGACGTGCGCTTTCGCATAGGCCGCACGGGGCGAATCACGCCGGTCCTGAAGTTGCAGCCAGTACGGCTCGACGACCGCCTGGTCACCCAGGTGAGCCTGGGCTCCCTGGCTCGCTGGCAGGCACTCGACATTGGCCCGGGAGACCAGGTAGCCATCAGCCTGGCGGGGCTGACCATCCCGCGCTTCGAGCAGGTAGTGCTGCGCGCCACCGAGCGCGATGCGGTCGCGGCACCTGCGCCAGATCAATACAACGCTTTGACATGCTGGGAGGCTGGCGAAGGCTGTGAAGATCAGTTCATTGCCCGGCTCAGCTGGCTCAGCGGCAAACAGGGCCTGGCCATGCCGGGCACCGGGCCCGGCACATGGCGACGGCTGGTACGAGGCGGGCAGATAGCAACGCTGGCAGACTGGCTGGCGCTGGACGCCGAGCGGCTGGCCCAGCTACCTGGCATCAGCGATACCCGCGCCAAGCGCCTGCAACAAAGCTTCGAGGCTGGCCGCAGCAGGCCTTTCGCCCAGTGGATCAGCGGTCTTGGCGTGCCAGTACCGCGCAATCTTCCCATCGAGGAGGACTGGGCAACCCTCACCCAGCGTTCAGCCACGCAATGGCAAGCCTTGCCCGGTATTGGCGCATCACGCGCCAGCCAACTGCACGCATTTTTCGCGGCCGAGCAGGTGAAGGCCCTGGCGCAGCAGCTGAGCGAAAGCGGCATCCAGGGGTTCCCTGCGGCTGCCACCGGTGTGAGGCAATGAGTTTTAACAAAAAACCGTTGTAGGAAATTGTCTGGATTGCTCCAGAAATATCCACCAAGGGTTCCTATATAGGCAAAACCAAGGCAGGATTTGCTCCATCTTTTGCTGCCCCGCCCCCTCAAGGAGGCTTTGATGAACATGATTTCCACCCTGGCATTGCTGATCACGCTTGGCCTGGCTGCTGGCGCTGCCCAAGCCGCCCAGCCCGACGAGGGCCTGACCGGTTGTGCCGCCAAGCGCAGTGCCATCGAGAACCAGCTGAAAATCGCCCGCGACCACGGTAACAGCGATCAGGTAGCTGGGCTCGAGGAAGCATTGCGCGGCGTTGACCATTGCACCGACGCCGGCCTGCGCAAGGAGCGCGAGCAGAAAGTGCTCGATGCCCGTCACGAGGTGGCGCAGCGCGAGAAGGACCTGAAGAAGGCCGAGAAAAAAGGCGACGCGGAAAAGATCAACAAGCGCAAGGACAAGCTTGCCGAGTCCCGTAAAGAGCTGCAGGAAGCGGTGGACGACCTGGATCGCTGATCTTGCCTGATCGCCCGTTGACACAGGCGATCAATGGTTGCGGAACTCGCTATGACACGCCTTGCACGCCGCCTCGACCTTGTCCATCGGCGCCTTCAGTTGCGCCGCGTCCAACGGCTGGGTCCGGGTCACTTCAACCAACTCACCGGTCACGCCCTCCAGCTGCCGGGCAAGGTCATGGAAGCGCGCCTGGCGCTCCCACACCTCCGGTCGCGCGCTACTGTCACCCTCGTCCCGCGCTTGCGGAAAATGCTGCCACGGCGCATGGGCCAGGCCATCGAGCTTCAACGCCCCCGCTGCGAACTTGATCCCGTCGAAGGGCAAGCGGCCGCGCAACATGCCGCCCATGTCTTCGCTGGTCTTGAGCATCTCCTTGAAGATTGCCTTGCGCTTGCCCAGCGGCGAATTGGGATCAACCCGATCACAGGCCGTCAGGGCAAGGGCAGCGAGCAGTACAACGGTCAATCGCTTGAACATCACGGTCACTTGAGCCTACGCAAAGGGGCGGTCAGTATCGCTGCCTGCCAGGCAAAGACCAATAGCCACATAAATCACAAGGGCGAATCTTCATGTTCGCCAGCCACAGGTAACCACTGATGAAATCTGCCCTGCGCCATCTGGCCTGGACACTCCCGGCACTCGCCCTGCTGGCCGGCTGCAACGGCGGCGAAAACGCCAAGCCTGAGCCTCACGCCATCGCCACCTATGCCCCGGCCACCTGGAAAGACCTGCCTGCGGTCAGCGATGAAGACTTGCTGGCCGGCTTCTACGCCTGGCGCAGCGGCTGCGAGAAGCTCAAACGCGACCCGGTGTGGGCCGCCACCTGCGAAGCGGCCGGCAGCGACACGGCGAGCGCAACCCAGGTACGCACGTTCCTTGAGCAGAACCTGCAGGTATACGGCCTGCGCTCCGCCGACAACAACGCCAACGGCCTGATCACCGGCTACTACGAACCGGTCTACCCCGGCAGCCTGAAGCGCACCGAAGCAGCGCACGTGGCGGTTTATGGCGTCCCCGATGACATGATCGTGGTCGACCTGGCCAGCGTGTATCCCGAACTCAAGGGCAAGCGCTTGCGCGGCCGCCTGGACGGTCACGTGCTCAAGCCCTACGACACCGCCGAAGTGATCAACCGCGATGGCGTCAAGGCGCCCGTGCTGGCCTGGCTGACTGATCCGATGGACCTGCAGTTCCTGCAGATCCAGGGTTCAGGCCGGGTTCAGCTGGAGGATGGCCGCCAGCTGCGGCTGGGCTACGCCGACCAGAACGGTCACCCCTACCGGCCGATCGGTCGCTGGCTGGTGGAGCAAGGCCAGTTGAAAAAAGAAGACGTGACCATGGGTAGCATCCATGCCTGGGCCATGGCCAACCCGCAGCGCGTGCCGGAGCTGCTGGCCAGCAACCCCAGTTATGTGTTCTTCAGTGCTCGCCCGGACAGCAACGAAGGGCCGCGCGGCTCGCTGAACGTGCCGCTGACCGCTGGATATAGCGTGGCCATCGACCGCAAGGTGATTCCGCTGGGCAGCTTGCTGTGGCTTTCCACCACGCGCCCCGACGGCACACCCGTCGTGCGCCCGGTAGGCGCCCAGGACACCGGCGGTGCCATCGCCGGCGAAGTGCGGGCCGACCTGTTCTGGGGTACCGGGCCAGAGGCCGGCGAGCTGGCGGGGAACATGAAGCAGCAGGGGCAGATCTGGATGCTGTGGCCCAAGGGCAAGCCGTTGCCTGAGGTGCCTAAAGTGCTTTGATTGGCGGCGGTGCTTCGCGGGCAAGCCCGCGAAGCAGGCGACCCGGTTTCACATGGAAACCACGAAGAACGACACGATCAACGCCAACCCGGCAAACCACACCAGCGACCGCAGCGCTGCCCAGTCTGCCAGGTAGCAGATGATGTACAGCAGCCGGCTGGTGATATACATCACGGCCAGCACATCCTGGGTCACCTGCTCGGCATTGCCGACGATATCCGCCACCAGCACCGCTGCGGCAAACGCCGGGAACGCCTCGAAACTGTTCTGTTGAGCCGCATGCGCACGCCTTGGCAGACCCGACAGGGTATCGAGGAATGCACGCGGATCATGGTTGTCACGCAAGCCGAAACGGCCACTGCTCACTTTCGCAATCAATGCGCACAATGGCGGCAGGCACAGGGCGATGAGGATGCACCACAGGGCAACGGTCATGCACAGGACTCCTTGTTCGAGGTTCGGGTCAGAGCTTCATCACCAGCATGCCTGCCAGGACCAGCCCGCAAGCTAGGAGTCTCGGCCCGCCAAAAGGTTCTTTGAGGTAGCGCATGCCCATCAGCACCACCAGGATCACACTCAGCTCGCGCAGGGCCGCCGCCTCGGCCACGGAGCCCAGGTGCATGGCCCACAGCACCAGCGCGTAACTGAACAGTACGCAAAAGCCCACTGCCAACCCCAGGCGCCATTGGGTGCGCCAGAACAGCACGAATGGCGCCCGCCGCGCCACCCCGGCCAGCAACGGGAATGGCCAGGCGCTGAGCAGCGTCAACCACACCAGGTAGTCCCACGGTTTGCCCCACAAACGCACCGCCTGGCCGTCGAACCAGGTGTAGCAACCGATGCACAGGCCGATCAGCGCCACCACCGGCAACATCGACCAGGGCAACCGGTCACCCCCTCCGCCCTGCCACAACAGGCAAGCCATGCCACACGGGATCAGCAAGATGCCGATGATCTGTTGCTGGCTGAGCGGCTCACCGGCAAACGCCAGGGTCAGCCCCAGCACCACCAGCGGCGACAAGCCGCGCATCAAAGGATAGACCAGGCCCAGGTCACCTACCCGATAGGCCTGGATCAGCAGGAAGCGGTACAGCTGCTCGGCCAGCGCCGAAGCCAGCAGCCAAGGCCAGATCCCGGCGGGCGGAAACTCGGTGAAGGCCACGGCACACACGGCGAACAGCAACGCCACGGCATCCATGCTGGCGATCACCAACAGGCGCTCGGCGCTGAATTTGATCAGGGTGTTCCAGGTCGCGTGCAACAGGGCGGCGACCAAAACCAGGGAAGTTGCCAGCACGCGGGAGAGTCCTTGCCTTGGGTTCAAATGAGTCCGCAGCACTATACCTCGGGGCAAAGTGTGATCACGGAAAAAGCCTACATGCTCGGTAGAGGTTTCAGCCCCCTCAGCAAGCCATTTCTGGTCGCATCATTCAATACACTCTTAGCGGGCCGCCCCGCATGTAGCTGGGCGCTAGTACTGCACTTGAATGCAGCCTTCTTCAAGAACACACTCACTTACGAAACACGATTGACGATTCAACGCTCGCAGGCTTAGGATCACCGTAACGCATGGGGCAACCCGTGCCTACCTTCCGAGGCCCGCAATGCGTAAGCAAGCGGGCTTTCGTGTTTCTGGGGCAAGGACACCCGGAACTCATGACTCATTTTGTGGCCTACCTCGACGAATTCGGCCATGTCGGGCAATACGTTTCGCGCACTCACAGCCACTTCAAGACCAGCCCCGTGTTCGGCCTGGGTGGGATTCTTCTGCCTGCTGAAGAAGTGCGAGAGTTCGCCATCTACTTCTATCAGTTGAAATGCCAGTTACTTGCCTGGGACATAACCCATGAAAATCCCAGGAACCTTCCTGCCTATCAATGGGAAAAGAAAGGCTCCAAACTCTTCACGACACGTAACGTCACGCAATATCGATCATTGAGACAGGCTACGTTTCGTCTGCTCAACCATATCCGAAAAATTGGTGGGTATGTCATCTATGCAGGAGAGCACAAGACCGGACCGGCCAAACAGCACGATGCGACGGATACGTTCAAGCGCCAGCTGCTGCACGCAGTAAGAACAATTGACCGTTACTGCACACCGTCCGCCTCGACCTTCATGCTCCTTCTGGACGAGCAGCGCGCCGGCAATGAATGGCGTGAACGAAATGTGGAAGCCTGCACCCTGGCGATGTTCGAAGATGCCACCGAGAAATGTCGAAGCCTGATAGAGCCTCCCCTGCAGGGCGAAAGCCACCTCTTCCAGACACTGCAATGCGCAGACTGGATCTGCGGCCTGGTGGGGCGTTTGATGGCGATATCTGTTTCGCCTGAGGAGTACCCGGACTGGGAGCCTTTCGACAGATATTTCTCAGCCCGAATCGCTGAGGTCGCCCTGCCGGGCTCAGGCTTGCAGTGCCACCCCGTCATGTCGCCGGTCGGCAAGCGCCCGATGGCTGGAACAGAAGCCTGAAGCCACATGCAGGAAACCTCACAACGGATACGCGGTCTACCTGCAGAGTCAAAAAGTGTGTCCCGACCCCCTCGCCAGATCATCCAAGAACTGCCCGAGCCATTCGGGTAACGACTTGGAAGCCACTGTCACAGGATTCGGGATGCTTGAACTAGTTGCCGCGTTTATCTGCCTCACCACCCTCCTCACCTACGTAAATTACCGCTTCATCGGCCTGCCACCCGCCATCGGCGTGATGGTCACGGCGTTGCTGTTCTCCCTGATGCTGCAGGGCCTGAGCCTGATCGGCTTCCCTGGCCTGGAAGAACGCGTCGAAGGCCTGATGAACCAGATCGATTTCAACGACCTGCTTATGCACTGGATGCTGGCCTTCCTGCTGTTCGCCGGCGCACTGCACGTCAACCTCAGCGACCTGCGCAGCTACCGCTGGCCGATTGGCCTGCTGGCCACACTGGGCGTGCTGATCGCCACCGTGGTGATCGGCTACCTGTCGCACTGGGTATTCGCCCTGTTCGGCTGGCAGGTGCCGCTGATCTACTGCCTGTTGTTCGGCGCGCTGATCTCCCCGACCGACCCGATCGCCGTGCTGGGCGCGCTGCGCACCGCCAACGCCTCCAAGCCATTGAAGACCACCATCGTCGGCGAATCGTTGTTCAACGACGGTACCGCCGTCGTGGTGTTCACCGTTTTGCTGGGCATCATTCAGCTGGGTGAAACGCCGAGCATCACCGACACCGCCCTGTTGTTCGCCCGCGAAGCCATCGGCGGGGTGCTGTTCGGCGGTGTGATCGGCTATGCCACCTACCGCATGATCAAGAGCGTCGAGCAGTATCAGGTCGAGGTCATGCTGACCCTGGCACTGGTGATCGGTGGCTCGGCCATGTGCTACGAGCTGCATGTTTCAGCACCGATCGCCATGGTGGTGGCGGGGCTGATCATCGGCAACCTGGGCCGCAACCTGGCGATGAACGACATGACCCGCCGCTACATGGACGGGTTCTGGGAACTGATCGACGACATGCTCAATGCCCTGCTGTTCGCCTTGATTGGCCTGGAGCTGTTGCTGCTGCCGTTCAACTGGCTGCACCTGGCGGCGGGTGGTGTGCTGGCGCTGGCAGTGCTGCTCTCGCGGCTACTGACCGTGGCCCCAGCGATCGTGCTGTTGCGGCGCTGGCGGCCGGTGCCCCAAGGCACCATCCGTGTGCTGACCTGGGGCGGCCTGCGGGGAGGCGTGTCGGTTGCACTGGCGCTGTCGCTGCCAGTGGGCGACGAACGCGACCTGCTGCTATCGATCACCTACATCGTGGTGTTGTCGTCGATCCTGGTGCAGGGTTTGAGCATCGGCCGCGTGGTGCGCAAGGTCAGCGTACAGCCTTGAAAACGCTGGGGCCGCCCCTGCGGCCCCGGACCGTCATTCGACTGCGGAGTCGGGGAACTGGTCCTGGATATACTTGATTTCGGTCCGCCCATGGGCCGCCGGCAGGCCATCCTCACCCAAGTTGACGAAGACCATCTTGTCGACCGTCAGAATGCTCTTGCGGGTAATCTTGTTGCGCACTTCACACTTGAGGGTGATCGAGGTGCGGCCAAACTCGGTGGCGGTGATGCCCAACTCGATGATGTCGCCCTGGCGCGAGGCGCTGACGAAGTTGATCTCCGACATGTACTTGGTCACCACACGTTGGTTGCCGAGCTGGACGATCGCGTAGATCGCCGCTTCTTCGTCGATCCAGCGCAGCAGGCTGCCGCCGAACAGCGTGCCGTTGGGGTTGAGGTCTTCGGGTTTAACCCATTTGCGGGTGTGAAAGTTCATCTGTACTCCTGACCGGCTTGGCTAACGTGAAGTAATGATGGCAGAGCGGCCGCCACCGCTCCATTGAACATCGACTATCGTCGCGATAAATCGACAGAAAGCCTTGGGTGTGTCACACAGCCACGGCTATAATCGCTGCCGATTCTCATGGCTGCCCACAGTGGCGGCCATCCCGCCACCCATCCGAGGGGCGCTGCAGCAGGCTCGGCCTGTCAGGCTCGGTTGGGGCGTTGTCCGCTGAAGCGGACGCTCAACGCACAACGGCGCCCATTCGCACACTACGAATGGAGGCTCTCATGAGCGCTGTAAACACGCCTGCTGGTTTTTCCGACTTCAAGGTCGCCGACATTTCCCTGGCCGACTGGGGCCGCAAGGAAGTCATCATCGCCGAATCGGAAATGCCCGCACTGATGGGCCTGCGCCGCAAGTATCAAGCCGAGCAACCGCTCAAGGGCGCGAAGATCATCGGCTGCATCCACATGACCATCCAGACCGCCGTGCTGATCGAAACCCTGGTCGCACTGGGCGCCGAAGTCCGCTGGTCGTCGTGCAACATCTTCTCCACCCAGGACCAGGCCGCTGCCGCCATCGCCGCCGCCGGCATTCCTGTATTCGCCTGGAAAGGTGAAACCGAGCAGGAATACGAGTGGTGCATCGAGCAGACCATCCTGAAGGATGGCCAGCCTTGGGACGCCAACATGGTGCTGGACGACGGTGGTGACCTGACCGAAATCCTGCACAAGAAATACCCGGCCATGCTGGAAAAGATCCACGGCGTGACCGAAGAAACCACCACCGGCGTGCACCGCCTGCTGGACATGCTGGCCAAAGGCGAGCTGAAAGTCCCGGCGATCAACGTCAACGACTCGGTCACCAAGAGCAAGAACGACAACAAGTACGGCTGCCGTCACAGCCTGAACGATGCCATCAAGCGCGGCACCGACCACCTGCTGTCGGGCAAGCAAGCCCTGGTCATCGGCTACGGTGACGTGGGCAAGGGCTCGGCCCAGTCGCTGCGTCAGGAAGGCATGATCGTCAAGGTCACCGAAGTTGACCCGATCTGCGCCATGCAGGCCTGCATGGACGGCTTCGAAGTCGTTTCGCCATTCAAGGACGGTATCAACACCGGTACCGAAGCCGGCATCAACGCCGACCTGCTGGGCCGCATCGACCTGATCGTCACCACCACCGGCAACGTCAACGTCTGCGACGCCAACATGCTCAAGGCCCTGAAGAAGCGTGCCGTGGTCTGCAACATCGGCCACTTCGACAACGAGATCGACACCGCCTTCATGCGCAAGAACTGGGCATGGGAAGAGGTCAAGCCGCAGGTTCACAAGATTCACCGCACCGGCGCGGGCACTTTTGACCCGCAGAACGACGACTACCTGATCCTGCTGGCCGAAGGCCGCCTGGTGAACCTGGGTAACGCCACTGGCCACCCGAGCCGCATCATGGACGGTTCGTTCGCCAACCAGGTGCTGGCACAGATCTTCCTGTTCGAGCAGAAGTTCGCCGAACTGCCGGCTGCCAAGAAGGCCGAGCGCCTGACCGTGGAAGTACTGCCGAAGAAACTCGACGAAGAAGTGGCCCTGGAGATGGTCCGCGGCTTCGGTGGCGTGGTCACCCAGCTGACCCCGCAACAGGCCGAGTACATCGGTGTGACCGTCGAAGGCCCGTTCAAGCCGGACGCCTACCGCTACTAAGCGGCAGGCTTGAAGCGACACGCTTCAACGCCGAAACCTGAACGATGCCCAAGCCAGATCGGCCATCACCGATCTGGCTTTTACTTGCAGCTTGCTGCTTGAGGCTTGCTGCGCGAGGAACGCCAGATGTCCCAAGATCGCCGTTACAGTTTCGAGTTCTTCCCAACCAAGACCGACGCCGGTCACGAAAAGCTGATGGGCGTGGCCCGCCAGCTGGCCGCGTACAATCCGGACTTCTTCTCTTGCACCTACGGTGCCGGTGGCTCGACCCGCGACCGCACACTGAACACCGTGCTGCAGCTGGAAAGCGAAGTGAAGGTCCCTGCCGCACCGCACCTGTCCTGCGTGGGTGACACCAAGGACGAGCTACGCGCCCTGCTGGCCGAATACAAGGCCGCCGGCATCAAGCGCATCGTCGCCCTGCGTGGCGACCTGCCGTCGGGCATGGGCATGGCCAGTGGCGAGCTGCGTTATGCCAGCGACCTGGTCGAGTTCATCCGCCAGGAAACCGGCGACCACTTCCACCTGGAAGTCGCCGCCTATCCGGAAATGCACCCACAGGCGCGCAACTTCGAGGCCGACCTGGGCAACTTCGTGCACAAGGTCAAGGCCGGTGCCGATAGCGCCATCACCCAGTACTTCTTCAACGCCGACAGCTATTTCTATTTCGTCGAGCGGGCGCAGAAGATGGGCGTGGACATCCCGGTGGTGCCCGGCATCATGCCGATCACCAACTACAGCAAACTGGCGCGCTTCTCCGATGCGTGCGGCGCCGAGATCCCGCGCTGGATTCGCAAGCAGCTGGAAGCCTACGGCGACGATACGGCGAGCATCCAGGCCTTTGGCGAAGAAGTCATCACCCGCATGTGCGAACAACTGCTGCAAGGCGGCGCACCGGGCCTGCACTTCTATACCCTCAACCAGGCCGAGGCGAGCCTGGCGATCTGGAACAATCTGAAACTGCCACGCTGAAACTTTTTGGCATCATCAGATTCTCAAACAATTAAGGCTTTAGTCGTAGACTAGGGCCTTATTCACTTTGTGGCTCTGATAGGTGTCGTCTGCAATGCAACATTTCCTGCCATCTCGCCCCCAGCTCGTCTACCTGGCGTTCGGCCCGGCCACCTATCATCAGGAAGCCTGTTTCAGCATCGTCAGCGCCCTCGCGCAGCTGGCCGGCGATGCCAACCTGGCCATCGACATCCAGGTCTATACCGACACTGCCGAGCCTTACGGCAAACTGCCGGTCACCGTTCATCTGCTTGACGAGGCTACCCGCAAGGCCTGGAACCAGCCACACGGCTATCATTTTCGCAGCAAGCATGTGCTGTTGCGCCAAGTATTGCAGCAGCATCCTCAGGCCGTGCTGATCGACACCGATACCTTCTTCCGCAAGTCGCCGCTGCAGCTGTTCCAGCGGGTCAAGCCCGGCACGCTGCTGTGCAATGCCATTGGCGCGCGCTACGGTGCGAACCAGCAGTGCCTGCTGTACCAGAACCTGCTTGGCATTCTGGGATCACGCGGCCTGGCCGACTGCCAGATGCCGTTGGTCAACTCCGGCGTGATCGGGCTGTGCGCCGAGGACAGCGACGTGCTGGACCGCTCGATTGCCATGATGGACGAGTTCTACCCATTGGCCCGCACCGCCTATACCCTGGAAGAGTTCTGCCTGGCGGTAGCCGCTTACCGCAAGATGGAACTGGCCGAATGCACCGACGTCATCCATCACTACTGGAGCCGCAAGGCCCAGTTCCGCGCCAAGATCCAGGCCTGGCTGGGTAAACACGGCCATGACCCACTGGGGCCGGCGGCGCTTGCCGATGTAGCACTGGTCAACGACCAACTGCCCCGCCCTCCGACCTTGCAGCGCCTGGGTTACAAGGCCTTGAGCCTGACCATGCCCAGCCGCGAGCGCCAGTTCGTGCGCGAACTGCTGTATGGCTGCTACCCCTACCCCAACGAGTTCGATCGCGCTTGTGCAACGGCCTGGTGGGACAAGGCGCTGGAGAACCTCAACGAACGCCATGGGCGCATCGAGCCCGAGCAATTGCGCCAGTGCCTGCGCCACCCGAGCCTGCGCCTGTCACTGGGCGGCCGGCGCAAGGATATCGAGGCGCACCTGCTGCGCTCTTCCGATCGCTGACGCCTGAAGCGGGGCCATGATCTGCACTGGCATTACCCTTGGTGAGCACGTAATCCCGCGCCAGACACCCGTATCGCCCATTTGCGGTGCACCCTGCTGCTTACGAAGCTGGCAGTCTTGTCGGCACCGTTGAGCAGCAGGAAAGCAGCACGCGGCGTCAGCTCTGTTATACTCGGGCCTTCCCGCCCGGCTCACGCCCGGACGCTCGGCCTCGCAACAGGCATCCCGATCGGCATCGACGCCCCTTGGCGTCCACCCTCCGCTTCCCGGATGCGCAGTGAAAGCCCAGCTGGACCGGACGCGATCGCATCCCTTGGATGCCCGTCGCGCCAGGCAGAACATCCCAACGGGCCCAGCCCACACGAGAACAGGATTGCCCATGTCCTTTGCTTCCCTCGGTCTCTCCGAGGCTCTTGTCCGCGCTATCGAGGCAGCGGGCTACACCCAGCCGACCCCGGTGCAACAGCGGGCCATTCCCGCCGTGTTGCAAGGCCGCGACCTGATGGTTGCCGCACAGACTGGTACTGGTAAAACCGGCGGCTTCGCCTTGCCGATCCTTGAGCGCCTGTTCCCGGCCGGCCACCCCGACAAATCCCAGCGTCATGGCCCGCGCCAGCCGCGCGTCCTGGTCCTGACCCCAACCCGCGAGCTCGCCGCCCAGGTACACGACAGCTTCAAGGTGTACGCCCGCGACCTGCCACTGGTCAGCGCCTGCATCTTCGGCGGCGTCGGCATGAACCCGCAGATCCAGGCCATTGCCAAGGGTGTCGACGTGCTCGTCGCCTGCCCGGGGCGCCTGCTCGACCTGGCCGGCCAAGGCAAGGTCGACCTGGCCCACGTGGAAATCCTGGTCCTCGACGAAGCCGACCGCATGCTCGACATGGGCTTCATCCATGACGTGAAGAAGGTCCTTGCCCGCCTTCCGGCCAAGCGCCAGAATCTGCTGTTCTCGGCGACCTTCTCCAAGGACATCACCGACCTCGCCGACAAGCTCCTGCACAACCCGGAGCGTATCGAGGTCACCCCGCCAAACACCACCGTCGAGCGTATCGAGCAGCGCGTCTACCGCCTGCCCGCCAGTCACAAACGCGCCCTGCTGGCGCATTTGATCACGCTGGGCGCCTGGGAGCAGGTACTGGTATTCACCCGCACCAAGCACGGCGCCAACCGCCTGGCCGAGTACCTGGAAAAGCACGGACTGACCGCTGCCGCTATCCACGGCAACAAGAGCCAGAACGCCCGGACCAAGGCCCTGGCCGACTTCAAGGCCAACAGCGTACGCGTGCTGGTGGCCACCGACATCGCCGCCCGAGGCCTGGACATCGACCAGCTGCCCCACGTGGTCAACTTCGAGCTGCCGAACGTCGAGGAAGACTACGTGCACCGCATCGGCCGTACCGGCCGTGCCGGGCGCTCGGGCGAGGCCATCTCGATGGTTGCGCCGGATGAAGAAAAGCTGCTCAAGAGCATCGAACGGGTCACCAAGCAGAAGATCCCGGATGGCGACCTGATGGGCTTCGACGCCAGCCAGGTAGAAGCTGAAAAACCTGAAGTGCGCGAACGCCAGCAGAACGGCGGCCGCGGCGGCCGCAACCAGCAGGCCCGCAGCGAAGGCGGCAAAGACGCCAACGGCGGCCGCAAGGACAAGGGCAAGGACAAAGGCAAGGCCAGGCAGCAGGCTGCGGACAAGCCGGCCGACAAGGAAAAGTCAGGCGACAAGCAACAGCAGCAACGCAAGCCGCGTGACAAGAAGCCGCGCCAGCAACAGCAGACCAGCAACAGCCCCATCCCGAAACCTGCTGCCGACCGTGATCCAGAGGAGTTCCTGGACGACGATATCGATAACTTCGGCAACCGCGCCGACTACGTCAGCCCTTACCAGAACGCCAAAGGCCAAGGCCGCAACCGCCGGCCGGGTGGCGCAGGTCAAGGCCAGGGCCAAAGCCAGGGCGCAAGCCAGCGCAGCAACAACGGTGGTGGCCAAGGCCGCAATACTGGCGCCCAGCAGCGCAGCGGCAGCGGCGACAAGCGCCCACGCAACAGCAACGGTGGTGGTGGTGCACGTCGTGACAACAATGGCGGTGGCCGCAACCGTCCGGCCGGGCACAACGATGCATCGCGCCAGGAGCCGGCAGTACGCAGCCCCCGCGAACAGCACCAGCCCGTGATCATCCGCAAGGAATCCAAGCTCGACCGTTACCCGACGCCAGAGCAGTTGGATGACCTGCCGAGCCGCCCGCGTGGTGAGCGACCTGCGCTGCTCACCCGCAAAGGCTGAGTTCATGCATCAGGCATAAAAAAACGCCGCCCAATGGGCGGCGTTTTTATTGCCTGTTCAGCAATATCACTTCTGCTGAACACCTTCGAACACGAAGTACAGCTCAACTTTCTCGGACAGCGGGCCGAGGTCCATGGACTTCGGCGCGAAATCCTTGCGGTTGATATCGAGCTTGCCCTCGAAGCCGGCACGGTAGCCGCCCCATGGGTCCTTGCCTTCACCAATGAAGGTGGCCTTGATCACCACCGGCTTGGTCACGCCGGTCAGGGTCAGATCACCGGCGACATCGGCAGTCAGTTGGCCTTCGGCGTTCTTGCCGGTCGGGGTCACCTTGGTCGACTTGAAGGTGGCGGTGGGGTACTTGGCTACGTCAAGGAAGTCCTTGCTCTTGATGTGCTTGTCCCGCTCGGCGTGGTTGGTATCCACGCTCACAGTCTTGAGGGTGACGTCGATCTTGCTGGCTTCAGGCTTGGCCGGGTCCCAGCTGAAGTTACCATCCCAGTCCTTGAAGGTACCGGTGATGAAGCTGTAGCCCAGGTGGCTGATCTTGAAATCAACGAACGCGTGCTGGCCTTCCTTGTCGATCTTGTACTCGGCAGCCATGGCCTGGCCGGCGGAGAACAGAGCAGTACCGAGCGCCAGAGCGGCAAAAGTCTTTTTCAACATCCTTACTTCCTTCCTATGCAATTGAGGTTGAGAGTCAAGCTTTGCGGCCCAGCATGCGGGTCAGGGTCGCGTCACGGTCGATGTAATGGTGTTTCAGGGCCGCCAAGGCATGCAGCACGGCAAAGATCACCAAGCCCCATGCCAACCACAGGTGAATCACGCCGGCGACGTCCGCTTGGTCGGGCAGGTTGCTGATCAGCGCTGGTACGTCAAACAGGCCGAACACCGGAATGCCGACGCCGTCGGCAGTGGAAATCAGGTAACCGGCGATCATCACCGCAAACAGCCCGAGGTACAGCGCCAGGTGCCCCAGCTTGGCCGCCACGCGGGTGAATGCCCCGTGGTTGGCCGGTGCCGGCGGTGGCGGGCTGATGAAACGCCAGACCACACGCAACAGCATCACCGCCAGCAATACCAGGCCGATGCTCTTGTGCAGGTCAGGGCCGGCCTTGCGCCAAGGGTCGTAGTAGCCGAGATCGACCATCCACAGGCCCAGGCCGAACAGGCCGAAGACTGCCAGTGCAACGCCCCAGTGCAGGACGATGCTGACCACGCCATAGCGAGAAGGTGAATTGCGCAGTTGCATGATGACGTCGTTCCCCGTGAAAGCTGTGCACAGACTAGCGCGTAACGTATCGAATAAAAGCTTAAAAAATTGCTTTGGATTATCGAGAAATACGATGAATAGTGTGTAAGTTACCTATTAAGGAAACATTAACAATAGTTGGAGAGTTTAAGGTTGCCAGCACCGGCCCCTTCGCGGGCATGCCCGCTCCCTGTGAGAGCGGGTTTACCCGCGAGGGGCCGATACAGGATTCAGTTGGCCTTGGCCTGAGTATTGCCCACCGCCTTCTTCACCGGATCGGATTTGACCGTGGCTTTTTTCGGCTCGACCGCCTTTTTCGCCTGTTTGGCCGCAGGCTTGTGTGCCGGTGCATGCTTGGCCGGTACCGGCTTGGCTGGCGCAGCCTTCGTCGCGGCGGGCTTGGCTGGCTCTTCCTTGGCGATTTCAGCAGGGGCAGGCGCTACGGGGGCTGCTGCAGGCGCCGGTGCTGGCGCGCCTGCCTCAGCCTTGGGCTCAACCTTGGCAACCGGCGCAGCCTTCACCTCAGGCTTGTCGGAACCACCGAACAGGCGCGAGAAGAAACCGCCGCCAGTGTCCTTCTTCGCTACAGCGGCACCGGCTGTCGCCGCTGCCGCGACGGTCGCAGCCTTGGCCGGGTCGAACGACTTGCCGGCGAGCAAGTCCTGTACCTGGCTGGCAGCGCGCTGGCCGCTGCGCAGGGCGCCTTCCAGGGTGCCTGGGTAGAGCGCATCGGTGTGCTCACCGGCAAAGGTGATGCGCTGCACCGGGCGCTCCCACAGGCGCCAGTACTTGCTGATCTGCCCTGGGCCGTATGCCAGGTAGGCGCCACCGGTGCCGGCATCGATGCTGTAACGCTTGACCTCATAACCGGTGAACGCACCGCGAGCCTGTGGATAGAACGCATGCAGGCGGATCAGCACCTGGTCGACCATCTGTTTGTCGCCGAAGGCCTGCAGCAGCCGCGCATTGTCACCCGACAGGTTGATCACCACATTGGCACCGCCCTTGAGCGCTGGCTCGATCCACAGCATGCCGAGGCCGGCGTTACTGAAGATCTCGCCCGACATGCGCGCGCGGCTTTCCCATACAGGTTGCTTGAACTTGAGCATCAGCTGGTCACGCCAGCCGTAGTTGGTGCCCTTGAGCGCCGCCATGTGCTGGGTGTCCAGCCCTGGGGTGATCTGAATCTTGGCCAGCGCCCGCAGAGGGACCGCCATCACCAGGTAATCGGCCTTGTAGTCGGTGCTGCCGACCTTGACGCTGACGCCGTCCTTGTCCTGCACGATCGCCGTGACCGGCGAGCTGGTCTTGATGGTCTTCAATTGCTTGACGAATGCCTGGGCCAGCACCGGGCTGCCACCAGGCAGGCGCGCGGCACGCAGATCGCGATCACTGACGCCACGGTAGACACGGTTCTGCTGAGCGAAGTAGAGCAGCGACAGGCGCGATGGCTCGTCGTAGCGGGTACGGATCTGCTGGTTGATCAACTGGCGTGCGGTGGCCGGCAATTGCAGCTTGTCGAGCCAGGTGGCGACGTTGATCTGGTCAAGGGCGAACAGGGTGCTATTCGCCTGCGGGTTGAGCGGGTCATCGATCGAACGGGCCAGGTCGTCGAGGGTCTTTTCGTAGCGCTTGAGTGCCTCGGCGGTAGCCGGCTGCTTGGTGGTCAGGTCGGCGGCGCTGAAGTACTCGCCGTCGATCAGGTAGCCGGGGGTACGTACGAACTCCGGAGCGGGCAGTGTTTCAAGCTTGAAACGGTCAAGGTACTGGTTCAGCACCGGCTGGGCCTTGGCGTTACCGATCCATTCGCTGGTGGCCAGGCCCGAACGGCCACCCATGCCTGACTTGGCCTCCAGCAGGGTGACCTGCCAACCCTTGTTCTGCAGTTCATAGGCCGCAGTCAGGCCAGCCAGGCCGCCACCCACGACGATTGCCGAAGGTGTCTTGTCCTTTGCCAGCGCGGCGCCGCTGGACACACCGATCAATACCAACGCGCACAGGCGCACCCAAGCAGCAGCCATGTCGGCGAACTCCGAGTTGAAATAGCAAGGATGGGAAGAGGCGGGAATGCCCCGAGAGTCGATGCGCTAAGAATACGTCAGGTATCCGGACCCTGCCAGCACGGCGACATCAAGTGCCTCTGGCAACTGGCAATTTTGTCAGTAGCCAGGCATCTGGCCATTAGGCGAAGCTGGCGAAGGTGGCTAAAAAAACCGACAAAAGGAGCTGCGCCATGACCTATGAGGAGCATTTCGCACAGGTAGAAAGGCAATTCTTGTGGCACAACCAGACGGTACACACTCCCTCCGGCCTGAAAATCCGCTCCAACGGTACGTCATGGACCGGCCTGCATGAAGCCTTCAAAGGCGATGAAGGCACCGAGCTGGTGATTGGCGAGCACAGTGACGTGGAAATCACCTTCAACCAGGAAGTCGAATGCCTGCGGCTGGAGTATTACGTCGTCAGCGACCAGCACTTCGACGGTGTGCAGATGCTGCTGGATACCGATGGCTACGACATGGACCTGATCGCCCCGATCCCGCGCAATTTCTATTGGCTCACCCTCGCCGGCAGCGGTTATACCGATTCCAGGCCGGGACCGATTGCCACGCAGCCCTATCATCAGGTCATCGAGGGCCCCTTCCGTCGCCTGACCATATCCACTTCACAGGCTGGCACCGTGCATATTCGCAAGCTGGAATGGACCCGCACCTGCCGTCATTGACCACAAGCGGTTGTCCTGCCCCCTGGCTTTGCTTAGGCTTACGCGGTCAAAGCAGGCAGTAAGCCAGGAGAAGTGCCCATGGGCCTCAACGATCAGTGGATGCAACGCGACCTCAAGGTCCTGTGGCACCCCTGCACCCAGATGAAAGACCACGAGCAGCTGCCGCTGATCCCGATCCGGCGTGGTGAAGGCGTATGGCTCGAGGACTTCGACGGCAAACGCTACCTGGATGCCGTGAGCAGCTGGTGGGTCAACGTGTTCGGCCATGCCAACCCGCGCATCAACCAGCGCATCAAGGATCAGGTCGACCAGCTGGAACACGTCATCCTCGCCGGCTTCAGCCACCAGCCGGTGATCGAGCTGTCCGAACGCCTGGTCGCCATGACCCCCGCCGGGCTCGACCGGGTGTTCTACGCCGACAACGGCTCATCGTGCATCGAAGTGGCGTTGAAGATGAGCTTCCATTACTGGCAGAACATCGGCAAACCGGCGAAAAAGCGCTTCGTGACCCTGACCAACAGCTACCACGGCGAGACCATTGCCGCAATGTCGGTCGGCGACGTGCCCCTGTTCACCGAAACCTACAAGGCACTGCTGCTCGACACCCTCAAGGTGCCAAGCCCCGACTGCTACCTGCGCCCCGAGGGCATGGGCTGGGAAGAACACTCGCGCACCATGTTCGCCGCCATGGAACAGACCCTGGCCGAACACCACGAAACCCTCTCGGCAGTGATCATCGAACCGCTGATCCAGGGTGCCGGCGGCATGCGCATGTATCACCCGGTATACCTCAAGCTGCTGCGCGAAGCCTGCGACCGCTATGACGTGCACCTGATCCACGACGAGATCGCGGTCGGCTTCGGCCGCACCGGCACGATGTTCGCCTGCGAACAGGCCGGCATCCGCCCGGACTTCCTGTGCCTGTCCAAGGCCCTGACCGGTGGCTACCTGCCGCTGGCCGCCTGCCTGACCACCGACAAGGTGTACCAGGCCTTCTACGACGATTACCCGACCCTGCGCGCGTTCCTCCACTCGCACAGCTACACCGGCAACCCGCTGGCCTGCGCCGCCGCCCTGGCGACGCTGGACATCTTCGAGCAGGACAATGTGATCGAGGCCAACAAGCCCCTGGCCGCGCGCATGGCCAGCGCCACCGCGCACCTGGCCGAGCATGCCCATGTCGCCGAGGTTCGCCAGACCGGCATGGCCCTGGCCATCGAGATGGTCCAGGACAAGGCCACCAAGGCTGCCTACCCATGGCAGGAGCGTCGTGGCCTGAAGGTGTTCGAGCACGCCCTGACCCGCGGCGCGCTGCTGCGCCCGTTGGGCAGCGTGGTGTACTTCCTGCCGCCGTATGTGATTACTCCGGAGCAGATCGACTTCCTCGCCGAAGTGGCCAGCGAAGGCATCGACATCGCCACCCGCGATAGCGTCAGCGTCGCCGTACCAGCCAACTTCCACCCCGACTTCCGCGACCCGGGCTAGTAGCAGCCCTTGCACTATCCCTTGTGGGAGCGGCCTTGTGTCGCGAAAGGGCCGCAACGCGGCCCCGGCAATTTCCGCTGCGAAGCTGAAAATCTGGGGCTGCTTCGCAGCCCTTTCGCGACACAAGGCCGCTCCCACAAGGGGTGATGTCCCTCAAACATTCCGAGCTGAACCATGAGACTGTCCCGCTTCTTCATCGATGCCCCCCTGAGCCTTGGCGAACACGACCTGCCCGAAGCCCAGGCCCACTACATTGGCCGCGTCCTGCGCATGGCCCCTGGCGATGCCGTGCAGCTGTTCGATGGCAGCGGCCAGGAATACCTCGGCCAGTTGCTCGAAGTCGGCAAGAAGACGGTACGCGTCAGCCTCGACCAGGCCATCGCCGGCCAGCCCGACTCGCCGCTGCAGGTTCACCTCGGCCAGGGCCTGTCCCGCGGCGAGCGCATGGACTGGGCGATCCAGAAGGCCACCGAGCTGGGTGCCAACGTTATTACCCCGATCGTCAGCGAGCGCTGCGAAGTGCGCCTGAAGGACGAGCGCGCCGACAAGCGCCTGGCCCACTGGCGCCAGGTGGCGATCAGTGCCTGCGAACAATGCGGCCGTTCGACGCTGCCGGTCATCCATCCGCCCGTGACCCTGGCCGAATGGCTCAAGGGCACCGAGGCCGAGCTCAAGCTGGTCCTGCACCCGGTCGCCGAGCCGCTGACCAGCCATGACAAGCCGGCAACGCTGGCCTTCCTGATCGGCCCGGAAGGTGGCCTGAGTGATACGGAAGTCGAACAGGCCAAGGCTGCTGGCTTCCATGCCGCACGCCTCGGGCCGCGGGTACTGCGGACCGAGACCGCACCGGTGGTGGCGCTGTCGGTCGCGCAGCAGCTGTGGGGTGACTTTTCGTAAACAAAAAGCTAACGCACGTACAGCGACACCGCCACGAAGTGCATGAGGCTGCCGACAATCACGAACAGGTGCCAGATGCCATGCGCATGGCGCAAGCGACTGTCGAGGGCGAAGAAAATGATGCCGACGGTATAGAACACGCCGCCGGCCGCCAGCCAGGTGAAGCCGGCAGTGCCGAGGCTGTTCAGCAGCGGCTTGACTGCCACCAGCACGATCCAGCCCATCAGCGCATAGATGATGATCGACAGGATGCGCGCTTCCGAGCGCGGCTTGATCTCTTGCAACATGCCGATCACCGCCAGCCCCCAGACCACGCCGAACAGGCTCCAGCCCCAGGGCCCGCGCAGGCTGACCAGGCAGAACGGGGTGTAGCTGCCGGCGATCAGCAGGTAGATCGACAGGTGATCGAGCTTGCGCATGATCACCTTCGCCCGCCCGCGCGTGCTGTGGTACAGGGTGGAAATGCTGTAGAGCAACAGCAACGTGCTGCCATAGATGGAGAAACTGACGATCTTCCACGGGTCGCCCTGCAGGCCAGCAGCGACGATCAGCCAGATGGCACCGATACAGGCCAGGACGGCACCGACCAGGTGGGTCCAGGCATTGAAGCGTTCACCGTAGTACATGCAAACACAGACCTCCTGAATCGGGCTGGGTTCATGGCAGGGTCCATTCCTGCCTCATCCTAGCCAAAAGCAGGCTGCAGTTCAGCGTCACGCACCAGCCTTTCCAGCCCGACCAGGTCCGGCACACGCGCCACTTGCTCGCCTACCTGCACCGCGGCCAGCTCCAGGCTGCCCAGCGGCACATCCACATAGTTGAGCTGGCTATCGAGCTTGCACGAGCGCGGAATGTCCTGCAGCAGCACTGCCAGGTAGCGCAAGCCGGTGTCCCCGAGCGCATTCAGCACCACGATCCGCGCCCGCTCGCCACAGGGCGTCTCACCGCCGCAGGCGGCCTCGAAACCGATCAACGGCAGATGCTGCTGTCGCCAGTCGATCCACCCCAGGTGCCAAGCCGGGTCACCCGGTTCGCACACCAGGTTGCGTTGGCCGATCAGTTCGACCACAGCGACGTTGGGCAATACCAGCGTACGGTCGCCCAGCGGCAGCAGCAGCCCTGTGAGGCTGCTGCGTTGCCCTGCAATCAGTTCAAGCATGGGTCTGGCTCCAGTGGGCGATGCTCTGCAGCAGCACCGACTCCTGATAGGGTTTGCCCAGGTAATCGTTGACGCCGATGGCCATGGCCCGGTCGCGGTGCTTCTGCCCGGTGCGCGAGGTGATCATGATGATCGGCAGGTCTTTCAGACGCTCGTCGCGGCGAATGCGGGTGGCCACTTCGAAACCATCCATGCGCGGCATCTCGATGTCCAGCAACAGCACGTCGGGGCGGTGCTCTTCCAGCAGGGCCATGGCATCGACACCATCCTTGGCCGTCATCACGCTCATGCCATGGCGCTCCAGCAGGCGACTGGTGACCTTGCGCACGGTGACCGAGTCGTCCACCACCATCACCAGCGTGGCCCGCCGGGGTGCCGGGCCGAACAAGGTGCGCTGCACCCCGCTACCCCCCGGCAGACGTGCCAGCCGCCGCTGCTGGCCACGCAGCTGGCCCAGCAGGTCGAGGATCAGTACCACGCGGCCATCACCGAGCAAGGTCGCCCCCGACAAACCCGCCACGGCGGCGAACTGCGGGCCAAGGCTCTTGACCACGATCTCACGGCTCGGCGACAGGCTGTCTACCTGAATGGCGAACGACTGCTCCTGGGAATGCAGCAGCAACACCGGCAGCGGCACGCTCTGCCCCAGCAGCACCGGGCGCGGCAACCCCTGCAGCAGCTCGCCGAGGTAACGCAACTCGTACTCGTGGCCGCCATACACATAACGCGGGGCGTCCAGCTGATAACAGGCGGCCAGTTCGGCCGGTGGTACACGCACGATGCCTTCGATGGTGTTGAGCGGTATGGCGTACTGCTCCTCGCCCAGGTGCACCATCAAGGCCCGGTTGATCGACACGGTGAACGGCAAGCGGATCAGGAACCGTGCGCCCTTGCCCTGGGCCGACTCGATGGTCATCGAGCCGCCCAGTTGCTTGACCTCTTCGTGGACCACGTCCATGCCCAGGCCGCGCCCGGATATCTGGGTGATCTTCTCCGCCGTGGAAAAGCCCGGGCGCAGGATGAACTGCAGGATCTCGTGATCGCTCAGGTGCGCCTGCGGGTCCAGCAGGCCACGCTTGATTGCCTTGCGCCGGACCGCCTCCAGCGGCACACCGGCGCCGTCGTCGGTCATCTCGATGACGATGTCAGCGCCCTCATGCAGCAAGTTCAGGTGAATGGTGCCCTGCTCTGGCTTGCCCGCGGCCAGGCGTATCTCGCGCGACTCAAGGCCGTGGTCGACTGCATTGCGCAGCATGTGCTCCAGTGGCGCGACCATCCGTTCCAGCACACTGCGGTCCAGTTCACCCTCGGCATTGCCGACCACCAGCTCGACCTGCTTGCCCAGCTCGCTGGCCACCTGGCGCACGACCCGCTGCAAGCGCGGCACCAGGCGTTCGAACGGGACCATCAGGGTCGCGGTCAGGCCTTCCTGCAACTGGCTGTTCACCCGGGCCTGTTGTTGCAGCAAGCTGTAGGCCTCCTGGGCACGCTGGGCAAGGGTTTCCTTGAGGTCGAGCAGGTCGGAGGCCGACTCGAACAGGGCCCGCGACAGCTGCTGCAGTTGCGAATGGCGGTCCATCTCCAGCGGGTCGAAATCTTCGTAGGCGTCTCCCTCGAACGCCTGGCGGCTGCTGATCCGCCGCTGGGTCTCGATGTCCAGGCGCAGCAGCTGGTCGCGCATGCGCTCCAGGGTGGTTTCCATCTCGTTGAGGGCGAACTGGGCATCGTTGACTTGCTGTTCGATACGGCCGCGAATGACCGAATGCTCGCCGGCCAGGTTGCCCAGGTCGTCGAGCAGCTCGGCGTCGACCTTGACCATGTCGCCCGGCGCCCGCTCCGGTGTCGCCACCGGTGTTTCGGCGGGTGCGGTGTCCGCCGGGGCCTGGCTGGCCGCGCTGTCGGTCAGTGCGGCACTGCTGAAGTTACGGATGTAGTCGATCAGCGCGGTAGCGGTGTGCAGCGGCTGGCCCAGGCGCACGGCGTCGAGCATATGCGCCAGGCGGTCATGGCAGTTCTGCAGCAGTGCGAACAGCGCCGAGCTCGGCGGCAGGCGCCCGGCGGCGAGCAGCTCGTAAAGGAATTCCAGCTCATGGGCCAGGTCGCCGATGGCGCTGATCTCGACCATGCGCGCGCCCCCTTTGAGGGTGTGCAGGTCACGCAGCAGGTTCTCCACTTCGACGCTGTTGCGCGGGTCGGCCTGCCAGCGCGCCAGGGCGGCGGCGGCGCTTTCGACGATGTCCGAGCTTTCTTCGAGGAAGACCTCGAGCAGCTCCTTGTCGCCTGGGCTGTCAGCATCCTCTTCGTGCTCCAGCGCGCCAGCAAGCGGCGTAACCGCATCAGCGCTTACCAAGCCGGTGGCATCGGCCGCCAGCGCCCCCTCCAACACGTCGCGCAGGGCGTCGATACAGTCAGGCCGCGGGCTGAGCGCCTGCCCGGCGGCTACTTCGTCGAGCATGTCCAGCAGGGCTTCATGGGCTTGCCGGGCAACGGCGAAAAAGCGCGGGCTGGCGCCCAGGCTGCCCTCCTCCACCGCGCCGTAGAGATCGAGCAGAGCCTCGCAGATGGCATCCATCTGCCACAGGTCGGCAAGGTGCGCGGCGTGGCCAAGGCTGGTCAGCTCATCGAGCAAGGTCTCCAGCGGTTCGCGCTGCCCGGGCTGCTGTTGCCAACGCGACAGCTGCGACTCGGCGTCCAGCAGGATGTCCATGGCCTGGGCCAGGAAACTGGCGATCAGCTGTGGGTCGCGCTTGCCACTGCGTGTGTGTTGAGGCTCGGCATGCAGGCTGGCCAGGCGCAGGTCCACCGCCTCGCCGACCTGCTCGATCAGCTGCGCCGCCCCCGGGATGGTCGCCAAAGGTGTACTGCCGAGCTGCGCCAGGCCCTGCAGGAACAGGCCATGGGCGGTGTGCAGCCACTGCATCTCCGCTGCCTGCAACGGCAACTGGTGCCCCCGGTACTCACGTACCAGGCGGTCGAAGGCAGTGGCCAGCTCGGCGATCGGCATGACCCCGGCCATGGCAGCGCTGCCCTTGAGCGTGTGCAAGGCGCGCTGCAGGCTGTCGCTGACTTCGCTGCCCTGGCCGTCGGCGCCCTGAAGAAAGCCTTCCAGGCTGGCCAGGTGGCCTTGCGCCTCGTTGCGGAAGATATCCAGTAGTTGCGGGTCGAGGCCATCGATGTCGGCGCTGGCCGGGGTATCGTTCTCGGCCAGGGCGTGCAGGTGGCTCGCCAACTGTTCGATTTCGCTCAATTGCGGCAACTGGCCAGCCGCAAAGTCGGCCAGCAGGTCTGGCAGATGGACGAACACCTGCTGCAGCGCCACTGCGCCTTCCGGGGTCAGGGCGATGCGCCCCTCCAGCACCCGGTTGAGCAGGTGTTCACCGCCCCAGGCCAGCTCCGCTACCGCCTCGGCATGCACCATGCGCCCGCTGCCCTTGAGCGTATGCAGGTCACGGCGCACCTCGATCAACGCGTCGCGCAGGCTGTTGTCGGCGCGCCAGCGCAACCAGTGTCGCTCGATCTCCGGTAGCAGTTCGCCAGCCTCTTCGAGGAACACTTCGCGCAATTCGTCGTCGATGCCATCGCTGCCATCCTGCGCCTCGGACGGGCCCGCATGGGTGCACTGCACGCCCAGCGCCGTCAGGCTGGCGCGGGCCATGTCGAGAAACGGCTGAGCGTCGGCCAGCGGGTCGGCGACCCGCCATTGCAGGTAGCACTCGGCGGCGCTGAGGGCCTCGGCCAGGTGGGTCAGCTCGTCCGCAGGCGGCTCCTCCTCCAGGTGCTGCAGCCAGCCCTGCACATAGCCCGCACAGCCGGCAAACACTTCGGCGGCGGCCGGCAGCATGAGCATCGCCAACGCGCCACGCACTTGCTGCAACAGCCCCGGCAGAGGCTGCAGGCGCTGACGGGGCCAGCCAGATTCCAGGCAATCGCCGATCAGGTCCTTGGCCTGCTGCAACACCGACAGTGACTCGTTCAGCACCAGCTGGCGAATCTCGGCCAGGTCCGAGCCGGGCAGGCCGCCCTGCCCGCCCTCCTCCAGCGGCAGGACCATGCCGTTGAGCGTGGCCTCCACATACAGCAGCGCACCGGCCACATCCATCAATACCGCGTCGTCCACCACCCGCTCACCCTGGGCCAGGGCCTGCAGCGCCAGCACCTGGTCGATGATGACCCGGCGTGGCTGCTGGAAGCCCAGCACCGCCAGGGTGTCGGCCACATGGCGCAACGGTGCGAGCAGTGCGTCCAGGTCCTCGCTGTGCTGGCGGTCGCCGCGCACGAACTGGTCCAGGCGCTCCTTGATCCGCATCAGGTCGTCGCACAGGGCGCTGATCACCGAGCGCAGGGCGTCACGCCCCGGCCCGGCCTGCATCTGCTCCCGCCAGTTGCCCAAGGACAAGTCGAGGTTGGCCAGGTCATCGGAGCCGGCAAAGCGCTGCGCGACACCGCTGATCAGGCTGGCCTGGGCCAACGGCTCGACGCCGCGGCAGGCACGCAGCTGATTGAGCAGCGGCAGCATCACCAGTGGCAGGTCATGGCGCGCTCCGCGCAACCGCTCCAGGTAGGACGGCAACTGCTCCAGGCCGCGAAACAGTGGCCCCAGGCAGTCGCCGCGAGGGCTTAACTGCCCCTCGGCCAAAGCCTTGGCCAGCAATTCCAGCTCTTCGGCCAGGCGGGCGGCACCGCGCAGCTCGAGCATGCGCAGGCAGCCGTGCACCTGATGCAGGTTATCCACAACGAAGGCCAGCATCGACAGGTCGTCGGTCTCGCCGGCAAAGCGTTCCAGGGCCTGACGGGCCTGGCTCAGGCAATCGAGGATGGCGGCCCGGGTCCAGGCCAGGGCCACGGTATCGTGGCGTTCAGGGCTTACGACGGCAGAAGCCATGGGTGGTCCTCAGCTTCGCTCGGCGGGCGCCGGCAGGGTGAAACCGGAGACCGAGCGGCGCATTTCGCTGGCCATCCGCGCCAAGTGGCGGATGCTGTCGGCGGTGGCGCTGGAGCCGGCGGACGTCTGCGCGGTGATCTGCTGGATCACCGCCATGGTGTGGGAAATCTGCCCTGCGGAAGAGGTCTGCAGCTGTGCTGCATCAGAGATGCTGTGGATAAGCTCGGCGAGGTTCTGCGATACGCCCTCGATTTCGGCCAGTGCCACGCCGGCATCCTGGGCCAGCCGCGCACCGCGCACCACCTCGGCGGTGGTCTGTTCCATGGAGATGACGGCCTCGTTGGTATCCGCCTGGATGGTCCGCACCAGCGCTTCGATCTGCCGGGTTGCCGAGGACGAGCGCTCGGCCAGGCGCTGCACCTCGTCGGCCACCACGGCAAAGCCGCGACCGGCCTCGCCTGCCAGCGAGGCCTGAATCGCGGCATTGAGGGCAAGGATGTTGGTCTGGTCGGCGATGTCGTCGATCAGGCTGACGATGTCGCCGATTTCCTGGGAGGATTCGCCCAGGCGCTTGATCCGTTTGGCGGTGTCCTGGATCTGCTCGCGGATGTTGTCCATGCCATTGATGGTGTTATGCACCACCTCGTTGCCCTTGTTGGCGATCGCCACCGAGCGCTCGGCGACCTTGGCCGATTCATAGGCGTGGGCGGAAACCCGGTCGATCGACTCGACCATGTCGCCGACCGCCTCTGACGCCTCGCTGATCTGCTCGGCCTGGTGCTCCGAGGCCTTGGCCAGTTGGCGCGCGGTATTCTGCGTGTCCTGCACGGCAGCCGCGACTTGCTCGGCGCTGTGGTTGATGGTGGCTACCAGGTCGCGCAGCTGGTCGACCGAGTAGTTGATCGAGTCGGCGATGGCGCCGGTGAAGTCTTCGGTCACCGACACGGTGACGGTCAGGTCGCCATCGGCCAGCTCTTCGATTTCATCGAGCAGGCGCATGATCGCCTGCTGGTTGCGTTCGTTCTTTTCCGCGGTTTCCTGCAACTGGCGGTGGGTAGTGCGGACCATCACCAAGCCGATCAGGATGATCGAAGCCAGCGCCAGCAGGCCCAGTGCATAACCGCCGACGGTATCAAGGGTGCGCCCGCTGGCCAGGTTCTCGAAGCCGTTGGCCAGGTGCGAGGCCTCATCGAGCAAGGTTTGCGACAGGCTGAAGATGTTGCCCGCCGCTTCGCGCACGCGGAACAGCTCGGGGGAGGTTTCGAGGATTTCATCGACAGACCCTGCCACGAACTGGAACAGCTCGGCGATTTCCGCCAGGCGGGCGCGGGCATCGGCGTCCTCGACGCGGGTCACCTGGATCGCCGGGTTGCCGCCGAGCATGCCCTCGAGCACCTGGCCGAAGCGGCTGGCATCGCGGCCGAAGGTATCGGCGGCCTGCGCAGCGGTGTCGTCGCCAGCCAACACGGTATTGACCGACCCGAGGATACGCTCTGCCAGCAGCAGCTGGCGCTGGGCTACCACTACCTGATTGGCCGGGGCACCACTTTGCAGCAGGATCTCGACCACCTTTTCATACTCGACCTGCAATTGCGGTACGGTTTCGGCGAGGGTCGCCGCCACCTGATGCAACGACAGCACGGTCTGTTCGCTGGCCAGAATGGTGTCGGTGTTCTTGCGCAGGTTTTCCCAGTCCTGGCGCACCGCTTCCATTTCATCGCGCACTGCAGGCGGCGCCGCTGGCAGGCCGGTGGACTTGTCACCTTCGCGCAGGTAGCTCCAGCGCCGCTCGAAGTCGTTGCGCGCATCCGACAGCAGCTTGAATGCCAGGGCCTTGCCCGCCGCAGCCTCGGTGGCGTTCTTGGCGATACGCTGGGACAACACCCGCAGTTCGCCGGCGTGGCCGATGTATTGCTTGTCGTGATTGGCCTGGGTGTTGAGGTAGGCGAAGTTGGCGAACAACAGAATGATCGACAGAATCAGGATCACGAACAGCACGGTGATCTGCACGATGCTGCGCGTGCGAGGGGTCATGCTGGCGGGGGCGACGGGTGTGGCCGGCTTGTTCACGTTCGAAGGTCCTATAGCGCCACGTCAAGAAAGCCCGGCGCCTGGGCCAGGGCGAAGGGGCTGAAGATCGCCCAGTTGCGTTCACGCGCAAAGTGCCCCTGCACGAAGCGGGCAGCAGCCCTCAGCAATGGCTGCGGGGGCGACAGGTCCAGGCTGCTCAGGGCGAAATGCTGCAGTCCCAGCACCTCATCGACCAGCAAGCCGACGAACAGGTCGTCATGGTCCAGCACCAGCACACGTCGCTGCTTGCCTGGCGCTGCGGGGCCCAGGCCGAAGAAACTGCTCAGGTCCATGACCGGCAACAACCGGCCGCGCAGGTTGGCCACCCCGCACACCCACGGCTGCACGCCTGGCACGCGGCTGCTGCGTGGCTCGCGCAGCACCTCGGCGACCTCGCCCATGGGGGCGACGAACCACTGCCCGGCGACGCGAAAACCGATGCCGCTCCATTGCTGCAGGCGCGTGTCCTGCGGCGGCTGGTCGGCCACCAGCAGGCGGCAGCGCCGGTCGATGTCCAGCAACAGCTCGAAGGCGGTCAGCGACGCGCCCTGTGGGCGGGTGGTCAAGCGCCCAGTACTTCTTTGAGCTTGGCGATCAGCGCGTCCTCTTCCACCGGCTTGGTCAGGAAGTCGCGGGCGCCCTGGCGCGTGGCCCAGATACGGTCGGTTTCCTGGTCCTTGGTGGTCACCACCACCACGGGAATGGCGCGGGTTTCAGGGTCCTTGCTCAACTGGCGGGTGGCCTGGAAACCGTTCATGCCGGGCATGACGATGTCCATCAGCACCGCATCGGGCTTTTCCTGGCGGGCCAGGGCCACGCCGTCGGCACCGTTGCTGGCCTTGAGCACCTGGTGACCATGCTTTTCCAGCCATCCGGTCAATTTGTACATCTCTGTCGGCGAGTCGTCGACAATCAGAACTCGAGCCATGCTGTTCCCCATCAGGACATTGAAAGCCGCACCAGCGCGGCGTGATCAGGGTGCGGGTTGTTCGGGCGCGGCGAAACCGGGCACATGGGCCCTGATTGCGTCGAGCAGTTCTTCCTTGCTGAATGGTTTGGTCAGGAACTGGTCGGAACCGACCACCCGGCCGCGGGCCTTGTCGAACAGGCCATCGCGAGACGACAGAAGAATCACCGGGATGTCCCTGAAGGCACTGTTGTGCTTGATCACCGCACAGGTCTGATAACCGTCCAGACGGGGCATCAGCACATCGACGAAGATGATCTGTGGCTGGTGGTCAATGATCTTGGCCAGGGCATCGAAGCCGTCACTGGCGGTGACCACCTCGCAGCCCGCTTCGCCGAGCAACATCTGCGCGGTGCGGCGGATCGTGCGGGAGTCGTCGATCACCATCACCTTCAGGGGCTGTTCCATAAATTGCGCTACCATCGCTGCACAGTGTGGGCTGCGAGCCACTGATGGCTTGCAGCTTGAAGCTGAGGGCATTTTTAGCACACTCCGGGGGGCCATTCCATCTACCGCCCCCTTGACCCGCGGCGTCCGCGGCGCCACCCTGAGCCACTTTTCTTTCGATTGACCGCGGCCACCCGCCGCCAAGAGGAACCACCCCATGAGCGTTCGCCTCGGCATTGTCATGGACCCGATCGCGTCCATCTCCTACAAGAAGGACAGCTCGATGGCCATGTTGCTGGCCGCCCAGGCCCGCGGCTGGGAGCTGTTCTACATGGAGCAGCGCGACCTTTATCTGGGTGCCGGCCAGGCCCGTGCGCAGATGCGCCCGCTGAAGGTCTTCGCCGACCCCGCGCGCTGGTTCGAGCTGGGCGAGGAGCAGGACAGCGCCCTGGCCGAGCTGGACGTGATCCTGATGCGCAAGGATCCGCCCTTCGACATGGAATTCGTCTACAGCACCTACCTGCTGGAGCAAGCAGAGCGCGAAGGTGTGCTGGTGGTCAACCGCCCGCAGAGCCTGCGCGACTGCAACGAAAAACTGTTCGCCACCCAATTCCCGCAGTGCATGGCGCCAACCCTGGTCAGCCGCCGCGTCGACATCCTGCGTGAGTTCGCCAACAGCCGCGGTGACGTGATCCTCAAGCCGCTGGACGGCATGGGCGGTGCGTCGGTGTTCCGCCACCGCAAGGACGACCCCAACCTGTCGGTCATCCTGGAAACACTGACCCAGCATGGCACCCAGCAGATCATGGCCCAGGAATACCTGCCGCAGATCGTCGACGGCGACAAGCGCATCCTGATGATCGACGGCGAACCGGTCGACTACTGCCTGGCGCGTATCCCGGCCAGCGGCGAAACCCGTGGCAACCTGGCCGCCGGTGGTCGCGGTGAAGCCCGCCCACTGACGGAGCGCGACCGCTGGATCGCCGCCCAGGTCGGGCCGACCCTGCGTGAAAAGGGCCTGCTGTTCGTTGGCCTGGACGTGATCGGCGATTCCCTCACCGAAATCAACGTCACCAGCCCCACCTGCATCCGCGAGATCGACGCCGCCTACAACACCGATATCGGTGGCAAGCTGATGGATGCCATTGATCGCCAGCTCAAGGCGCGCTGACCGCCGACGCGGAGCAAATGCGCGGAGTGGGGTATGATGCCGGTCCTTTTCGACTGAGCTGCTGCCCCGCCTAGCGGTTGCTGGATACCTGATGACGCTGCCTGCCGACATCCCTTCCGACCTGCTGCCACCGCGCGTTCGCCCGGTGGACCGGCTTGGCTTTACCCTGTTCCTGGCTGCCCTGGTGCACCTGGCGCTGATCCTTGGTGTGGGCTTCACCGTGGTCAAACCGGCCGAAATCCGCCAGACCATGGACATCACCCTGGCCACCTTCAAGAGCGAGAAGGCGCCGAACAAGGCTGACTACCAGGCCCAGGCCAACCAGCAGGGCAGCGGCACGCTGGAAAAGAAAGCGGTGCCGACCACCACCGAAGTGGCGCCGTTTCAGGACAGCAAGATCAACAAGGTCACCCCGCCGCCTGCGGCCAAGCCGGAGGTAGCGCCACCGCCCGTGCCGGAGAAATCCGCGGTGGCGACCAAGGCGCCGAAAGCGCAGAAGGTCGAGCCCAAGCCCAAGGAAAGCAAGCCACAGCCCAAGCCGCCAGCGGCCACCCCGGACTTCGACAGTTCGCAATTGTCGAGCCAGATCGCCAGCCTTGAGGCGGAGCTTTCCAACGAACAGCAGATGTACGCCAAACGGCCGAAGATTCACCGCCTCAATGCGGCGTCGACCATGCGCGACAAGGGCGCCTGGTACAAGGAAGAGTGGCGCAAGAAGGTCGAGCGGGTGGGCAACCTGAATTACCCCGACGAGGCACGTCGGCAACAGATCTACGGCAACTTGCGGATGATGGTGTCGATCAACCGCGATGGCTCGCTGTACGAGGTGCTGGTGCTCGAGTCATCCGGGCAGCCGGTGCTGGACCAGGCGGCCCAGCGCATCGTGCGCCTGGCCGCGCCCTTTGCGCCGTTCACCGGCGACCTGGCCGAGTTCGACCGGCTGGAAATCATCCGCACCTGGCGCTTTGCCCGCGGCGACCGCCTGTCGAGCAACTGATCCGAAATTGCCGGGGCCGCTTTGCGGCCCTTTCGCGACACAAGGCCGCTCCCACAGGAACCGCGCGCTCCCTGTGGGAGCGGCCTTGTGTCGCGAAAGGGCTGCGCAGCAGCCCCAAAACAGCCAAGCCGAGCACCTTGTCAGCCTCGCCACCTGGCGCCACACTATCCCCCATGAAAACCCTCACCCCGAGCTACCTCAAGCATCAGTTCCTGATCGCCATGCCGCACATGGCCGATCCGAACTTCGCCCAGACCCTCACGTACATCGTCGAGCACAACGCCAATGGCGCCATGGGCCTGGTGGTCAACCGACCACAGGAGCTGAACCTGGCCGACATTCTCGAGCAGTTGCGCCCCAACGAGGTACCTCCGGCCAGCACCTTGCACGTGCCCATCTACCAAGGTGGCCCGGTGCAGACGGACCGCGGCTTCGTCCTGCACAGCAGCGAATGCAGCTACCAGGCCACCGTCGAACTGCAGGGCCTGTCGCTGTCCACTTCGCAGGACGTGCTGTTCGCCATCGCCGAAGGCGTAGGGCCACAGCAAAGCCTGATCACCCTGGGTTATGCCGGCTGGGAAGCGGGCCAGCTGGAAGCGGAACTGGCCGACAACGCCTGGCTCAACTGCCCGTTCGACCCGGACATCCTCTTCGCCATGGCCAGCGAACAACGCCTCGGCGCCGCCGCCCGCAGCCTGGGGATCAACCTCAGCTTGCTGACCAGCCAGGCGGGGCACGCCTGATGGCCGAATTACGCCTGCTGCTGGGCTTCGACTACGGCAGCAAACAGATCGGCGTCGCCGTCGGCCAGGTGATCACCGGCCAGGCCCGCGAGCTGTGCACCTTGAAGGCGCAGAACGGCGTGCCGGACTGGGCCCAGGTGGAAAAGCTCATCAGCGAGTGGAAGCCCGATGCCATCGTCGTCGGCCTGCCGCTGAACATGGACGGCACACCCAGCGAAATGAGCGAGCGCGCGGAAAAGTTCGCCCGCCGCCTCAATGGCCGCTTCAACGTGCCGGTGCACACCCACGACGAACGCCTGACCACCTTCGAGGCCAAAGGCGAGCGCCTGGCCCGTGGCGGCCAGCGCGGCAGCTACCGTGACAACCCGGTCGACGCCATCGCCGCAGCCTTGCTGCTGCAAGGCTGGCTGGAGGCCAACACCTGATTTTTCCCGCGTTTACGTCGAGGCAATGACAACGCCCCCGGCGCCCCCAGGAGATACGCAATGAGCCTACCCAATCCCGCCGACCTGATCCGGCAGATGGCTGTCGACCTTCGCGCCCATCTGGCCCGCCGCAACATCACCGAACCGCGCTTTATCGGCATCCGCACAGGCGGCGTCTGGGTTGCCCAGGCCCTGCAGGAAGCGATGGCCGACCACAGCCCGCTCGGCACTCTGGACGTGTCGTTCTATCGCGATGACTTCAGCCAGAACGGCCTGCACCCGCAGGTGCGCCCCTCGGAGCTGCCATTCGAAGTCGAAGGCCAGCACCTGGTGCTGATCGATGACGTGCTGATGAGTGGCCGCACCGTCCGCGCCGCGCTCAACGAATTGTTCGATTACGGCCGCCCGGCCAGTGTCACCCTGGTCTGCCTGCTCGACCTGGATGCCGGCGAACTGCCCATTCGCCCCAACGTGCTCGGCGCCACCCTGTCGCTGGCCGCCCATGAACGGGTAAAATTGACCGGACCCGCACCGCTCGCCCTCGAGCGCCAGGACCTCGCCACCGCTTCTGCCCTTTAAGAGTCCCCTCGCGATGACGCCAATCGACGCCAAGCGCCCGCTGCAGCTCAATGATCAGGGCCAGCTGCGCCATTTCCTCTCGCTCGACGGTTTGCCCCGCGAACTGCTGACCGAGATCCTCGACACCGCCGACTCGTTCCTCGAAGTCGGCGCCCGGGCCGTGAAGAAGGTCCCGTTGCTGCGCGGCAAGACCGTGTGCAACGTGTTCTTCGAAAACTCGACCCGTACCCGCACCACCTTCGAACTGGCCGCCCAGCGCCTGTCGGCCGACGTGATCAGCCTGAACGTGTCGACCTCCTCGACCAGCAAAGGCGAGACCCTGTTCGACACCCTGCGCAACCTCGAAGCCATGGCCGCCGACATGTTCGTCGTGCGTCACTCCGACTCCGGCGCTGCGCATTTCATCGCCGAGCACGTGTGCCCGGACGTCGCCGTGATCAACGGCGGTGACGGCCGCCACGCGCACCCGACCCAGGGCATGCTCGACATGCTGACCATCCGCCGTCACAAGGGCAGCTTCGAGAACCTCTCGGTGGCGATCGTCGGTGACATCCTGCACTCGCGCGTGGCACGTTCCGACATGCTCGCGCTGAAGGCGCTGGGCTGCCCGGACATCCGCGTGATCGGCCCAAAAACCCTGATCCCGGTCGGTATCGAGCAGTATGGCGTGAAGGTCTACACCGACCTTGCCGAAGGCCTCAAGGACGTCGACGTGGTGATCATGCTGCGCCTGCAGCGCGAGCGCATGGCCGGTGGCCTGTTGCCCAGTGAAGGCGAGTTCTACCGCCTGTTCGGCCTCACCACCGCACGCCTGGCCGGCGCCAAGCCCGACGCCATCGTCATGCACCCGGGCCCGATCAACCGCGGCGTGGAGATCGAATCGGCGGTGGCCGACGGCAAACACTCGGTGATTCTCAACCAGGTCACCTACGGCATCGCCGTGCGCATGGCCGTGCTGTCCATGGCCATGAGCGGGCAGAACGCGCAACGTCAATTCGACCAGGAGAACGCTCAGTGACCATCAGCATTCTTGGCGCCCGGGTCATCGACCCTGTCAGCGGCCTGGACCAGGTCACCGACCTGCACCTGGATGGCGGCCGCATCGCCGCAATCGGCGCCGCCCCGGCCGGCTTCAGCGCCAGCCGAACCATCGAAGCTGGCGGCCTGATCGCCGCGCCCGGCCTGGTCGACCTCGGCGTCTCGCTGCGCGAGCCGGGCTACAGCCGCAAGGGCTCGATCGCCAGTGAAACCCGCGCCGCCGTGGCCGGTGGCGTCACCAGCCTGTGCTGCCCACCGCAGACCAAGCCGGTGCTGGACACTTCGGCTGTGGCCGAACTGATCCTCGACCGCGCCCGCGAAGCGGCCAACAGCAAGGTCTACCCGATCGGCGCCCTGACCAAGGGCCTGGAGGGCGAGCAACTGGCCGAGCTGGTTGCCCTGCGCGACACCGGTTGCGTGGCCTTCGGCAACGGCCTGAAGGAAATCCCCAACAACCGTACCCTGGCCCGTGCCCTGGAGTACGCCGCCACTTTCGACCTGACCGTGGTGTTCCACTCCCAGGACCGCGACCTGGCCCAGGGTGGCCTGGCCCACGAAGGCGCCATGGCCAGCTTCCTCGGCCTGCCCGGCATCCCGGAGACCGCCGAGACCGTCGCCTTGGCGCGCAACCTGCTGCTGGTGGAACAGACCGGCGTGCGTGCGCACTTCACCCAGATCACCAGCGCCCGTGGCGCACGGCTGATCGAACAGGCCCAGCAGTTGGGCCTGCCGGTGACCGCCGACGTGGCGCTGTACCAGCTGATCCTTACCGACGAGTCGCTGCGTGAGTTCTCCAGCCTGTACCACGTGCAGCCACCCCTGCGCACCGCCGCCGACCGCGACGGCCTGCGCGCGGCGGTGAAATCGGGGGTGATCCAGGCGATCTCCAGCCACCACCAGCCCCACGAGCGCGATGCCAAGCTGGCGCCGTTCGGCGCCACCGAGCCGGGTATCAGCAGCGTCGAACTGCTGCTGCCGCTGGCCATGACCCTGGTCGAGGACGGCCTGCTCGACCTGCCGACCCTGCTCGCCCGCTTGAGCAGCGGCCCGGCCAAGGCCATGCGCCTGCCGGCCGGTGAGCTGAAAGTCGGCGGCGCCGCCGATCTGGTGCTGTTCGACGCCAAGGCGTCGACGATTGCCGGTGAGCAATGGCTGTCGCGTGGCGAGAACTGCCCGTTCATCGGCCACTGCCTGCCGGCGGCCGTGCGTTATACCTTGGTCGATGGGCACGTCTGCCACGAGGCCTGAGTAGCCCCTGTGGGAGCGGCCTTGCCGGGGCGCCGGACCGGTCGGAAAGGGCTGCGTAGCGGCCCCAGGATCTCTGCATCATGCATAGATTGCCGGGGCCGCTTTGCGGCCCTTTCGCGACACCAGGCCGCTCCCACATTGATCGCGCTCAAGCTTCAGCCTGCGGCGACCATTCATCCCCCGCGGTTGAAATCCTTCCCCCCACCCCCATATGAGTCTGCATCAGGCAATTTTGCCCCGCTGCGTGGAGACTCTCCCCTTGACCACCATCGTTTCTGTCCGCCGTAACGGCAAAGTCGTCATGGGCGGCGACGGCCAGGTATCCCTCGGCAACACCGTGATGAAAGGCAACGCCAAGAAAGTCCGTCGCCTGTACAACGGTCAAGTGATCGCCGGTTTCGCCGGTGCCACCGCCGACGCCTTCACCTTGTTCGAGCGCTTCGAAGCCCAGTTGCAGAAACACTCCGGCCATCTGGTGCGTGCCGCCGTCGAGCTGGCCAAGGAATGGCGTACCGACCGTTCCCTCAGCCGCCTGGAAGCCATGCTGGCGGTGGCCAACAAGGATGCATCGCTGATCATCACCGGCAACGGTGACGTGGTCGAGCCGGAAGACGGCCTGATCGCCATGGGCTCCGGTGGCGGTTACGCCCAGGCTGCAGCCCGCGCCCTGCTGAACAAGACCGACCTGTCGGCCCGGGAGATCACCGAGACTGCCCTGAACATCGCCGGTGACATCTGCGTGTTCACCAACCACAACCTGACCATCGAGGAGCAGGACCTGGCCGAGTAATCAGCTGTTCTGGCGTCCCGCTCATGGCGGGGCTTTTCCACGCTGACCTACTCCGCTCGAGGACCATTTTCATCATGTCCATGACCCCCCGCGAGATCGTCCACGAACTCAACCGTCACATCATCGGCCAGGACGACGCCAAACGCGCTGTCGCCATTGCCCTGCGCAACCGCTGGCGGCGGATGCAGCTGCCGGTCGAGCTGCGCGCCGAAGTGACCCCGAAGAACATCCTGATGATCGGCCCTACCGGCGTCGGCAAGACCGAAATCGCCCGCCGCCTGGCCAAGCTGGCCAACGCACCGTTCCTCAAGGTCGAGGCCACCAAGTTCACTGAAGTGGGCTATGTCGGCCGCGATGTCGAGTCGATCATCCGTGACCTGGCCGATGCCGCGCTGAAGATGCTGCGCGAGCAAGAGATCGTCCGCGTGCGCCACCGTGCCGAGGACGCCGCCGAAGACCGCATCCTCGACGCCCTGCTGCCGCAGGCGCGGGTCAGCAGCTTCAGCGAGGAAGCCGCGCAGACCAGCACCGATTCCAACACTCGCCAGCTGTTCCGCAAGCGCCTGCGCGAAGGCCAGCTGGACGACAAGGAAATCGAGATCGAAGTGGCCGAGAACATGGGCGTGGAAATCGCCGCGCCACCCGGCATGGAAGAGATGACCAACCAGCTGCAGAGCCTGTTCGCCAACATGGGCAAAGGCAAGCGCAAGACCCGCAAGCTGAAGGTCAAGGACGCCCTGAAGATGGTGCGCGACGAAGAAGCCAGCCGCCTGGTCAACGAGGAAGAGCTCAAGGGCAAGGCCCTGGAAGCGGTCGAGCAGCACGGCATCGTGTTCATCGACGAAATCGACAAGGTGGCCAAGCGTGGCAACGTCGGCGGTGCCGATGTCTCCCGTGAGGGCGTGCAGCGCGACCTGCTGCCCCTGATCGAAGGCTGCACCGTCAACACCAAGCTGGGCATGGTCAAGACCGACCACATCCTGTTCATCGCTTCCGGTGCGTTCCACCTGAGCAAGCCGAGCGACCTGGTACCGGAGCTGCAGGGGCGTCTGCCGATCCGTGTCGAGCTCAAGGCACTGACCCCGGAAGACTTCGAGCGCATCCTGAAAGAGCCCCACGCGTCGCTGACCGAGCAATACAGTGCGTTGCTCAAGACCGAAGGCCTGAACATCGAGTTCGCCGCCGACGGCATCAAGCGCCTGGCCGAGATTGCCTACCAGGTGAACGAGAAGACCGAGAACATCGGTGCCCGCCGCCTGCACACCCTGCTCGAGCGTCTGCTCGAAGAGGTGTCGTTCAGTGCCGGCGACCTGGCCAGCAGCCACGACGAAGCGCCGATTGTCATCGATGCTGCATACGTGAACGGCCACCTCGGTGAGCTGGCGCAGAACGAAGACCTGTCGCGCTACATCCTGTAAGCCCGCACGGGGTCGCGAAGCGGCCCCTTGCACAATGGCCTGAATCACTCGAAGCTTGCACCATCAGCTCCCGAGAGATTCAGACCATGGCCCGCCTGCCCACCGCCATCAACCTGCACAAAGCCTCCAAGACCCTTAGCCTCACCTACGCCCCTGGCGAGGTCTACCAGCTGCCAGCCGAATTCCTGCGGGTGCACTCCCCCTCCGCCGAGGTCCAGGGCCACGGCAACCCCATCCTGCAGTTCGGCAAGATCAACGTCGGCCTCATCGGCCTGGAACCTGCCGGCCAATATGCACTGAAATTGACCTTCGACGACGGCCACGACAGCGGCCTGTTCACCTGGGAATACCTCGAACAGCTGTGCCTGCGCCAGGAACAGCTGTGGGCCGACTACCTCGAAGAGCTGCACAAGGCCGGCAAGTCCCGCGACCCGGCGGAATCGGTGGTCAAACTCATGCTCTAGCGCAAGCCTTCCAGGCTTTAGAGCGCATTTTCTAATCTCATCTGTTTGAATGCCTTACAGACAACTCTTGAACGGGTTGTCTTGCGCATTACATGAAAGTCGGGTAACCAATGGAGCTGGCAAGTTCCCTGCATCGCCTTGAAGGCAATCAGGTACTGGCCGGTATGTAGAGGTCGCGAGCGAAAGCAGGCTGTCTTCACACGCAGAACCCCCCGCAGCTCATCGCCGAAAGCATCCGGCCCGCAGCACCGCTGTTCCTTATCACTGGTCACCCGAGTAGCAGTACCGGGCTGTCCGCTGTGCAGTGCGCCACAGCAATCCGGTACTCGTCTCAGGACAACGGAGCGTCGTAGATGAGTAACAAGAACAACGATGAGTTGCAGCGGCAGGCCTCGGAAAACACCCTGGGGCTGAACCCGGTCATCGGCATCCGCCGCAAAGACCTGCTGAGCTCTGCACGTACCGTGCTGCGTCAGGCCGTGCGCCAGCCGCTGCACAGTGCCAAGCATGTGGCGCATTTCGGCCTGGAGCTGAAGAACGTGCTGCTGGGCAAGTCCAGCCTCGCCCCGGCAGGTGACGACCGTCGCTTCCAGGACCCGGCCTGGAGCAAGAACCCGCTTTATCGCCGCTACCTGCAAACCTACCTGGCCTGGCGCAAGGAGCTGCAGGAGTGGGTCGGCAACAGTGACCTGTCGCCCCAGGACATCGCCCGCGGCCAGTTCGTCATCAACCTGCTGACCGAGGCCATGGCGCCGACCAATACCCTGTCCAACCCGGCGGCCATCAAACGCTTCTTCGAAACCGGCGGCAAGAGCCTGCTGGACGGCCTGTCCAACCTGGCCAAGGATGTGGTCAACAACGGTGGCATGCCCAGCCAGGTCAACATGGACGCGTTCGAGGTCGGCAAGAACCTCGGCACCAGCGAAGGCGCCGTGGTCTACCGCAACGATGTGCTGGAGCTGATCCAGTACAGCCCCATCACCGAACAGGTGCATGCCCGCCCGCTGCTGGTGGTCCCACCGCAGATCAACAAGTTCTACGTCTTCGACCTGAGCCCGGAAAAGAGCCTGGCGCGCTTCTGCCTGCGCTCGCAGCAGCAGACCTTCATCATCAGCTGGCGCAACCCGACCAAGGCCCAGCGCGAGTGGGGCCTGTCGACTTACATCGATGCGCTGAAGGAAGCCGTCGATGCCGTACTGGCAATTACCGGCAGCAAGGACCTGAACATGCTCGGGGCCTGCTCCGGCGGCATCACCTGCACGGCGCTGGTCGGCCACTATGCCGCGCTGGGTGAACAGAAGGTCAATGCCCTGACCCTGCTGGTCAGCGTGCTGGACACCACCTTGGACACCGAGGTCGCACTGTTCGTCGACGAACAGACGCTCGAAGCCGCCAAGCGCCACTCCTATCAGTCCGGCGTACTCGAAGGCAGCGACATGGCCAAGGTGTTCGCCTGGATGCGCCCCAACGACCTGATCTGGAACTACTGGGTCAACAACTACCTGCTCGGCAACGAGCCCCCAGTGTTCGACATCCTGTTCTGGAACAACGACACCACGCGCTTGCCGGCCGCCTTCCATGGCGACCTGATCGAGATGTTCAAGAACAACCCGCTGACCCGGCCCAATGCCCTTGAAGTGTGCGGCACCCCCATCGACCTGAAGAACGAGCAGTGCGACATCTTCAGCGTCGCCGGCACCTCCGACCACATCACGCCGTGGCAATCGTGCTACCGCTCGGCGCACCTGTTCGGCGGCAAGATCGAGTTCGTGCTGTCCAACAGCGGGCATATCCAGAGCATCCTCAACCCGCCTGGCAATCCCAAGGCCCGCTTCATGACCGGCGCCGACCGCCCGGGTGACCCGGTGGCCTGGCAGGAAAACGCCGAAAAGCACGCCGATTCCTGGTGGCTGTACTGGCAGGCCTGGCTGGGCGAGCGCGCTGGCGACCTGAAAAAGGCCCCGACGCGCCTGGGCAACCGTGCCTATGCCGCCGGCGAGGCGGCACCAGGCACCTACGTACACGAGCGTTGAGTCGCAATGCCGTGGCCGCCTGGAGCGTGCCACGGTGCATTTTCAAGCCATAGAGCCACGCGCATGCCGCTACCCTACATCTTCCGCACCGTCGAGCTGGACGACCAATCCATCCGTACTGCGGTGCGCCCGGGCAAGCCGCACCTGACGCCGCTGCTGATCTTCAACGGCATCGGCGCCAACCTGGAGCTGGTGTTCCCGTTCATCGAGGCACTCGACCCAGACCTGGAAGTCATAGCCTTCGACGTGCCCGGCGTGGGGGGCTCATCCACTCCTCGCCACCCGTACCGCTTTCCCGGCCTGGCCAAGCTGACCGCACGCATGCTTGATTACCTGGACTACGGCCAGGTGAATGTCATCGGCGTGTCCTGGGGAGGCGCGCTGGCCCAGCAATTCGCCCACGACTACCCCGAGCGCTGCAAGAAGCTGGTACTGGCAGCCACCGCCGCCGGTGCGGTAATGGTGCCGGGCAAGCCCAAGGTGCTGTGGATGATGGCCAGCCCCAGGCGCTACGTGCAGCCATCGCATGTCATCCGCATCGCGCCGCTGATCTACGGTGGCGGTTTTCGCCGTGATCCCGACCTGGCCATGCACCATGCGGCCAAGGTGCGCTCGGGCGGCAAGCTGGGGTACTACTGGCAACTGTTCGCCGGCCTTGGCTGGACCAGCATTCACTGGCTGCACAAGATCCAGCAACCGACCCTGGTGCTGGCGGGCGATGACGATCCATTGATCCCGCTGATCAACATGCGCCTGCTGGCCTGGCGAATTCCCAATGCCCAGCTACACATTATCGACGACGGTCATCTGTTCCTGATCACCCGGGCCGAGGCTGTCGCACCCATCATCATGAAGTTTCTCCAGCAAGAGCGTCAGCGCGCGGTCATGCACCCCAGTCCGGCCTCTGGTGGCTGAATTGTTGCTTGCTGTTGCACGAGCACGACTGATGAGTACGACCGTGGCCTGACAAGGGAGTTGTTGCCATGAAAGAAAAACCGGCCAAAGGAACGTCAACGCTTCCCGCCACCAGCATGAACGTACAGAACGCCATCCTCGGCTTGCGGGGTCGCGACCTGGTTTCCACCTTGCGCAGTGTTGGCCGTCATGGCCTGCGCAACCCGTTGCATACCGCCCGCCACCTGCTGGCCCTGGGCGGGCAGCTGGGCCGGGTGATGCTCGGCGACACGCCCTATCAGCCGAGCGCGCGTGATGCACGCTTCAACGATCCGACCTGGAGCCAGAACCCGTTCTACCGACGCGGTCTGCAGGCCTATCTGGCGTGGCAGAAACAGACCCGCCTGTGGATCGAGGAAAGCCACCTGGACGACGATGACCGGGCCCGTGCGCACTTTCTGTTCAACCTGATCAACGATGCGCTGGCACCGAGCAACTCGCTGCTCAACCCGTTGGCGGTCAAGGAACTGTTCAACACCGGTGGGCAGAGCCTGGTGCGCGGTGTCGCCCACTTGCTCGACGACCTTCGCCACAACGACGGGCTGCCCCGTCAGGTCGATGAGCGCGCCTTCGAAGTGGGCGGCAACCTGGCGACCACGCCCGGCGCCGTGGTGTTTCGCAACGACCAGCTGGAGCTGATCCAGTACAGGCCGATGAGTGAAAAGCAGCATGCCCGGCCCGTGCTGGTGGTGCCGCCACAAATCAACAAGTACTACATCTTCGACCTGCAGCCGACCAACAGCTTCGTCCAGTACATGCTCAAGAACGGCCTGCAGGTGTTCATGGTCAGCTGGCGCAACCCTGACCCTCGTCACCGCGAGTGGGGCCTGTCGAGTTATGTACAGGCGCTGGAAGAGGCGCTGAACGCCTGCCGCAGCATCAGCGGCAGCCGCGACCTGAACTTGGTGGGCGCCTGCGCCGGCGGTTTGACCATGGCGGCGCTGCAGGGCCACCTGCAGGCCAAGCACCAGCTGCGCCGGGTACGCAGTGCCACCTACCTGGTCAGCCTGCTCGACAGCAAGTTCGACAGCCCGGCCAGCCTGTTCGCCGACGAACAGACCATCGAGGCGGCCAAGCGTCGCTCGTACCAGCGCGGTGTGCTGGATGGCGGCGAGGTGGCGCGGATCTTCGCCTGGATGCGGCCCAACGACCTGATCTGGAACTACTGGGTCAACAACTACCTGCTCGGCAAGACGCCGCCGGCCTTCGACATCCTCTACTGGAACGCCGACAGCACGCGCCTGCCGGCCGCGCTGCACGGTGACCTGCTGGACTTCTTCAAGGTCAACCCGCTGACCCACGCCGCTGGCCTGGAGGTGTGCGGCACCCCCATCGACCTGAAGCAGGTCGACCTTGACAGCTTCACCGTGGCGGGTAGCAACGATCACATCACGCCATGGGACGCAGTGTACCGCTCGGCCTTGCTGCTCGGTGGCGACCGGCAGTTCGTGCTGGCCAACAGCGGGCACATCCAGAGCATCATCAACCCACCCGGCAACCCCAAGGCGTACTACCTGGAAAACCCCAGGCTATCGAGCGACCCACGCGCCTGGTTCCACGACGCGCAGCGCCGCGACGGCAGCTGGTGGCCGTTGTGGCTGGAGTGGATCACGCCGCGCTCCGGCCCGCTCAAGGCGCCACGCACTGAACTGGGCAACGCCACGTATCCACCGCTGGGCCCTGCGCCAGGCACCTATGTCCTGACCCGATGAGCACGCTGACTGGATGAAGACCCGAGACCGTATCCTCGAATGCGCCCTGCAGCTGTTCAACGCGCAGGGCGAACCCAATGTCTCGACCCTGGAGATCGCCAACGAGCTGGGCATCAGCCCGGGCAACCTGTATTACCACTTCCACGGTAAGGAGCCATTGATTCACGGGCTGTTCGACCGCTTCGAGGAAGCCTTGATGCCGCTGCTCGACCCACCGCTGGAGGTGCGTCTGGAGGCCGAGGATTATTGGTTGTTCCTGCACCTGATCGTCGAGCGCATGGCCCAGTACCGGTTCCTGTTCCAGGACCTGTCCAACCTGACCGGGCGCCTGCCGAAGCTGGCAAGGGGCATGCGCAGCCTGATCAACGCACTCAAACGCACCTTGGCGGCACTGCTGGCCAGCCTGAAGGGTCAGGGGCAAGTGGTCAGTGAGACGCAGGCATTGGGCCAACTGGTGGAGCAGATCACCCTGACCTTGATGTTCTCGCTGGATTACCAGCGGGTGCTGGGGCGCGAGGGCGATGCGGGGATCGTGGTGTATCAGGTGATGATGCTGGTAGCACCGCATCTTCAAAAGCAGGCACGGGAATCCGCAGAACAACTAGCGGTACGCTATCTGGAGGGGTAGAGCTGCCCGAAGCTCGCTGTATGGCGTTGCAATAGCACGAACATTCGCATCGCAGGTGCCGTAAACATGTACGGCGACGGCCATGAGGCTAGTGCGCAGACTGAGGCGCCATAGCAACAGAGAGCCAAGCCATGTCTGCCACCCTTACACTCAAGATACTCGTTGCCAGACAGTTCGCTGATCGCCCTACTCTGCATCAGGTACTCGACACCAATGCATTGAAGATCCTGCTCACGCATTGCCCGCAAATTGGAGACCTGGATTCGCTGGCCAGGCTCTTCCTCATCCGGGAATACCCTCCAACCACGCCTGTGAACCTGGCTGACCTGCTGCTCGAAAGCTTCATGAAGGGCGAACCACTGGCGCTTTCCGGTACTGATCAGCTGGCCCTGAGCACATCGGCTGATGCGCCCGGGAAATACCCCCTCGGCGCTGGCGTTGCCGAGTCGCTGAACGCGGATCTGAGCATATTGCTCAACGGCCTCATCCAGACGTTCGAAGACGCTCAGGTTTCATTCTGGAATGCCATGGCGAGCGGACTTGATGTCTCTCGGCTGCGGTGGATGGAGCAAGTACTGAAAATCGCCTTGATGGTCTGCATCGAGGAACAAGGGCTGGAGGCCCACGAGAAAAAAAGCCTGTATGCCGCAGTGGATAACGGCTTGGTGCGGAGCCAGGCGTACGCGTTACGGGTCAACTTGCTGCATGAGGGGCTGGGTACCGAGCTGAAGCTGGCAGATTGGCTGCTGATCGATAACTCCAGCACCGTGGCGACCTACCTTTGGTGTAAGCCCTGCGGAATTGTTCATGGCTTCAAGAGTGAAGAAGAGCTGGGACGCGCATTGCAGGCAGCGATGGCTGACCATCATGACTTCGATGAACTGACCTGGTCGCACCATCCGCTGTCGGTCGACCCGTTCGAATTCCAGGCGCTGCAATTGCTCACTGGCAACATCGAAGATGTCGAAAGACTGGAACTCGGTTCATTTGAACGGGCAGAGCAACTGCAAGAGCAGTTGCATCACTTCAGCGACCCTGCCAGACATTTTTCCGATTTGGTCCCGATTGACGAACAGAGGGGAGAGAGCCTCATGCCGGGTTGGGTGAGGCAAGCCTCGCACCAGCATCAATATGATTACGGTCGACTACTGACGGAATGGGTCGTCGCTCAGACAAACAGCCACTATCTGCTTGGCAGCCCCCACGTCGAAAGCCTCGAGCAATATGCCATACGCCGCCTGCGTGAACAGATGCACGTCGATCTACCGCAACAAGCCGCCATCGACCCCAATCTGCTGATGATCACGGTTGAGAGCAATGAGACCACCGTGCCCCTTGAAGATGCGTTTTCCGATGCTCCGATCCTACCGGCAACGCCTGCCATCTCGACGCGTGATACCAGCCTTGCGCAACTGGCGATCTTCAGGCTTGACGTCGACAAAGGCGAGCTCACGACGCAAGTGCACGACCGTGGAAGCGACCAGCCGTTGCCTGACGGGCTCACGCTTGCGTACCTGGACAGCCTGATCGAGAAAGTGGATATCGGCGGGAATTATCCACGCTATCTGAAGCAACAACTTGATCTCGCAGCCACTCATCCGGGCTGGCTTCAGGGCTGCGCCCGAGCCTGGCGCAAGAGCCTGTTACTCAATGCATTCAAGGGCGTTACAACGAGCCAGTTGAGCGCAGCTGCATTCAACACTATCGCTAGCTTCTGTAACGCCCCCGAGGCGCAGGGCCATCAGATCAGCATTGCACCGCTTGCCTTTCAAACTGGGCCGGAACCGAACAACCAGGATGTCGTTGCCGGCATGTTTGTGCTGCAACTTCCTTCACTGGGTCGCTGGCTCCTTTACCGCCCCTGGCAGCAAGACGACGCCTTGCTCGAATTCGACGCTTTCAGGGGCATTCTGGAAAAGCTCATCCAGGATGAGAAACTGCAGACGAACATTCTGAGCTGGATGGATGAAGATGCCAGCACGCTTCATACGATCAAGGGTCTGGCCCATCCCCACTTGAAATCGTTCCTCGAATCGGCCCTGGACTTCCTGAACCCCGAACGCATCCTGCTGATTGACCTCCAACCCCAGCCACAGATGATATTCGCACCGTTCCAAGGTGAGTTGGATCATCATCTGTATCAGTCATGGATCCTGTACCTCTCCAGGCTGTCCATGGCCCAGTCGCCTTCCAATGCCAAGCTCCGCCTGGAAGAGTGGCGGCTGATCGCATGGGCGGTATTTGATGTGACATCAATGTTCGCCTATGGATGGGTAGGCGATATGGTCGTATTGATCAATGCCCTGCGCACCCTCGATGGAGATCTTCCAGCCCTCACAGAAGGTAACGATACGCAGAAAGCGGGCGCTTTCGTTGACCTCTTGTACAACACCATCATGGTGTCGATGCACAGTGCAGGCAAATTGCATGAGACCCCTGCTGCCAAGGGAATTACCTTCACGGACAACGTCAGCCTTGTGCGAAACAAGAGGGCTATATTCAACGAGCTCACGCCCGGTGCAGAGCTTGGCAGCACAACCTCGGAAACCAGCTTGCCAGCCGATGAGCCGCATGGGCAAGCCGAGGCCTTGCAGGTCAGGATCAACCAGCATGAACAAAAACTGAAAAGCATTGAGGACGCCATCGAACGACGCGAGAAGGCATTGCCGCCGGACCATGGTGATGCCACACCACTGCACCCGGAACCTGACGCTCTTGCCCCCCACGTCTTTCTGCAGGTGAAAAAACTGGCTCAGTTGGTAGCTGCCCTCAAGCAGGGTACCCAGGGCAGGATGCGGGCGAGCAGATATTTCGCCGTAAACCTGAAAAAGCTCGGGTACTACCGGGCTCAGTTGAATGGCGCCAATGAGAGCTACTTAAACCTCACGCGAGGTCGGTTGACAGAAATCCATGCCCCAGACGGGCCTGGCGCATCCGTTGAGGACTACGCGCATTATCAGTCAGCACTCAAGAACAACATCAAACTCCGGCTCAAGTTACTGGAGTCGCTAGCGTTGTTTGAAGACGACCCGCTTGCCCACCCAGCCAAGTCCACACCCAAACAGCGATTGTTCGAGCAAGGCATGACCGAACTCACGGTACTCGGCGATGTAAATGAAGAGCTTGAGCAGTTGTCGATACTGCCTCCTATCACGATCCGTGATGTACCCGAACGGCCGCTTTCGTCCCGATTCGACGAGGTGCTGGCCACGCAGAAGGCCATCGAGTCATCACCTGAGTCATTCAGCGAAGTGGAGAGGGCCGAGAAGCTCGGCGAAGCGCTGGATACGTTCACCGCCTCCATCGCCAGGGTCGAATATGCCATGAAGGACCCCGACCCTTGGCTGGACAGCAAAGGGCTCGGTGAACTCCTGAATTACCTGAAAAAGCTCAAGCGCCTTACCCTGACGCAGCTCGACCAAGCGACACGTGTGCAACCGTCCAACGACACCGGTACAACGAAACCGCCGAGTGCCAACACGGCACCTGCAGAACAGGGAAAAGCCACGCCTGCCCCAGCGTTTCTTGGCAAAGCAAGAATAAAGCACATAAACCAGATGCTGATGAATGCCGATCAGGCGTTCAGTAAATACGCCAAAGACTACGGCAGCCAACCCAGTACATTGGCCAATTTGATGGATGACTATATCGAAGGGCTCAAGCGCGCGGCCGGCGATGTTGCGGCCGCTGCCTCGCCACCCGAAGGGCTCGAGCGGAAACTGAAGATGGCGATCATTCAACTGCAGGAACGATCACTCGCGCTACAGATCGAGGCTCGAATGAAAAGTGCTCACCCCGATGTCGAGTCACTGCGTTACTTGTTGGCACACGACAAGGTGTATCTACGGGCGGGCACCACCAACAAGCGCCTGCAGCGCGCAGACGACTTTCTTGACGTCTATACGATTCATCAACGGTCAAACGGCAACAAACTGCCGTGGGAAGCGCATTTTCATTATGGGCGGGACGTCAAGGACCCACTGGACTTCAGCGCCGGTCACCTGAAGTCAGGAAATTCCCCCAGCTACCGAATGATGAATGCACGAGCCATTGGCGCAAGCCAGCGGGTTGATGTGAGCCGCGCCGTCCTGAAGAGAGCCACGGCCAAGCAACTGATACCCTTCCCCACACAGCGCACGCTGGCTTGAGTGCCACCGAACACCGCCATGAAAGGCCCGCAGGGCCGGCGTGTAGCGGCTAAGCCCCTCCAACAAAGCTATCAGCCTTGTTGGAGCGGGCTTATCCGTGAAGGGTGCTATACCGCTGTCAGAGCAGAGAGCCAGTGCTGGCCGGAGCCGAAGCCGGGTTGCTGGCCGGGGCCGCAGCTGGCGCCGGCGCTGCGGTAGCAGCCGGAGCGGCGCTGGCCGCTGGTGCTGCTGGCTTGGCGGCTGCCGGTTTGGCCGATGCCTTCTTCACCGCCGGCTTCTTCGCTGCGGCAGGCTTGGCTGCAACGGGCTTGGCAGTCGGTTTTGCCGCTGGCTTGGCCGCTGCGGTCTTGGCTGCGGGTTTGGCCGCTGCCGGTTTAGCCGCAGTCTTGGTAGCCGGCTTGGCAGCCGCCGTTTTTGCTGCGGACTTGGCCAATGGTTTGGCCGCTGCCTTGCTCGCTGCCGGTTTGGCGGCTGCAGAGCGGGAGGAGACCGGGGTGACCGAGGCACCGGTCAGTTTCTCGATCTGCTTGGTCAGGCTGTCGACCTGCTGATGCAGAGCCTTGATCTCGTTGCGGCTCGGTACGCCGAGACGGGAGATGGCACTGTTCAGGCGCTTGTCGAAGGCCTCTTCGAGTTCGCTCCACTTGCCCAGTGCGCGGTCTTTCACGCCAGACACACGCGAAGTGGTCGAGGACTTGGCGGTTTCAGCGACGTCTTCAGCGGTCTTCTTCGCTTGCTTTTCAGCCTTCTCGCCATCCTTCACCAGCGAGTCGAACAGCTTCGGGCCGTCCTGGTCGATCTTCGAATAGATCCCCAGCCCTGCCAGCCAGATCTTGCGGGAGTACTTCTCGACCCCGCCGATCCAGGAGCTGCCTTCTTTGTCGGAATTCTTCTTGCCAGCCATCCTGCTCTCCTTATGGTTTGTGCGCGACGCGCTCGAGCAGCTCATGCAGCTGTTCAAGCTTGATGGACAACGCCTCAACGTCATGTTTAGACGGAATGCCAAGGCGATTCAAGGCGCGGCCTACCCGTGCGTCGAAAGCTTTTTCGATCTTGTCGAGTTGAACTTCGACTTTGCCCCGTACGCGGCTGACTTCCTCGGTGGCCTCGTCGAGCTGGTGGTTGGCGGCATCGAGCTGTTTGTCGATGCGTTTCTTGCCACGTTTTTCGACGCCTTCACCGGCCTTGACCAGTTCCTTGAAGTAGTCGGAGCCTTCCTGGCCGACGCGGGCGTAGGCGCCGATACCGGCTAGCCAGATCTTGCGTGCGTAACCCCGCACTTCACCCAACGTGCCCAGGGCTTCGTCTTTTTTCTTCACAATCACTTTGGCCATGCTGTGTACCTCATGTTCATGAGTGGAGGAAAAACCGCCCATGGAGGTTGGGCTTGAGCACAAGGTAGGGAGAAAAATTAGAAACCTCACCCTAAGCTGCACGGCGTACCCATACATCTACCGCAGCAGCGAACGCCGTATCGCCTAGCCTGCCGGGCCCACCTCACTGGAGCCCGATGCCATGACCGATTCCACCCCCATAGCCACTTTCAGACAACAGGTAGCAAGCTGCTTCGGCAAGCGCCCGGGCCTGCGCGAGGTATTGTCCCTGCAGGGCTTCAATGCCCTTGTCGACCGCTACCCGTATATCCGCAGCAATCACCCGCAGCTGGCATCGCTTGATGATTTCCACATACTCCCAGCCCCAGCCGGCCAAGACGAACCCGCCCGGCAACCCTTGCTGCTGGATGCATTGCTGGAACACTTCCGTACCGGCAAACACCTGCAGTTGAATGACTCGGACGCGTTGAGCATCAGTCCGCCGCAGGTCTTCCTCGCCCAGGCACAGGGTGCCGACAGCATTGCCCAGCCCGGGATCACCTTGGACATGTACAAGGTGTCCAGCGATCTCGATGCTCTTCTGGATACCCTGACAGAGGCGTTTCAACAGGCTCAGATCAGTTACTGGAGCGGCTCGGACCCGCTTTCGGGGGTATCCCGCCTGCATTGGCTTGAGCTGCTGATCAAGGCTGCAATGCTCGGCAATGTGCAGCGCCAAGGCCTCGATGCAGATGCGAAAGCCACGCTGTACGCCATGCTCGATGGCACTCGAACCGGCATCACGATCAGCGCCATGCGGCTCGCGTTCGGCGTTGGGCGGCAGACCTTCGAACGGCCAGTGCCAGACCTGCTGCTGAGCACGGCACACGGTGCTCGCCAACTGCTGTGGTGCAAACCCTGCGGCACCATTCGGAGCTACCCGGACGAGGCAGCATTCTCGGCCGCCTTACAGGACGAAATGGCTGAACGTTATCACTTCGACCGCCTGACCTGGTCGCGTACCGCGCTGGAAGGCGACCCGTTTGCCTACCAGGCCAGGCAAATGCTCAATGTGGTCCTCGACGATATTCGTCGCCTGAACCTTGCCCACCTGCAGACACTCGGTGAAATGGAAGATGCCTATGCGCGTGTCAGCGACCCATCACTGCACTTTCTGCAGCAGGCCAATCTGGTCGAACGCCTGCCAGCCCTCCAGCTGCCGGACTGGCTCGCCGACGCTAGCGCCGCAGACCGCTTCGAATACCACGCCGCACTGCTTGATCTCGCCGCCCGTCAAGGCCACAGCGAGGGGGCGACCTCGCTTGACGATATCGAGACCATCGAGCGCTATGCCAACCGCCGGCTACGCGAACAGATTCAGGCTACCTATCCTGACAACACCGCCTACGATCCCGACACGGTGCTGATCAGCGTAGCCCAACAGATCCCGAACTCACCTGGCCAAAACCCGCAATACCTGTTCCTACGCCACGAGAGCCTGACCAGCCTGGCCGTCGCCCGCTTGCCAGTGAACCAAGTCATGACCCGGGTCAGCGCCCCGGCTGACAGCTGGTTGAGCATCGATCAGGTACACAAGTTGATTCACCAGGTGGATATCGGTGGCTCATACCCAGGCTTTCTGCGGGAGCAGGTCCAGGTACAGCCGCGCAGGGCGCAACGGATCAGGCAGTACGCCTGGGAATGGCGTTCCGGGCTGCGCTTCAGCGTGCTCAGGGCCAGTATCAGCGGGCAGCTCAGCGAAAATGCACGGCGGGCACTATTGAATTTCTGCACAGGGGTTGGCGATAACCTCGAACAGCCGCGTATCGCCCCATTGGCCTTTCGCTGCGCGCCCGGCGCCTCGGCAAGCGATCGGGCGCATGGCATGTTCGTCATCGAACTGCCGGGCCTGCACAGCTGGATCCTGTACCGACCGTTCTACGCCGACCAGACGCTGCAGGAATTCACCAGCCTGGCGTCGCTGATGGTTGCTATCCGCAAAGAAGGCGAGCTGCAGAGCAGTGTCCTGCACTGGCTGAAGGACGAAGCACGCGAGGTGTATGAAAACGATGGCTTCAACTTCCCCCACCTGCACCCCAAGCTGTCTAGCCTGGCGCACCTGTTCGGCGTCGACTCGGCGCTGACAGCCACCGCCCTGGACAACCTCAGGCGGCCGGTGGATGCCTCATTCGAGGCCTGGACAGAAAACCTCGACAGCCACCTGCTTGACGCCAGGGTCGAAGCCATCCTGCATGTCGCATCCACCCGCAGCGTGTCCAACGCGCAGGAGCGATGGGCACTGGCGAAAGAGGCTGCATGGGCGGTGTTCAATAGCGCAACGGTATTCTGGTCCGGGCTGTTGGCCAACGTGGCGTGGCTGTTTGCAGCGCTGTCGGCAGCCAAGGACGACCTGGAAATACTGGCTGACGGCGGTCGCGATGAGCGGATCGCGGCAGCCACCGACCTGCTGAGCAACCTGGCGATGTTGCTGGCCCACCGCGTGGCGCATGCCACATCCGCATCTGAAACACCTGTGACAGTGCGCTTCAGCGAACCTGCCGAGCGCAACACAGCAGCGGCGCAAACGGCCGAACCGATAAAGGAGCAACCGTGGGCCGAGCCCGTGGCAGAGGCAAAACCAAAGCCCATCAGAATAGACAGCTGGAGTGCCAATCAACGCCTGGCCAACCTGACACCGGACGGGCTCCAGGCGCTGCGCAAGCTGCAGGCCACGCAGTCACTGCAGGGCCATACGCCACTGACCGCGGGGCAACTGCGCGGCCTGTACCAGGTGGACCACCGGTACTACGTGAAACTTGCCGACATCGCCTTCGAAGTGCAACAGACCTGGGGCGGGGTACATATCATCGGCCCGGACGAAAGCCGCAGCGAATGGGTTGCGCAATGGGGTGGTGCCGATGATGGCTACCACATCGTCGGACGTGAACGCAGCCGAGGCCCGTGGTTGACCCGCTGGAATGAAGAATGGGTTATCGAGGTGAGCGGCGCAGGCGGCATGCCCAATAGCCAGCAGCTTCGATCGCAAAACCGCCAGGCCTACGAGCAACTGCGTGAGACCACCCTGAGCAACCAGACGAAACTGGCCAAACTGGAACCGCTCATGGAGAAAAGCAGAGAAAAACTACAGGCCTATGATGACAAGGCAGCCGCGTTCAACAAGGCTTACCAAGCCCTGCCCGAAGCCCAGCGCAGCGCGTTGCCGGAACCCTTGCAAGTGCAACGCCAGCAGTTACTGATGATGCGCAAGCAGCATCAGCTCGATCTGAAAGCCGTGAGCCTGTTCCTCGAGAAACAGGCCGAACTGCTCACGGGAAATGTCAGTGCATTTCGGCAGATGCTTGAACCCCGCTTCCTCAGGTATGACCGCGCCAACCTCATCGAACGCCGGCTTGGCGACTGGACCGAGACCGCAATCGACAATGACATGCTGCTGCTTCGTCGCTTGCTGGAGCTGCCGGATCATGAGGATCTGCGGCAACTGTCCAAGGGCCTGCGAAAGTACCCGACAGGTGAGGAGCAAATGACCCGATACGTTGAAATGCGCGATGCGACACGGGACGCGCTCGACGTCGCGCGCCGCATCCTGGTGGTCAGCGAGCGGCTCGATGAGGCGCTACCCATAGCACTCGACGACCATCGGGTCCGTTATCAGAACAAGAGCGCCAAAATCGAGCAGGCCATCAAGCTACGCCCTTATTCGACATTGATCGTGCGGGCGCAGACCCTGAGCGACATGGCCTACCTGACACTCGACAAACAACTGCTGACGCCTCAGAGCGCCGCCGAACTGCTGCCATTGCAGGATGCGCTCAGTGCCCCCCGTTTGTCCTCGATGCTCTGGAGCCATGACGGCCTGGCCGCAGCCAACCTCCCCGTCCAGCAGCAAGTCGAAATACTCAGCGACGCGTTGCGCGAATATCAGGCAACACTGGGCAAGGCGCACTACCTGCAGTCGTTTGACGACCCGGCCATCGACGCGACCATGCTGCAACGCTACGTCGAACAGCTCAACACCCTGGTGAGCCTGACCGAAGCCGAACTGAACACGACCCTGACCGCCATCGAGTCCAGCGTTACGCCTGCGGCCCGGCGCATCACCCATCGGGTCAGACCGGGCAGGCGAACAGTGATTCGCACGTCTCGCGGCCGTTCAGTACTGGTAGAGCCAGCCAGTGAAGGCAACCAGGCATTCCAGCACAACCCGCTCACCGAGCAACCGGCAGGTAAGTACGAGCAACGTGACGGTAAATGGTTCGAAGTCGCCAGCCAGGAGCGATCTGCCCCGCAGGACACGGCGCAACTGCGGCATCGCGCAGCCAGCCTGCTGGCGCAGAAGGACAACCGGATGGCGATTGCCGCTCGCTACACCGACGAGCCGAACAGCCTGACCGACCTCATGGACTGGCAGATCGACGACATGCTGGAGGTGGCCAAGCAACTGGAGGCCGCCAACGACCCGAAAGCCAAGGAACTCCCCGCCAGCCTTCGAGCCGCTGCCGAAGCGGTCAAAGCGCAAAAGAAACAGCAGCTCACGGACATCTATCTCAATTCGCGGCACCCCGACGCCAGGGCGCTGCGCTACCTGTTCCGCGAAAACCGCTTGAGCATCACCCATACCACGCTGCGCAAGGCGCTGAGCAAAGCCAATGATTACCTGGATGTGTATCAGATCCGCGATGTCCAGGCACCGGACAAGGTCCTCTGGGAAGCGCACTTCCATTACCGCAGCGCCGAAGTGCCAGCCCGCGAGTTCAGCAAGGGTCACCTGAAATTCTACGAACCGCGCGGCAAAGCGCGTGAGGCCAGGCTGGAAGAAGCCGCAAGCGCCGCCGAACGGCTGCAGATCTACCGCAGTGACCTGCGCCTGGAGCAAGTGGAGGGCATCATTCCGTTCCCCGATGCGTGAAAGCGCTGGCGTCAGGCCAGGGCCTTGTCCAGGGCGCGCTCGATCTCGCCCTTGATGGTACCGCTCATCATCGACAGCATCATGCCCAGCTTCAGGTCGACGCGGATGCTGTCTTCACCGATGTGCACGCTACCGCTGGCGCCACTGCGCGCCACGTCGACCCGGTCACCGTTCCAGGTGGCCTTGAGGTCGTATTCGCGGCTGAGCCTGTCAACCAGCGCTTCGGCCTTGGCGCGGGCGGCATCGCGGCCGAGGGAGTGTTTGCGTTCGACGCTGATCTGGGTCATGCGGATGTTCCTGGGAATGTAGACATAATCTGCATTATGCCCGCCCCTGCCACCCGGCACACCCCGCCAAGACAAATCCGCCCGTTCGCCCTAGAATGGGCGGTAATTTTTTCCGGTGAAGCGATATGAACGACCAGCGCAAAGGCGAACACGCCGAACCCACCACCCATTTCGGCTACCAGGACGTCCCCGAAAGCCTGAAGGCGAAGAAAGTCGCCGAAGTGTTCCACTCGGTGGCCGCCAAGTACGACCTGATGAACGACGTGCTCTCCGGCGGCATGCACCGCCTGTGGAAGCGCTTTACCATCGAGTTGTCCGGCGTGCGCGCCGGCAACCGCGTGCTGGACATCGCTGGCGGTACCGGCGACCTGGCCGCCAAGTTCTCGCGCCTGGTCGGCCCGACCGGCCAGGTGGTGCTCGCCGATATCAACGAATCGATGCTCAAGGTCGGCCGTGACCGCCTGCTCGACCGTGGTGTGGCCGGCAACATCGAGTTCGTCCAGGCCGATGCCGAGAAGCTGCCGTTCCCCGACAACCACTTCGACTGCGTGACCATCGCCTTCGGCCTGCGCAACGTCACCCACAAGGACCAGGCCATCCGTTCGATGCTGCGCGTGCTCAAGCCGGGCGGGCGCCTGCTGGTGCTGGAGTTCTCCAAGCCGACCAACAAGCTGATGTCCAAGGCTTACGACGCCTATTCGTTCGCCTTCATGCCGTTGGCCGGCAAGCTGATCACCAATGACTCGGAAAGCTACCGTTACCTCGCCGAGTCGATCCGCATGCACCCCGACCAGGAAACCCTCAAGAGCATGATGGTGGAGGCCGGTTTCGACCGCGTCACCTACCACAACATGACCAGCGGCATCGTTGCCGTGCACCGGGGAATCAAGCCCTGATGCTGCTGGCCGGGCTGCTTGCCAGTGTCGAACATGGCCTGAACCGTGTCCTGCGCATGGACAGCACGGCCTTGCCGCGGCTGGCCGCGCTCGGAGGCAAGGTCATCGAGATCGACTGCCGCCAGCCGGCCCTGCAGGTGTTCATCCTGCCCGATGAAGAAGGCCTGATGCTCGCTGCCCATTGGGAGGGCGAGGTCGACTGCAGCCTGCGCGCCCCGGCCGGCAGCCTGGTGCAACTGGCCGTTGCCCGGGACAAGACCGCCGTGCTGCACAGCCCGCAGGTCGAACTGCATGGCGACAGTGCCGTGCTGCTCGACCTGTTCGGCGTGCTGCAGGACCTGGAACTGGACTGGGAACACGAGCTGCAGCGCTGGCTCGGCCCGGTGGCCACGGCGATGCTGGCCGGGCATATCCGCCTGCGCGCACGCTGGACCCGCCAAGGCCTGGCACGATTCAGCCAGAACCTCTCCGAGTACCTGGCCGAAGAGTCCCGCACCCTGGTCGGCAAGCGCGAAGCTGAAGCCGCCTTCAGCGAACTCGATGCCCTTAAGCTCGACACAGAACGCCTGGAGGCACGCCTCAAGCGCCTCTCCCGATCCCTTGATACCAGCGAAAACGCATGAAGCTGCTCGCCGTCCGCCGTCTCTTTCGCATCCAGCGCGTGGTGATCCGCTACCGTCTCGATGACCTGCTGTTCGAACAACCCCTGCTGCCCTGGTGGCTGGCCAGCCTGCGCCTGCTGATGCCTTGGCGCTGGCTGCCGCGCAAGCCCTCTGCGCTCAGCCGCGGTGCGCGCTTGCGTCTGGCGCTGCAGGACCTGGGGCCGATCTTCATCAAGTTCGGCCAGTTGCTGTCCACCCGCCGCGACTTGCTGCCCACCGACATCGCCGACGAGTTGATGCTGTTGCAGGACCGCGTGCCGCCGTTCGACCCGAAAAAAGCCGTGGCGCTGATCGAAGAGCAGCTCGGCGCCAAGGTCGGCGAAGTGTTCAGCCGTTTCGACGTAGAGCCACTGGCCTCGGCCTCGGTCGCCCAGGTGCATGCCGCCCGCCTCAAGAGTGGCGAAGAGGTGGTGGTCAAGGTGGTGCGCCCTGGCCTGAAGCCGGTCATCGCCCAGGACATGGCCTGGCTGTTCCAGATCGCCAGGGCCGCCGAGCGCGCCTCGGCCGACGCCCGCCGCCTGCACCCGGTGGAAATCGTCGGCGACTACGAAAAGACCATCTACGACGAACTCGACCTGCTGCGCGAAGCGGCCAATGCCAGCCAGCTGCGGCGCAACTTCGAAGGTTCCGAGCTGATGTACGTGCCCCAGGTGTACTGGGACCTGTGCCGCCCCAAGGTGCTGGTGATGGAGCGCATCTACGGCGTGCCGGTGACCGACATGGCCACCCTGGCCGACCAGCGCACCGACATGAAGATGCTGGCCGAACGTGGCGTGGAAGTGTTCTTCACCCAGGTGTTCCGCGACAGCTTCTTCCATGCCGACATGCACCCCGGCAACATCTTCGTCAGCACAGTCAAACCATGGAGCCCGCAGTACATTGCCATTGACTGTGGCATCGTCGGCAGCCTGACCGCCGAAGACCAGGACTACCTCGCGCGCAACCTGATCGCTTTCTTCAAGCGCGACTATCGCCGCGTTGCCGAACTGCACATCGACTCGGGCTGGGTACCAGCGCATACCAAGGTCAATGAGTTCGAAGCGGCGATTCGCACCGTGTGCGAGCCGATCTTCGAAAAACCGTTAAAGGATATTTCCTTTGGCCAGGTGCTGATGCGGCTGTTCCAGACCGCCCGGCGCTTCAACATGGAAGTCCAGCCGCAGCTGGTGCTGCTGCAGAAGACCCTGCTCAATATCGAAGGCCTGGGCCGGCAGCTGTACCCCGACCTGGACCTGTGGAGCACCGCCAAGCCATTCCTGGAACGCTGGATGCGCGAACGCATGAGCCCCAAGGCGGTACTCGGCAACATTCATGGCCAGGTCGAGCAGCTACCGCACCTGGCTGGCATGGCCCGCGACCTGCTCGAACGCCTGTCGCAGCCGCACCTGGAAGACCCGCAGCTGCCGGAGCGTCGCCGCCAGGACCGCTGGGCGCTGCGCCTGCTCGGTGCCGGCCTGCTTGGCGGCGGTGCGGTGCTGGCCACCGGCGCCGCCGAGGCCGCCAGCCTGGCCGCACCTGGCGCCTGGCCGGCCTGGCTGATGCTGGCTGCCGGGCTTTACCTGATTGTGCGCCAATAGCCAGCCGCGCTGCTGGCTGGCACACTAGCGCAAAGGGCCCGGCACAGGAGCGGGCCCGCTTTGGAGTCGACGATGAAAGACTGGCTGGACGAGATCAAGTGGAACAGCGATGGCCTGGTACCGGCGATCGCCCAGGACCACAAGACCGGACGCGTGCTGATGATGGCCTGGATGAACCGCGAATCGCTGGCGCTGACCGCCGCCGAACAACGCGCCATCTACTGGTCGCGTTCCCGTGGCAAGCTGTGGCGCAAGGGCGAGGAGTCCGGCCATGTGCAGAAGTTGCATGAGATGCGCCTGGACTGCGATGCCGACGTGATCATCCTGATGGTCGAGCAACTGGGCCATATTGCCTGCCATACCGGCCGTGAAAGCTGCTTCTACCGCGTCTACCAGGACGGCCAGTGGAAAACCGTCGACCCGGTTCTGAAAGACCCGGATGCCATCTACAGCGCAGGACACTGACATGAGCGACACCCTCAATCGCCTGGCCGAAGTGCTCGAAGAGCGCAAACAAGCGGCTCCTGACAGCTCCTACGTGGCCAGCCTGTACCACAAGGGCCTGAACAAGATCCTCGAAAAGCTCGGCGAAGAGTCCGTCGAGACCATCATCGCAGCCAAAGACGCTGCCGTGAGCAAGGATTACAGTGATGTCATCTATGAAACCGCAGACTTGTGGTTCCATAGCCTGGTCATGCTCAGTGCGCTGGGCCAGCATCCGCAAGCCGTGCTAGATGAACTGGAGCGCCGTTTCGGGCTTTCCGGGCATGATGAAAAGGCCGCGCGTCAGCCTTCGGCCTGAGCCAATAGAATTCTAGGAGAGCACCATGGGTATTTTTGACTGGAAACACTGGATCGTCCTGCTGGTGGTCGTCGTCCTGGTCTTCGGCACCAAGAAGCTGAAGAACTTCGGCAGCGACCTTGGCGAGTCGATCAAGGGCTTCCGCAAGGCCATGAGCGATGAAGAGAACAAGCCGGCCGAGCAGACCCCACCGCCCGCCCAGCCCGTGCCGCCAGTGCAGGCGCCTCACCAGCAGAACAGCGCGCAGCCGCAGCCAGGCCACACCATCGAGGGCCAGGCCCAGCCGGTCCAAGAGCCGCAGCGGAAAGACTGACCCATGTTCGGCATCAGCTTCAGCGAGCTGCTGCTCGTCGGCCTGGTCGCCCTGCTGGTGCTCGGCCCCGAGCGCCTGCCTGGCGCCGCGCGTACTGCGGGGCTATGGATCGGGCGGCTGAAACGCAGCTTCAATGCGATCAAGATGGAGGTCGAGCGCGAAATCGGCGCCGACGACATCCGCCGCCAGCTGCATAACGAGCACATCCTGCAGATGGAAGAGGAAGCCAAGCGCATCCTCAACCCACTGACGCCACCCGCGCAACCGCCGGTAACCACGGCCAGCGTGCAGCCACCTGCCGGGCTCGAAGCCAGGCCGGTCGAGCCACCTGCAGCCCCGGCCACACCTTCTGAACCGCCTCAACCGCCGCGAGCCCCATGAGCGAAAATCCGGAACATGACCAGCCAATGCCGCTGGTTTCGCACCTGACCGAACTGCGCACCCGCCTGCTGCGCTGTGTGGCAGTCATCTTCCTGATCTTTGCCGGGCTGTTCTCCTTCGCCCAGCAGATCTACACCCTGGTCTCGGCGCCGCTGCGCGACCATTTGCCGGCCAATGCGACGATGATCGCCACCGACGTGGCCTCACCGTTCCTCACGCCGTTCAAGCTGACCATGATCGTCTCGCTGTTCCTGGCGATCCCGTTCATTCTGCAGCAGATCTGGGGCTTCATCGCCCCAGGCCTGTACCGCCATGAGAAGCGCATTGCCATTCCGTTGCTGGTGTCGAGCATCCTGCTGTTCTACGCCGGCATGGCTTTCGCCTATTTCCTGGTGTTTCCGCTGATGTTCAGCTTCTTCGCCAAAGCCACGCCGGAAGGCGTGGCGATGATGACCGACATCGCCGCCTACCTCGATTTCGTCATGACCTTGTTCTTCGCCTTCGGTGTCGCCTTCGAGATCCCGGTGGCCGTGGTGCTGCTGGTGTGGATCGGCGTGGTCGACGTGAAGTACCTGAAGAAGGTCCGCCCGTACGTGATCATCGGCTGCTTCGTGGTCGGCATGATCCTCACGCCGCCAGACATCTTCTCGCAGACACTGCTCGCGGTGCCGATGTGGCTGCTGTTCGAGATTGGCGTGCTCTGTGGCAGCCTGATCCGCAAACGCAGCCCCGACGACGACGCCAACAACGCCCCTGACGACCAGCCGCCAGCGACCCAGCCGTGAACCTGTTACTTCTTGAAGAGGCCGATTTCGTCTCGGCCGAGCGTGTCGTTCTCGCTGATCGGCGCTTTACCCACATGCAGGAAATCCACGGTGTCGCGGTGGGCGACACGCTGCGCGTGGGCCGCATCAACGGGCTGATGGGCAAGGCCACCGTGCTGCGCCTGGAGAAGCATGAAGCCGAGCTGGAGGTCGCCTTCGACCAACAGCCGCCGGCCAAACTGCCGCTGACCCTGGTGCTGGCCGTGCCGCGTCCGAAGATGCTGCGCCGGCTGTTCCAGACCGTGGCCACCCTGGGTGTGCCGCGGCTGATCCTGGTCAACAGTTACAAGGTTGAGAAAAGCTTCTGGCAAACGCCCTTCCTCAACCCTGAAACCATCCGCGAGAACCTGATTCTCGGCCTTGAGCAGGCCCGCGACACGGTGCTGCCCGAAGTGATCATCGAAAAGCGCTTCAAACCGTTCGTCGAAGACCGCCTGCCTGCCATCGCCGAAGGCACCCTCGGCTTGGTTGGCCACCCTGGCCCCTACCCGGCCTGCCCACGCGCGGTTGAAGGCCCGGTAACCCTGGCCATCGGCCCCGAAGGCGGCTGGATTCCTTACGAAATTGACCTGTTCGGCAAGGCTGGCCTGGCACCTGTGCAGCTGGGTGAGCGCATTCTTCGTGTGGAAACCGCGGTAACCGCCTTGCTCTCACGGATTTTCTGACAGACGGGTCAGCTTTTACCTATCAAGTTTCCCCGGCGCAAGCCGATGGCGTTGGCAACACTACAATAATCTGTGCTGCCACGTTGCCGGGGAGTCGAACATGTACCAATGGTTTTCCCAATCGCTCGGGAATGTAAGCGTCAATCGCAAATTGGGGCTGGGCTTTGGCCTGGTGCTGGTGTTGACCCTGGCCATCACCTTTACGGGTTGGCAGGGTTTGAACAGTGTCACCGAGCGTGGTGACAAACTGGGCAACATCTCGGTGATCCACCAGTACACCCAGGAGCTGCGCATCGCCCGCCAGCACTACCAGCGTGACCGCAGCGATGCGGCCATCGGCGAGCTGGAAAAGGCCCTGGGCAATCTCGAACGGCAGATCACCTTCATGCTCGGGCAGATCGAACAGCCCACCGACCGCCAGCGCCTGCAACAGCAGCAGGCCGCCGTAAACCAGTACCAGCAAGCCTTCAACGACCTCAAACAGGCCGGCCAGCGCCGCGAGGCCGCCCGCGGCGTGCTGGGTGACAGCGCCGACAAGGCCGTCGAACTGATCAACCGGGTGCAACAGCGCCTGCTGCAGAACGGCGACATCAGCCAGTACCAACAGGTCGTGGAAGTCAGTGCACTGGTGCAACAGGCGCGCTTCCAGGTACGTGGCTACACCTACAGCGGCAACGCTGACTTCCAGCAGACCGCGCTCAAGGCCATCGACGAGGCGCTGAGCGTGCTCAAGGCACTGCCGGCCAAGCTGCCGGCCGAACATGCCGCCAGCCTCGACGACTCGGCCAGCGCGCTGGCCGCTTACCGCGATGCGGTCACCCAGTTCGGCAATGCCCAGGACGCCAGTGAACAGGCGTTGCAGCGCATGGCTGAACAGGGCTCGCTGCTGCTGCAGACCAGCGAGGCCATGACCGTTTCGCAAACCGAAGTGCGTGATGCCGGCACTGCCCAGGCCAAAGTCATGCTCGGCGGTGCCACGGCCTTGGCCCTGGTACTGGGCCTGCTCGCGGCATGGGCCATTACCCGGCAGATCATCGTCCCCTTGCGCCAGACCCTGGCTGCCGCAGAGCGCGTGGCCAACGGCGACCTGCGCCAGGACCTGCATTCGACTCGCCGCGACGAACTCGGCCAGTTGCAAGCCAGCATGCAACGCATGACCCAGGGCCTGCGCGAGCTGATCGGCGGCATCGGCGATGGCGTGACGCAGATCGCCAGCGCCGCCGAAGAGCTGTCGGCGGTCACCGAGCAGACCAGCGCCGGGGTCAACAATCAGAAGGTCGAGACCGACCAGGTAGCGACTGCGATGAACGAGATGGCTGCCACCGTCCACGAAGTGGCGCGCAACGCCGAGCAAGCTTCGGAAGCGGCGGCCATGGCCGACCAGCAGGCACGCGAAGGCGATCGCGTGGTCAGCGAGGCGGTCGCGCAGATCGAGCGCCTGGCCAGCGAAGTGGTCAATTCCAGCGAAGCGATGAACCAGCTCAAGGCCGAAAGCGACAAGATCGGCAGCGTGCTTGATGTGATCAAGTCGGTGGCCCAACAGACCAACCTGCTGGCGCTCAATGCCGCCATCGAAGCGGCGCGTGCGGGTGAGGCCGGGCGCGGCTTTGCAGTGGTGGCCGACGAGGTGCGCAGCCTTGCCCAACGTACCCAGCAATCCACCGAGGAAATCGAAGAGCTGATCGCCGGCTTGCAAAACGGCACGCAGCGCGTGGCCAGTGTAATGGACGCCAGCCGTCAATTGACCGACAGCAGCGTCGAACTGACCCGCCGCGCCGGCAGTTCGCTGGAAACCATCACCCACACGGTGTCGTCGATCCAGGCCATGAACCAGCAGATCGCCACCGCCGCCGAGCAGCAGAGCGCCACCGCCGAAGAGATCAACCGCAGCGTGATGAATGTTCGCGATATCTCCGACCAGACCTCCGCAGCGAGTGAGGAGACCGCCAGCTCAAGCGTCGAACTGGCGCGCCTGGGCACCCATCTGCAAGGGTTGGTCGGGCGATTCAGGCTCTGAAGCTCTGCACTTGCGCTGAATTTTCCTACAGAACTTTCAGGTCAAGTCCTACAAGCCCTCCGCCGATTGGCAGGGGTGAGATGCCAGCACTACGCCAGCATCCCATCCCCACCAACTGGACGGAGACTTGCCATGTTCGGCTACCTCAATCACAGGCTCGGCAACATCAGTGTCGGCGCCAAGCTCGCCCTGGGCTTCGCCGTGGTCCTCGCGCTGACCATGGTCACCACGGTCAGCGGCTGGCGCGCACTGGACGGCGCCATCACCCGCTCGGAACAGCTCAGCGAAATCGGCAAGATCAATGATCTGGTCAAGGACCTGCGCGCCGAGCGCATCACCTACCGGGTGCTGGCGGACGACGCCAGCAAGGCGCAGATCGCCGGCATCCTGCAGCAGCTCGACGCCATGCTGACCACCCTGCAGCAGCGCAGCAGCGTCGATGAAACACGCCAGATGCTGACCCAGAAGCTGCAGCTGCTACAGCGCCTGCGCGATACCTTCTCCACGTTGCAACGCAGTGTCGACGAGCGCCGTGCAGTCCGCACGGCGATGCAGGCCCAGGAGCAGAAGCTCAATGAGGTGATCGACGAGCTGCAGACCCAGGCCCTGCTGAAGATGCCTGCCGATAGTCAGGGCGGCGTGCTGGGGCTGATGGATAACCTGAGCCGTCAGGTCGACACGGCCAATCAACAAAGCCTGGTGCCGGCCTACACCTTCTCGCCCCTCGAGGACTTCGCCAAGGTTGGCGATGTCGCCCTGAACGCCGCCGATACCAGCCTCGGCCAACTGCTCAAAGGCCTCGCGCCACTGGGGCTGCCACGCACGCTGACGGAACAGCCTGGCATCGAACTGGGCAAGTACCGCAGCAGCCTCGAGCAGTACCGCCAAACGGCGTTGCAGGTCGAGCAGTTGCAGAATGAAATGGAACAGATGGGCACCGAGCTCAGGGCCGTCAGCCTGGAGCTGAGCGACAGGAAGGTGGAGCAACGCGACAGCGAGGCCGTGGCTGCCCGCTCCTTGCTCACCAGTGTGGCGCTGCTGGCCCTGATCGTCGGCGTCATCGCCGGGTGGTTGATTACCCAGCAGATCACCCAACCGCTGCGCCAGACGCTGGCGTTGGCCGCGCGCATCGCCAAGGGCGACCTGAGCCAGCTCGAACCGGTGCAGCGCCGTGACGAAATGGGACAACTACAGACCCGCATGAGCGAGATGATCGCCAGCCTGCGCGAACTCATCGGTGGCATCGACCAGGGTATCGGACAGCTCTCCCAGGCGGCATCACAGCTGGCAGCGAGCAGTGAGGACACCAAGCTGCGCATCAACCAGCAGCGCGAGGAAACCGACCAGGTCGCCACCGCCATGAACCAGATGAGCGCCACGGTGCAGGAGGTGGCGCAGAACGCCGAACAGGCTTCACTGGCGGCCACCAATGCCGACCAGCAAGCGCAACTGGGTGACCAGGTGGTTGGCGAAGCCATTGGCCGTATCGAACAACTGGCGGGGCAGATGGACCATTGCCTGGCCGCCATGCAGCACCTGGCCGGCGAGAGCCAGCGCATCGGCAGCATTCTCGATGTGATCAAGTCGGTGTCCGAACAGACCAACCTGCTGGCCTTGAACGCAGCCATCGAAGCGGCACGGGCCGGTGAAGCCGGACGCGGCTTTGCCGTGGTGGCCGACGAAGTGCGCGGCCTGGCCCAGCGAACCTCGACCGCGACCGAAGAGATTGGCCAGTTGATCGACAGCCTGCACAACGGCACCGACGAAGTGAACCGGCTGCTGGACAGCAGCAAGAGTCTTACCGAGCAAAGCGTCGAGCTGAGCCGCAGGGCCGGGCAAGCCTTGGGGCAGATCACCGACACGGTATCGAGCATCCAGGGGATGAACCAGCAGATCGCCACGGCCAGCGAGGAACAGAGCGTGGTGGCCGAGCAGATCAACCGAAGCGTGATCAGCGTGAGGGATGTGTCGGACCAGACCAGTACGGCCAGTGAACAGACCGCGGCTTCGAGTGGGGAGCTGGAGCACTTGGGGCGGCAATTGCGAGGGATGGTCGGGCGGTTCAACCTGTAGGAACGGGCGCTCCGGCGCCCCGATGAACCGCTCCCACAGGATCTGTGCTGCTTCCTGTAGGAGCGGATTCATCCGCGATGAATCCACTGCGGTTACAGCACCTGGCGCAGGAAGGCCTGAGCCCGCGGGTCTTTCGGCGCAGCAAAGAACTCAGCCGGCGCCGAATCTTCCAGCAGTTTGCCATGATCGAAGAACAGCACGCGGTCCGCCACTTCACGGGCAAAGCCCATTTCGTGGGTGACGCAGACCATGGTCATGCCTTCCTGGGCCAGGGTCTTCATCACGTCCAGCACCTCGCCGACCATTTCCGGGTCGAGCGCCGAGGTCGGTTCGTCGAACAGCATCACCTTCGGGTCCATCGCCAGGGCACGGGCGATCGCCACCCGCTGCTGCTGGCCGCCGGAAAGGCGCGACGGATACTCGTTGGCCTTCTGCGCAATGCCGACTTTCTCCAGCAACGCCCGGGCCTTGGCCTCACGCTCGGCCTTGTTGCGCTTGCGCACCACCTTCTGCGCCAGGCACAGGTTTTCCAGCACGGTCATGTGCGGGAACAGGTTGAAATGCTGGAACACCATGCCGACTTCGCGGCGGTAGGCGTTGATGTCGGTCTTCGGGTCGGCCAGTTGCAGACCGTCGATGGCCACGCGGCCTTCGTCGAAATGCTCCAGGCCATTGAGGCAGCGCAGGAAGGTCGACTTGCCCGAACCCGACGGGCCGAGCACCACCACCACTTCGCCCTTGGCGACCTGGGTGGTGACGTTATCCACAGCCCGCACCACATGGCCACGGGTGTCGAAGACTTTCAGCAGGTCACGGACTTCAATCACTTTGCGCAAGCCTCCGCTCGAGCCGGCTGGCGATGTGCGACAGCGGCAGGTTGATCAGCAGGTACAGGCCGGCCACGCAGAACCAGATCTCGAAGGTCGAGAACGACGTGGTAATGGCCTCGCGGCCGCTCTTGGTCAGCTCGGTGATGGCGATCACCGACACCAGCGAGGTGTCCTTGACCAGGCTGATGAACTGCCCGGCCAGCGGTGGCAGCACACGCTTGAATGCCTGTGGCAGGATCACGTGGCGCATCGACTGGCCGGCGTTCAGGCCCAGCGAGCGAGCGGCTTCGTTCTGGCCCTTGGCAATGGACTGCACGCCGGCGCGGACGATCTCCGCGACATAGGCGCCGGTGAACAGCGCCAGCGCGGCCACCCCGGCAAACTCCCGGGACAGGTTGAGCACGGTGCCGATGAAGAAGTAGAAGATGAAAATCTGCACCAGCAACGGCGTGCCGCGCACCAGTTCGACGTACACCGTCGACAGGTCGCGCAGGGTCGGGTTGTTCGACAACCGGCACAGGCCGGCGAACAGGCCGATCACCAGGCCCAGCGCACCGGACACCACCGAAATCCACAGCGTGGTCCACAAGCCCCAGGCCAGCGGGCCCGCGGCCCAGTGACGGGTCACGCCGATCGGGTCGCCTTCGGCGACGTCATCGCCGCGGCTCAGTTGCAGGCTGTCCTTGGCCACTTCGAGCACCTGCTCGGCGCCACTCTCGTCCTTCAGCGTGACGCGGGCATTATCGCCGGAGATGACGATTTCCTGCACGGTACCGTAACCGGCTGCGCGCTGGGTTTCCTCGGCCTTGTAGGCGAAATACTGCGGTACGCGGTTCCAGCGCCACTCGTAGGAAATCATCGAAGTGGCCATGTACAGGCTGAACGCCAGGCCCACCAGAACCAGGGCGGTCAAGCCATGCCAGGGCCACTGGGCTTTCTTGTGTTTGATCACGTGGGGTACTTCCGTAAATGCGAACGCGCAGGGTTTGCCTGCGCGTCGGGGTCATAAAGCCGGGCTTGTGGCCTGGGCCTTATTCCATTTCCTTCAGCCAATCCTTGTTCTTGAACCACTTGTCGTGAATACGATCGTAGGTCCCGTCATGCTTGATCTGGTGCAGGAAGTTGTTGATGAAGTTGATGCTGTCGTAGTCGCCTTTCTTCAGGCCGAAGGCCAGCGGCTCATAGGTGAAGGGCTCTTCGAGGAACAGCAGCTTGCCGGCACCGGCCTTCTCCACCGCTACCACGTTGTACGGCGCATCGTAGACGAAGGCGTCAGCCTTGCCGTTGACCACGTCCATCACCGCTTCCTGCTCGTTGTCGTAGCCGTGGTACTTGGCTTTGCCGATCAGCTTCTTGGACACCATCTCGCCGGTGGTGCCGAGCTTGGAGGTCAGGCGGTACTTCTCGTTGTTCAGGTCCTTGTACGACTTGATCTCGCCCGCCAGCTCCTTGCGGATCAGCAGGGTCTGGCCAACCACGATGAAGGGTTCGCTGAAGTTCAGGCGCAGGTTGCGTTCCTGGGTCAGGGTCATGCCGCTGCCGATCATGTCGAACTTGTCGGTCAGCAGGGCCGGGATGATGCCGTCATATGCGGTGGAAACAGCCTCGAACTTCACGCCCATGGATTTGGCCATGGCCTTGAGGATATCGACTTCGAAGCCGATGATCTCGCCGCGCTTGTTGGTCATCTGGAACGGCATGTAGGTGGGGTCCATGCCCACCCGCAGGGTGCCGCGCTTGACCGCGTCGTCAATGGCGCCGGCCTGTGCCGCCGTTACGGCGACCAGGGCGGTGACACCGACCAGCAGTCGCGAAAGATATTTCTTGATCATCACCAAGTCCCCTAGCAAGTAAAGAAGCGAATCTTATTGTCTTGGCATGGCCGTGCTGGCCGATGCGGATTATCGGAAAGGGATGCTAACGCATGGCGGCGCTTGGACCTAGAGCCGGGGGGGACTTTGTTGGCCAAAAAAAGCATCGCGGATAAATCCGCTCCTGTGGGAGCGGATTTATCCGCGATTGCGATCTATCAGGCGCCGACGAGTGCCGGCTGGCCTTCATTCTCCGGATGCAGCGGCAGCAACGGCGAATGCGGGTCGTTCTTGATCGAGGCACGCCACACATCGATCCACGCCGCGTTGTGCTCTGCCCAGACCTGCGCGTGCAGGCGGCTCAAGGCCACCGGGTCGCTGAGCAAGGCCAGGCGGGTGTTGAGGTCCAGCCCTTTCGGCCCGACCTCGATCGCCTTGGCCACGCGCTCGGCACGCAGCGCCTCGATCGGCGCGGCCTGACCGTGGCGGGCGGTGGCCATGGCGCAGGCCAGGGCGTTCTGCCGAGGGTCGACCACCGCACGCACGAAGCCGTCATGCAGGGCATGCCAGCGGTTCTCGTGGGTGTACTGGTCGGTAGCCAGCAGTTCTTGCGGCGTCGCGTACTCCTCGGGGATCAGGAACAGCTTCTCGTCCTTGGCCGCCAGGCCCAGGCGCGTCCGGCTGGAGATGACCGATACCGGGATCGACAGCACCAGCGAGCCAACGATCGGCGCCAGCCACCACAGGAAGCTCGGGTTCAGCCAGGCCACCAGCCCGGCCCAGGCGAAGCCCAGCAGGGTCTGCGGACCATGGCGGCGCAGCGCTTCGCTCCACGGAGTGGAGTCGTCGTCACGCTGCGGCGAGTTCCAGGTTGCCGCCCAGCCGAGGAACGCCGCCAGCACGAAGCGGGTATGGAAGATCATCCGTACCGGCGCCAGCAGCATGGAGAACAGCATCTCCATCAGCATCGACAGGGTGACCTTGATGCGCCCACCGTACTCGACGGCACCCTTGGCCCAGATCAGGATGACGCTGAGCAGCTTGGGCAGGAACAGCAGCACGATTGTGGTGGAGAACAGCGCCACGGCCTTCTCCGGGTGCCACTGCGGCCACAGCGGGTAGAGCTGGTACGGTTCGATGAAGTACTGCGGCTCCATCAGGGTGTTGGTCGCCAGCAATGCCGTCGACAACACCAGGAACAGGAACCACAGCGGCGCCGACAGGTAAGACATCACCCCGGTGAGGAACACCGCACGGTGCACCGGGTGCATGCCCTTGACCAGGAACAGGCGGAAGTTCATCAGGTTACCGTGGCACCAGCGGCGGTCGCGCTTGAGCTCGTCGAGCAGGTTCGGCGGCAGTTCTTCGTAGCTGCCCGGCAGGTCATAGGCAATCCACACGCCCCAGCCGGCGCGACGCATCAGCGCGGCTTCGACGAAGTCGTGGGAAAGGATGGCGCCGGCGAACGCACCTTTGCCCGGCAACGGGGCCAGGGCACAGTGCTCGATGAACGGCTTCATGCGGATGATCGCGTTATGGCCCCAGTAGTGCGATTCGCCCAGCTGCCAGAAGTGCAGGCCGGCGGTGAACAGCGGGCCGTATACGCGGGTGGCGAACTGCTGCATGCGCGCATACAGGGTATCCATGCCCGAGGCTTTCGGCCCGGTCTGGATGATGCCGGCGTCCGGGTTGGCCTCCATCAGGCGCACCAGGCTGCTCAGGCACTCGCCACTCATCACGCTGTCGGCGTCGAGCACGACCATGTACTTGTACTCGCCACCCCAGCGACGGCAGAAGTCGTCGAGGTTGCCGCTCTTGCGCTTCACACGGCGACGGCGGCGGCGGTAGAAGATGCGGCCGAAGCCCTTGGTTTCGCGGCACACGTCCAGCCAGGCCTGTTGCTCGGCCACGGCGATGTCGGTGTCGTTGGTGTCGCTGAGCACGAAGAAGTCGAAACGGTCGAGGTTGCCGCTGGCCGCCACCGACTCGAAGGTCGCCCGCAGGCCCGCGAACACACGCGGCACGTCTTCGTTGCAGATCGGCATCACCAGCGCGGTACGCGCCTCGGGGGCAATCGGCTCGTTGCCGGCACTGCTGCCGGAAATCTTGTATTTGTCACGCCCTGTGAGCAGCTCGAGGAAGCCCATCAGCGCGGTCCAGAAGCCTGCCGACACCCAGCAGAAGAGGATGCCGAACAGCACCAGGATGGACGTCTGCAAGGCATACGGCCAAACCTGCACCACGGTGTCCCACAGCGGCTGGTTGACGACTTCGTTCAGGTCGACGAACGACCAGCCCTGGTACGGCAGGATGCCCTTCATGTACCAGCCAGCGACGATGGTCTGGCCAATCATGAGGGCAAGCAGGATGTAACGACGGATCGAGCCGACCGTGCGCCAGCGCGCAGCGGGCAGCTCGCGCTTGGGCGGCTGCGGCGCGTTGGCACGGCCAGTCATGCGCCGCCACATGCGAATCAGCACATTGGTGCGCCATGGCTCGGGCACGACCTTGGTGCGCTTGATCGGCGGCGCGATCTTCAGGCATAGGCGGCCGCTGCCGTCGACACCGAGCATCTCGGCATCTTCCAGCTCGGCGGCGCTGCCCACGGTCAGGCGCGGGCCGACCGAGGCCTGCACGGCCTCGGTGGCGTTGGCGGCCGGGTTGGCCGCCAGGCGTTGGTGCAGCTCACTGAACGAAGTGCAGCTGGCGAGTTCCGCGCGCTGCTCATCGCTCAGTGGGAGGTGGGCCAGGTATTCGCCAAGCGATTCTGGCCTTGCGCTTGAGTTACTCATCGGCAGGCAACTGATAGCTCCAGGTCTCGGTCAGCACTTTTTCAGTGGTGGCCGGGGTCCCGTTGGTGGGTGCCGCATCGGCGGCGGGTTGTTCGGCCTTGGCTGGTTCCGCCTTGGCGGTCTTCTCATGCTTGGCGTGCTTGGTTGCTGCCTTTTCCTGCTTGGTTTCAGCAGCAGGCTTGGCCGGCTCGACCGGCACGTCACGCACCAGCGCAGCGCGCATTTCGGTGGACTTGTTGGCTTCCTTGACCTTCAGCCGCAGGGTCAGGCGCCAGCCCTTGGTCTCCGGGTTATAGCGCAGATTGTTCTCGACCACCTCGGCATTGTCGCCAACGCTGATCTGGCTGCGCACCGGGGTGTCTTCCGGCAGGGCGGCAAGGGCCGGGCCGGCGAAGTCGACCAGGAAGGCGACGCTGCCGTCTGGCTGGCGGATCAGGTTGGACTGCTTGACGTCACCGGTGGAGCGCAGGGTCTGCTTGACCCAGCCCAGGTCAGGGGCCTGGAACTGCTGCTCGTCGATGGTCCAGTGCAGGCGGTAGGCGTATTCGAACGGCTTGCCGGGTTCAGGCAGCTTCTCCGGGCTCCAGAAGGCAACGATGTTGTCGTTGGTCTCGTCGGCGGTCGGGATCTCGACCAGGTCGACGGTGCCCTTGCCCCAGTCACCTTTCGGCTCGATCCAGGCACTTGGACGCTTCTGGTAGTTGTCGTCGAGGTCTTCGAAGTCGCTGAAGGCGCGCTGGCGCTGCATCAGGCCGAAACCACGCGGGTTCTCGACGCTGAAGTTGCTCACGGCCAGGTGTTTCGGGTTGTTCAGCGGGCGCCACAGCCATTCGCCATTGCCGGCATGGATCGACAGGCCTTCGGAGTCATGCAGGGCCGGGCGATAGTTCAGCACCTTGGAGGGCTGGTTGGGGCCGAACAGGAACATGCTGGTCAGCGGGGCGATACCCAGGCGGCTGACCTGGTCACGCAGGAACACCCGCGACTGCACGTCGACCACGGTATCGCTGCCCGGGCGCAGGATCAGCTTGTAGGCGCCGGTGGAGCGTGGCGAATCCAGCAAGGCGTAGATCACCAGGTGCTTGTCGGCCGGCTTTGGCTTCTCGACCCAGAACTCGGTGAAGCGCGGGAACTCCTCGCCCGACGGCAGCGCGGTGTCGATGGCCAGGCCACGGGCCGACAGGCCGTACACATGGCCCTTGCCGACCACGCGGAAATAGCTGGCCCCCAGCAGGGTCATGATCTCGTCCTGCTTGTCGGCCTTGTTGATCGGGTAAAGCACGCGGAAACCGGCGTAACCGAGGTTCTTGACGGTTTCCGGGTCATGCGGCACGTCACCGAACTCGAAGCGGCTCGAGTCGTACTTGATTTCCTCGACCTTGCTGGCAGTGATCTCGTTGATCTTCACCGGTGTGTCGAAGTGCATGCCCTGGTGGTAGAAGGACAGCTTGAACGGGGTCTTGTCCTTGGCCCACTCGGCCTTTTCCTGGAGGAAGTGGATCTTCTGGTAGTCCGCGAACTTCATGTCGCGGAACACCGCAGGCAGATTGCTCTTCGGTGCTTCGTATTTCTGGCCGGCCAGATCCTTTGCCTTGGCTGCAACATCGTCAAGATTGAATGCCCACAGCTGGCCCGCGCTCATCAGGCCGACCAGTGCCACACTGGCCATCAGGGCCTTGCGCAGCCCGGTGCCGGGGATTCTTGATGCTTTTTGGGGACTAACAATCACGAGCAACCCTCGCCGAAAACAGATCATGAAACCAACGGCCAGCGACAAATGCCGGGTTGGCGAGCACTGTTCGGACCCCATGAGGGCCTAATGATTCCCCAAACGGGTCCAGACAATGCTCGAGTCAGAGTGAAACGAACCTGCGAACGCAGGCTCACGCAGCGCGCGATTATCCAGCAGGATGCGTTACAACGCATCAGTGTGGACTAACTATTTATCGTACAAAACCCCTTGTTTTCCTATAAACAAAGGGTTTTTCGACCTCATATTTGTAACAAGAATGTCACAGGGCCATCATTGACCAGGTGCACCTGCATGTCTGCACCGAAGCGCCCGCTTGCCACATCGGCATGCTGGCCGCGTGCCTTGCCCAAAAGATAGTCGAACAATTCCGCCCCGAGCGCCGGTGGTGCGGCGGTCGAGAAGCTCGGCCGCATGCCGCTGCGGGTATCAGCCGCCAGGGTGAACTGGGAAACCAGCAGCAGGCCGCCACCGACATCCTTGAGCGACAGGTTCATCTTGCCCTGCTCGTCACTGAACACGCGATAGTTCAGCAGCTTGTGCAACAGTTTGTCGGCATGTTCACGGGTATCTTCAGGCTCCACCGCCACCAGCACCAGCAAGCCCTGGTCAATGGCACCGACAATCTGCCCGCCCACTTCCACGCGTGCGCCACGCACGCGTTGCAGCAAGCCCTTCATGCTTCTTCCAGCGGCAGGTCGAGCAGACGGCGCGCCATCTGGTCGGCCGCACGCACCAGGGCATCGGTGATACCTGGCTCGGAGGCGGCATGCCCGGCGTCGCGGATCACCTTCAACTCGCTGTTCGGCCAGGCCTGGTGCAGCGCCCAGGCGTTGTCCAGCGGGCAGATCACGTCGTAGCGGCCATGCACGATCACCGCCGGCAGGTGGGCAATCTTCGGCATGTCGCGAATCAGCTGGTCGGGCTCCAGGAACGCATTGTTCATGAAGTAATGGCATTCGATGCGGGCAATCGACAGCGCGCGCTGTGGCTCGGAGAAGCGGTCGACCACCAGCGGGTTCGGGCGCAGCGTGGCGGTCCGGCCCTCCCAGGTGGACCAGGCCTTGGCCGCGTGCATCTGGGCGATCTGGTCGTTGCCGGTCAGGCGCTTGTGGAAGGCCTTGACCAGGTCACCCCGCTCCTCCGCTGGGATCGGTGCGATGTAGTCCTGCCAATAGTCGGGGAACATGCGGCTGGCGCCTTCCTGGTAGAACCACTCGATTTCCTGCGGACGGCACAGGAAGATGCCGCGCAGGATCAGACCGTGAACGCGCTCGGGATGGGTCTGGGCGTAGGCCAGCGCCAGGGTCGAGCCCCACGAGCCGCCGAACAGTACCCATTTTTCGATGCCCAGGTGCTTGCGGATGCGCTCAAGGTCCTCGACCAGGTGCCAGGTGGTGTTGTTCTCCAGGCTCGCGTGCGGCGTGGAGCGGCCACAGCCGCGCTGGTCGAAAGTGATGATGCGGTACAGGTTGGGGTCGAAGTAGCAACGGCTCTGGGCATCACAGCCCGCGCCTGGGCCACCGTGGATGAACACCACGGGCAGACCTTCCGGCGAGCCGCTTTCATCGACATACAGCACATGCGGCGCTTCCACGGCCAGATCATGCCGGGCGTAGGGTTTGATCTGCGGGTAGAGGGTCTGCATTGCGCACTCCGTGTGAGGTTTGGGTCGGCCGTGGGCCATCATAAACCTGAATTGCGCTTTCAGCACCGTCCTCTCTGACACCTCCGCTGCGCAGCGGCAGACATATCTACCTCCCACAGGCCAGGCAACCCGCTGATAGTCCCTTGCCCAATCATGCGAGGCCGCCCAAATGCCAAACCCGGCGATTTCCCAGCCTGGCGTTCATTACGCCACCATCGAACGCAAGATCCCCGCCTGGCTCAAGCTTGCGCCGCCCGAAACCCACCGCGCGATGCGCAACTGGCAACAGGCCCCCACCTGGCTGCCGGCAGCGATCCAGCGACAACCGGACATCGCCAGAGCATGGCAGGAAGAACACGCCCGTCATCGCGAGCATCAGGCGCAGGTGCACAGACTGTTCGAGCAGCTACCGGACCTTGAGACCTACGCCAGCGAAACGTTGACTGCTGCCATCCGGCAGCGCTTCGGGCTTGACCTGGACGTACGCAATACCTACCTGGTCGATACCCGTCTGATCAACCCTGGCAATACCATCGGCAGTCGTCAGGCGATCGACCGGGCCACCCGTTCGCTGCTCCATTGCGCGCTGCACAACTTCGACCAGGACGCCGCTGCAGAGCATGGCATGGACGTGCCCGGTGCCTTGCTGGAAAAGTCGGTGATCCTTGATCACCGCCGCTTCATGGGCACGGTGCCGATCACCAATACCGTGCCAATCCCCGCCGAAGCTTTCGCCGGCTCGTGCCGTACCCTCGATATCGGCGGCAAATACCACGAGCTGTTGCATGCCATCTATTACCCTGCTGGCATGCCGCAAGCAGAGGCCGACGAAGCCGCACTGGCCGTCTATGAAACCCTGGGGCGCGCCGAAGTCTCGGCGTTCAGGCAGACCCTGCATTTCGCCCGGCTCAAGGGCGATATCAGCGAACAACTGTACACCGCTGCCCTTGCCGCGCCCCTTGACCAGGCGCCGTCGGCCCGCTCGGCTGTAACGTTCAGCCTGCTCGACTTGTGGGAGGCGGAACTGACCGGCGTGGTGCTCATCACCCTGCAAGCCCTCGATCATCAGGCCGTGGCCCTGTACATCCCGGAGGATAGCCTGCTGCCGCTCAAGGAGTTCACCAGCCAGGAAGCCTTGATGGCCGAGCTCGGGGAACGGCTGCAGGCCGATATCCACTATCTGGACAAACACATCGCCGACCGCGACAAAGCCTCGATCACTGCCCGCCTGAGGGACCGGCTCACCCCGCTGGGCTGGAGCATCCGAGGGGTCCGTGAGCCTGTTGCCGACCCGCATGCCACCCTGTATCCCGTAGCAACACCGTTCAGCCAAGCATTCCAGGGTGTCATGGCGTTTCAGAAAGCCCAGCGCCATGAAAAAGATGCGCTGTTCCATGCCGTGCCGACCGAAATCGTCGACCGGCGCACCGCGCAGGCGCACCGGGAACTGATAGCCGGGCGTGTACTCACCGGCCTGAACATCGCCGGTTTCTTCGTGCCCGGGCTGGGCGAGGCGATGCTGGCTGTGTGTGTGGCCCAGCTGGCTTTCGAGGTGTATGACGGCATCGAGGCCTGGGAAAACGACGAACGCGACATTGCCTATGGCTACCTGGTCGATGTCATCGAAAATGTGGCGATCATGGCAGCCCTCAGTGCGGCGGCCAAGGCCTTGAGGGAAGCGCAGGGCAGCGCAGCGGAGGCGCCAGCAGCTGATGGCGCCAATGAGGAAGAACCGGAAGTAGAGCGTATTTCCGTTGAAACGCCGTCGTTCATCGAGGAACTGGACGAGGTGGAAACGCCCGATGGTCAGGTCAGGCTGTGGAAACCTGACCTTGCCCCGTACCGCAGCACCGAGGCGCTACCCGCAGGCCTGGAGGCGGACGCGCTCGGCCTGCGCCAGCACGACGGCAGGCACTGGCTGGTTGTGCAGGGCGACCAATACATTGTCAGGCAGGAACCAGCAACCGGCGAATACCGCCTGCAACATCCGCAAGACCCTGGGCGTTATCAACCCCGACTGCGGCATAACGGCGCCGGCGCCTGGCTGCTCGGAACGGATCGGCCGCTGAGCTGGACTGGCACGCAGTTGCTGCGCCGTATCGGCCATTTGAACGCGCATTTCGACGAGGCGACGCTAGAGCGCATCGTCGCCATCAGCGGAAGCGACGAAGATCAACTGCGTCGTACCCTGGCGACCAGCCAACGGCTGCCGGCATTGCTCGAAGACACCTTGCAGCGTTTCAGGCTGGACGACACCCTCCGCCTGCGCCCTGGCGCCAGCACGCGACCTGCCGAATTCCAAAGGGCCTATAGCGCCCTGCCGATCGCACCCGCGCCGGGTGCCGAGGCCCTGCAGCGGGTCTACCCACGGTTGCCAGCAGTGGTGGCCAATGAACTGGCCCGCGCCGCCGACAGCAACGAACTGCAGATGCTCGGCAACGGCAAGGTGTCACTGCGCCTCAACGAAGAAATTCGCGTCTACCAACAACAGATCCGCCTGGCCCGAGCCTACGAAGGGTTGTACCTGTCCTGCGTGGCGAACTGGGACAGCGACCGCCTGATCGTACATACCCTGGCGCAGCTACCGGCCTGGCCCGCCGCAACTCGAGTGCGGCTGCTGCAGCGTCTGACCTGGCCGGCACAGGACTATGAGCTGGGCCCGCTGGGGGGGCACCCGTACAAAACCATTACCCACGCCGAGGCCGGGTACATCGTTCATGACGAAAGCCAGCCGGATGCAGTGGTGAACCTTTACCCCAGCCTTTATGCGGCCTTGTACCAGGCTCTGCCAGCAGCCATGACGGAAATGCAGATTGCCGACCAGCTGGCGCTCGAGCAGCTGATCAAGGAAAGCCCGTTACTCCCCCGCCCGGCGCTGAGGGCGTTGCTGCGCATGCAGCCGGTGCGCCCCGGTTACCGCTCGCCCATGCGCCTGGCCGATGGCCGCCTGGGCTACCCGCTCAGTGGCGGTGGCGCAGCTGCACAAGGCGTTAGCCGCGCACGCCTGCTCGAGGCCGTCGAGGCGACCGGGCTGGCCGCACGTACCGGCCGCTCGGCAGAGCAGATTCTGGGCGATCTTTCCCTCAGCCGAACACCGCCGCAAGTGCTCGAGCATCTGCAGACATTGCTCGAACAACGCAACGAACTGCAAAGCCGGCTGGATGACTGGAGCGAAGCCATATCACCGGCAACCGACCAGGCAGCACGCGACTACGACAGCCTGCGCGAGTCGATCCTGCAGCACTGGTACGACATCGCGCTGGACGAAACTGCCGAGCGTGCTGCCGAGCTGCGTATTACCCGCGTCCCCCTGGTCGATATACCCCTGACCCTGCCCGACTTCTTCACCACCCGGGTGCGTAACCTGAGCCTGGTCGACCTGCCATCAGGATCCCTGGCAGGCTGGGCGCAGAACGAGCGCCTGCTGCAACGCCTGCTCGGTCAGATGCGAAACATCGAGTCCCTGGAGATCAGCCGACCCTACGACCCCAGGGCAACACCCTCGTCCTTCGTGTTCAGTGTGCCGACCATCACCGAGAGCCTGCCACGCTTGCAACGCCTGACATTGACCCATCAGAACATCGCGCTGTCCGAGAGCGACCTGAACCTGTTGTCCGGGCTTGGCCAATTGCGCTATCTGGACTTGAGCGGCAATCGGCTGGCGCCGAACAACAGCCCCAGCTTTCACGAGCTGACCCTCGATTACCTGGGCCTGAACCAGATGCAATTGTCACAATGGCCCATCGGCATCGGCAGCGATGCCCTCGGCCGCATTGGCCACCTGTCCCTGCGCGACAACAACCTGCGGGGCTTGCCTGCGTTTCTGCTCAATGAAGCAGCGACCCTGGCCACCCCGCCCGTCATTTCGCTGCAGGGCAACAGCATCAATGCAAACGATCTGCAGCGTTTGCTGCTCACCGAGGGCGTCGACCTGTCCGGAATCGCCATTGACCAGCCCGTCGCGCTCAGCGAACAACTCAGCCGTATCCGCAACGAGCGCCAGCAGATGCGGGACGCAATCGATGGCTGGGCCCACGCTTCCAGTTCGAGCAACCCACTGACCCAGGAGGCACTGGCGGACAGGCAGCGCATCGAGGCCGCGATCAGTGAATTCTGGCAACAACAGGAACGGGGGCAGCAGTACCTGCGGCTGCAACTCGAGGATGTGGCCATCGAACATTTCCCCCGGCGGCTGCCGGCGTTCTTCGGCGAGCGCGTACGAGCGCTGAGCTTGACCCGCCTGCGTGGCAGCGCTTCACAGCTCGACGAGCTGCTGCGTCGTTTTCCCAATGTCACCCGGTTGTCCATCGATGCCCACCAGGAAGCCACACCTGCGCTGGTCTCTGCACTGGCACGTATGCCTCAACTCACCTACCTGGAGTTTCGCAACATGGGCCTGGAGGTCGACCAGTCCATGCTCGACATCTTCGCGCGGCTGGAACACCTCACCTCGATAGACCTGTCCGGCAACCGCACAGGCAGCATCAGGCAGGTGCCCGCACAGCTGTCGCGCAACCTGCAGTCACTGGCGCTGACCAACATGAACCTGCAGGCCTGGCCAAGCTGGTGTGACAGCCTGTTGCCCCTCGAACTGCTGGACTTGAGCTCGAACAATATCAGTGAGTTGCCCGAGCACATCCTGTCCAACCTGAACAACACGATGCCGATCTCGTCAATCGCCCTGTTCGATAACCCATTGCCGCTCGATACCATCCTGCGTGTAAGGGCATTTTCGGACAGCCAGCACAGTTATTCCTTCGCCCTGGATATCCCTGGCAACCTGCAATTGGTCAACTCCTCGAGTGAAGGCTCACTCGACCATCCGCACTTCCCTCTGCTGGGCGACGATACACCTAGGCTGGAGGACTGGCTGCTGGGCAACGAGGCGCAGAACGAAGCATTGCAGGACTGCTGGCAGCGGCTGGAGGGCAGCGACCTGCTGCGCCTGGTGGGCCGCTTGCACAATGCTGCGCCCTATGTCGACCCGAACACGCGAAACACCTTCTGCGAGCGGGTACGTCTGATGCTGGTGGCGGCGCTCAGCAACGAGGTAGAACGCGCAACGATGGAGCAGATCGCCCAGGAAGGCTTGCCCAACCCTGTGACCGGGGCGCAGACCTGCCATGATGGTGCGTTGCAGACCTTCAACAGCATCGAACTGTATCTGATGAACCAGCACGTACTGGTCGACGCAGGCGATACGCTGCAAGCGCTGAGTCGGCGCCTGCTGCAGCTGTTCCGGATCGATCAGCTGGAGGAACTGGCCGAACACAGGACTGGCTCGGGAGACATAGTTTCGGTGAGACTGGCCTACCGCCGCGACCTGGCCAAGGAGCTGGACCTACCGATCGCTGACAGCATGCGTTTTCGCGGTGCAGCGAACCTGGCGCGTGGTGAGCTGTCCAGCGTACTGGACAAGGTCCGCCAGCGTGAGCTGAGCGATGCACTGGTCGACTATATGCTGGCGAACAGCGACTGGACCACGCGCCTGCGCGCCGAACATGCCGATCGCTTTGCCGAAATAGAGGCTCGCTTCCGTCTGCGCGTACTCGAGCTGGCCAGCATGGACCACCCGCTTCAGGACGAGTTGAACCTGCAGCAAGGCCTGCTGGAAGACAAGAACCTCGAAGAGCAAGCGCTGCTGCGCGAACTTACCCTCGCGCAGATCAACAGCGTCGCTGACAACTGACGCCTGCTGACTGGCGACGCGCATGCCCTGCGTCGCGTCGCCGTTATCAACCGGTGACGGTCACCGCCCGTACCGCTCCTCGCCCCACGCCAGCAGTGCCTGCAACAGCGCCCTGAGTACCTGCTGCGTCGGCCGGGCCAGCTCTTCACGGTAGGTGAACGGCTCGGTTTCATCCATGTAGGTGCTTTGCGCCAGCTCCAGCTGTACCGCATGAACATGGTTGGTCGGAGCGCCGTAGTGACGGGTGATATGCCCCCCCTTGAAGCGCCCGTTGAGCACCTGGCTGTAGCCTTGCGCCTGGGCACATACCGCTTGCAACCGCTCGGCCAGTTGCGGATCGCAACTGGCCCCATTGAAGGTGCCCAGGTTGAAGTCCGGCAGCTTGCCATCGAACAGGTGCGGGATCAGCGAACGGATCGAGTGGGCGTCCCACAGCAGTGCGTAGCCATGGGCCTCGCGCAGGCGCGCCAGTTCGCTCTGGAGGGTGTTGTGATAAGGGCGCCAGATCGACTCAAGATACGTCTTGCGTTCCTCGGCGGTCGGCTCCAGCCCGTCCTTGAACAGCGGCTCGCCATCGAACAGCGTGGCCGGATACAGGCCGGTGGTGGCACCGGCGTACAGCGGCTTGTCGTCGTCCGGGCGGTTCAGGTCGATGACGAAGCGCGAGTACTCCGCCGCCACCACGCTGGCACCCAGCTCACGAGCGAAATCGTACAGGCGCGGAATGTGCCAGTCAGTGTCGGGCAGGCTACGGGCCTGCTCGACCAGGCCACGGTCCACGGCCGGGGTCAGCTTGAGGCCGGCATGGGGCATGCTGATCAGCAGCGGCAGGCGGCCTTGGTGAAAACTCAGTACCTTGTCCATCGTGCCTCGCTCAGTTAAGTATTTCGTGGCCCTTGCGCACCACGCGCTTGGGCAGGTCGCCGCCGAGCCAGTAGGCCAGGTCGGCGGGACGGGCAATCTGCCAGGCGACGAAGTCGGCGACCTTGCCGACCTCAAGCGAACCGTGGCTGCCCCCCAGGCCCAGCGCCGTAGCGGCATGCAGCGTGACGCCGGCCAGGGCCTCTTCCGGGGTCATGCGGAACAGCGTGCAACCCATGTTCAGCATCAGGCGCAACGACAACCCTGGCGAAGTCCCCGGGTTGAGGTCGCTGGCCAGGGCAATTTTCACACCGTGGCGGCGCAGGGCGTCCATCGGCGGCAGCTGGGTTTCGCGCAGGAAGTAGAAGGCGCCCGGCAACAGCACAGCGACCGTACCGGCTGCGGCCATGGCGATAGCGTCTTGCTCGGTCATGAATTCCAGGTGATCGGCTGACAGCGCCTGATAACGCGCCGCCAGGCTGGAGCCATGCAGCGAAGACAATTGCTCGGCATGCAGTTTCACCGGCAGGCCCAGTTCGTGCGCCTTGATGAACACCTTTTCGACCTGTGCCGGCGAGAACGCCAGGTGCTCGCAGAAAGCGTCTACGGCATCCACCAGGCCTTCGGCGGCCAAAGCCGGCAGCATCTCGTCACAGATATGCGCGATGTAGTCATCCGCCCTGCCTGCATATTCCGGAGGCAAGGCGTGGGCAGCCAGGCAGGTGGTGCGAACGGCCAGCGGCAGCTCGTCGGCCAGGCGCCGGGCCACGCGCAGCATCTTGCGCTCGTTGACCAGGTCCAGGCCGTAGCCGGACTTGACCTCGATCGTGGTCACGCCATCGCGCATCAACGCCTGAACCCGCTGGCGAGCGCTGGCGAACAGCTCGTCCTCGCTGGCCGCACGGGTGGCCCGCACGGTGCTGGCGATACCACCGCCCTGGGCGGCGATTTCGGCATAGCTCACGCCTTGCAGGCGCTGTTCGAACTCACCGCTGCGGTTGCCGCCGAACACCGCATGAGTGTGGCAATCGATCAGCCCTGGGGTGACCCAGGCGCCGCCCAGGTCCACCGTGCGGTCAAGCGCGAATGGCTGCAGCTCGGCGCGGGGGCCGATCCATTCGATCAGCCCGGCGCTGGTGACAATGGCCGCGTCCTCGATGATCGAGTAACGGCCATCGGCCAGGGTTGCCGCGTGGCAGTGCTGCCAGAGGGTTCTCATATGCGATCTCCTTGACTAGCGGTGCAGCTCGACCGGCACGTGCTTGCCTGCGCGTGGCTTGCACCACAGCAGGTAGGACGCCACCAGGAACACCACCCAGACCACCCCGACCAGCAAGGCCGCCTGGGTATCGGGGAAGTAACCGAGCACACCGAAAATGAACACCATGAAGGCAATGGCCATGGCCGGGCCGTATGGCCAGAACGGCACCGGGAACTTCAGCTGGGCCGTCTCTTCAGCGCTCATGCTGCGGCGCATGGCCACCTGGGTGACCAGGATCATCAGCCACACCCACACGGTCGCGAAGGTGGCGATGGAGGCAATCAGCAGGAACACGTTTTCCGGGATCAGGTAGTTGAGCAGTACGCCGACCAGCAGCGCCGCGCCCATCACGACCACGGTCATCCATGGCACGCCGTGCTTCGACAACTGGCCGAAGCTGCGCGGCGCATGGCCTTGCTGGGCCAGGCCGTACATCATGCGGCCGGCGCCGAAGATATCGCTGTTGATGGCCGAGATCGCCGCCGAGATCACCACGATGTTCAACACGGCAGCGGCCGAGCCAATACCGAGGTGGCTGAAGATCTGCACGAACGGGCTGCCTTCGCTGCCGATCTGCGGCCACGGGTACAGGCACATCAGCACGAACAGGGTCAGCACATAGAACAGCAGGATGCGCAGGGGCACGGCATTGATCGCCTTGGGGATGACGCGCTGCGGGTCCTTGGCTTCACCGGCGGTGACGCCGATGATTTCGATGCCACCGAAGGCGAACATCACCACGGCGAACGAGGCGATCAGGCCGCCGATGCCATTGGGCATGAAGCCGCCATGTTCGAACAGGTTGCTGATGCCGGCAGCGTGTTCGCCGCTCACCTGGCTGAAACCGAAGGCCATGATGCCGATGCCGGCCAGGATCATCGCCACGATGGCGCCGACCTTGAGCAGCGACAGCCAGAACTCCATCTCGCCGAACACCTTGACGTTGCACAGGTTGAGGCCGCCGATCACGAAGACGATGCCCAGCACCCAGATCCAGCGGGCCACTTCCGGGAACCAGAAGCCCATGTAGATGCCGAAGGCGGTGATGTCGGCGATGGCCACGATGACCATTTCGAAGGCGTAGGTCCAACCGAGGATGAAGCCGGCCATGGGGCCGAGGTAGGTGGTGGCGTAGTGGCCGAAAGAACCGGCCACCGGGTTGTGCACGGCCATTTCGCCGAGGGCGCGCATGACCATGTATACCGCAGCGCCGCCAATCAGGTAGGCCAGCAGCACAGCCGGGCCGGCCATCTGGATCGCCGAGGCGGAGCCGTAGAACAGGCCGGTACCGATGGCGGAGCCAAGGGCCATGAAACGGATGTGGCGGGCCGTTAGCCCGCGCTTGAGACCTTGAGCTTGTTGCATGTCACGTCCTTAAATTGTTTTTGTGGTCGTGAGATCGAAGGGGGCTGCCTTGCAGCCTGCGCGGGCGTGCCCGCGAAAGGGCCGCAAGGCGGCCCCGGGGGGCATCACAGGCTAGGCAGCACACCCGCAGGCAGCAGCCCGGTCAGGCAGCCCTTGGCCAGCAGCTCGACAGCTGCCTCGATGTCCGGTGCAAAGAAGCGGTCACGGTCATAGTGCGGCACTTCCCGGCGCAGCGCCTGACGCGCCTGCTCAAGCTTCGCCGAAGTCTTCAGGCCTTTGCGCAGGTCCAGCCCCTGACACGCACCCAGCCATTCGATGGCCAGCACGCCACGGGTGTTCTCGGCCATTTCCCACAGGCGCTTGCCAGCGGCCGGGGCCATCGACACGTGGTCTTCCTGGTTGGCCGAGGTCGGCAGGCTATCGACACTGTGCGGGTGCGACAAGGCTTTGTTCTCGCTGGCCAGGGCGGCAGCGGTGACCTGAGCGATCATGAAGCCGGAGTTGACCCCGCCATTTTCCACCAGGAACGGCGGCAGCTGGGACATGTGCTTGTCCATCATCAGCGAGATGCGGCGCTCGCTCAGCGAACCGATTTCGGCGATCGCCAGGGCGATGTTGTCGGCGGCCATGGCGACCGGCTCAGCGTGGAAGTTGCCACCGGAAATCACGTCGCCTTCGGCGGCGAACACCAACGGGTTGTCCGACACGGCGTTGGCTTCGATGCCCAGCACCTCGGCAGCCTGGCGGATCTGGGTCAGGCAGGCGCCCATGACCTGTGGCTGGCAGCGCAGCGAGTACGGGTCCTGGACCTTGTCACAGTTCTTGTGCGACAGCGACACTTCGCTGGAGTCGCCGAGCAGGTCGCGGAAACAGGCAGCGGTGTCGATCTGCCCACGCTGGCCGCGCACTTCGTGGATACGCGCATCGAACGGCGAACGCGAACCCAGCGCTGCTTCGACGCTCAGCCCACCACAGGCGATGGCGGCGGCATACAGGTCTTCAGCCTGGAACAGGCCGCGCAGGGCATACGCGGTGGACGCCTGGGTGCCGTTGAGCAAGGCCAGGCCTTCTTTGGCGGCGAGGGTCAGCGGCTCGAGGCCGGCAACAGCCAGGGCTTCGGTAGCCGACAGCCACTGGCCCTGGTGACGGGCCTTGCCTTCGCCCAGCAGCACCAGCGACATATGCGCCAGCGGTGCCAGGTCGCCAGAAGCGCCAACCGAGCCTTTGAGCGGGATGTGCGGGTAGACTTCGGCGTTGACCAGGGCGATCAGCGCATCGATGACCTTGCGGCGGATACCGGAGAATCCACGGCTCAGGCTGTTGATCTTGAGGACCATGATCAGCCGCACCAGGGCGTCATCCAGCGGCGCGCCAATACCGGCGGCGTGGGACAGCACCAGCGAGCGCTGCAGGTTTTCCAGGTCGTGGCTGGCGATGCGGGTCGAAGCCAGCAGGCCAAAACCGGTGTTGATGCCGTAGGCGGTACGGTCTTCGGCAATGATCTGCTCGACACAGGCGACGCTGGCGTCGATGGCCGGCGCGGCACTGGCGTCCAGCTGCAGGCGCACCGGCGCGGCGTGGATGGCGCGCAGCTGGGCCAGGGTCAGGGTACCGGGCTTGAGGGTCAGTACGGTCACTTCGCTACTCCAATTCTGTCAGGGGCCCGCAGGCCCCTCTTGTATTCAGTATCACTCAAAGCGCAGCGATCAGCCCGTGATCATCGGCAGGTCGAGGCCCTGCTCCTTGGCGCAGTCGATGGCGATGTCGTAACCGGCATCGGCGTGGCGCATCACGCCGGTCCCCGGGTCGTTGGTCAGCACCCGAGCGATACGCTCGGCGGCTTCATCGGTGCCATCGCAGACGATGACCATGCCCGAGTGCTGGGAGAAGCCCATGCCTACGCCACCGCCGTGGTGCAGCGATACCCAGGTGGCGCCGCCTGCGGTGTTGAGCAGGGCGTTGAGCAGCGGCCAGTCGGAGACGGCATCGGAGCCATCGCGCATGGCTTCGGTTTCGCGGTTGGGGCTGGACACCGAGCCGGAGTCCAGGTGGTCACGGCCGATGACCACGGGTGCCGACAGCTCGCCGCTGCGGACCATTTCGTTGAAGGCCAGGCCCAGCTTGGCGCGCAGGCCCAGGCCAACCCAGCAGATACGTGCCGGCAGGCCCTGGAAGCTGATGCGCTCGCGAGCCATGTCCAGCCAGCGGTGCAGGTGGGCGTCGTCCGGGATCAGTTCCTTGACCTTGGCGTCGGTCTTGTAGATGTCTTCAGCGTCGCCGGACAGCGCCGCCCAGCGGAACGGGCCGATGCCACGGCAGAACAGCGGACGGATGTAGGCCGGGACGAAGCCTGGGAAATCGAAGGCGTTGGCTACGCCCTCTTCCTTGGCCATCTGGCGGATGTTGTTGCCATAGTCGAAGGTCGGGATGCCTTGCTTCTGGAAGTCGAGCATGGCCTGTACGTGCACGGCCATCGACTGTTTGGCGGCCTTGACCACAGCAGCCGGCTCGGTCTGCGCGCGGTCGCGGTACTGCTCCCAGGTCCAGCCGGCAGGCAGGTAGCCGTTCAGTGGATCGTGGGCGCTGGTCTGGTCGGTGACCATGTCCGGGCGCACGCCACGCTTGACCAGCTCTGGCAGGATTTCGGCGGCGTTGCCGTGCAGGGCGATGGAGATTGCCTTGCCTTCGGCGGTGTACCTGGCGATGCGGGCCAGGGCGTCGTCGAGGTCAGTTGCCTGCTCGTCGACATAGCGGGTTTCCAGGCGGAAGTCGATGCGGCTCTGCTGGCATTCGATGTTCAGCGAGCAGGCACCGGCCAGGGTTGCGGCCAATGGCTGGGCACCGCCCATGCCGCCGAGGCCGGCGGTCAGCACCCACTTGCCTTTCAGGCTGCCGCCGTAGTGCTGGCGACCAGCTTCGACGAAGGTTTCGTAGGTGCCCTGGACGATGCCCTGGCTGCCGATGTAGATCCAGCTGCCGGCGGTCATCTGGCCGTACATGGCCAGGCCCTTGGCGTCCAGTTCGTTGAAGTGCTCCCAGTTGGCCCAGTGCGGTACCAGGTTGGAGTTGGCGATCAGTACACGCGGCGCGTTGCTGTGGGTCTTGAACACGCCGACCGGCTTGCCCGACTGCACCAGCAGGGTTTCGTCGTCTTCCAGGCGGGTCAGGGTCTCGACGATCTTGTCGTAGCAGGCCCAGTTGCGCGCGGCGCGGCCAATGCCGCCATACACCACCAGCTCTTTCGGGTTTTCCGCGACCTGGGGGTCGAGGTTGTTCATCAGCATGCGCAGTGGCGCTTCGGTCAGCCAGCTCTTGGCGGTCAGCTTGTTGCCACGGGGGGCACGGATTTCAACGTCACGGTATTTGTTGTTGTCGGTCACGGGAAGGTCCTCGGCGGTTGTCCGCGGGCAGATGTGTCGTGGTCACTATACAAACACATCTTTACTTGTATGTACAAGCATGGACAACCAAAATTGTCGGACGATTCCGCTAAACGGCCGAAAAAGCCGGAGCCGCTGCGCAGCCCTTTCGCGACACAAGGCCGCTCCCACAGGTACAGCGCCAGCCTGAGCCATCGCGCTGTACCTGTGGGAGCGGCCTTGTGTCGCGAAAGGGTCGCGAAGCGGCCCCAGCTATTTCAATTTCGAATGAGCTCGATCAGGCAAAACCGCCCCTGCACATCCAGCCCCAGCAACCCGTCATTGCCATCCAGCCGCAAGCAGTCGTAAAGCCCCAACTGGTGCGTCTCTCCTGCCATCGCCACTTCAACCTGGTTGCTCGCAGCAAACAGCAACACCGTCGACGCCGAGCTGAACAACCGGCTGGTGCCGTCGAACCACTGCAAGCGCGCCCGATAGCGCTGCGGCGCATAGATCAGGTTGAAGTCGCGGATCGCCCCACCGAGCAATTTGCAGCTGACCTGGCTCTCACCACTGAAGGCGAACGCATCGAACGGCAGCAACGGCCGACTGGCCTGGCCGTCGACCAGCAGGCGCATGCCGTCACCCTGCAGCACGGTGATGATCCGCTGGTAGCCGGCGAACACGGAAAACCCGCCCGACTCCTCGATATCGGCGATCGACAGGCGCCAGCCGAAGCCATCGAGCCCCTCGCCGTTGTCGCGAGTGATCTCTTCGGTGAAACCGCCACCGTTCTTCCACGGCATGCGCGGGTAATCCTGCGCACGCAGCAACTGCAACTGGGTCATTTACTGAAACGTCCTTCAAGGCGGTGACGGGAACCGGGGTGGATCAGCCGCGCTGCAGTCACGGGCTGACGACCCGACCAAGTGCGACGACGGATCAGCAGGCAGGGCTCGCCGCGCTCGATCTGCAACAGGCGACACTCTTCGGGTTCGGCGAGAATCGCCTCGACCACGTGCTCGCCCTCGGTCAGCGGCGCCACCTGGGACAGGTAGGCATACGGCGTCTGCCGGGTGAAGTCCTGCTTGAGGTAGTCGGGGGCGATGGCGGCGTTGACGTAACGGTCCTCGATCTGCACCGGCACGCCATTCTCGTAATGCACGATCAACGAGTGGAACACCCGCTGCCCTTCGCGCATGTCCAGGACCAGGGCGCGTTCGGAACCGGCGGCCTCTTCGGCCAGCTTGATCACCTGGCAGCTATGCTGGTGGCCACGGCCGGCGATCTCGTCGGCGATGTTGTTGACTTCGAACAGCGCCGAGCGGGTCTTGGGCTCGGCGACGAAGGTGCCTACGCCCTGCATCCGCACCAGCAGGCCTTCAGCGGTGAGTTCACGCAAGGCGCGGTTGATGGTCATGCGGCTGAAGCCCAGCTCGCTGACCAGTTCGCTCTCTGAAGGTACCCGGTGATGCGGCGGCCAGCTGCCGTTTTCGATCTGCTGGATGATCATCTGCTTGACCCGGGCATACAGCGGCGCCGGGCCCTCGCCCATCTGGGCAACCAGCGCGGAGACAGGAGGTGTCGGCACGGCGTTGAGTCCTTAGGCAATGGAATGAGCGGTAGCTTGCCGCAGTTTACCCGGCAGGCAAACGCCTGTATATGTATATACAAGTCAAACAATAACAGGATTTTCTCCGATGTCCGCCTATTTTGCCGAACGCGCCCTGCTGCCTACGGGTTGGGCCAGTAACGTCCGCCTCGAAGTGTCCAGTGACGGCCTGCTCAGCCGCATCGAAGCCGACGCTTCGGGCGAAGGCGCCGAACGCCTGGCCGGGCCGTTGCTGCCCGGCATGCCCAACCTGCACTCGCATGCGTTCCAAAGGGCCATGGCGGGGCTGGCGGAAGTCGCGGGCAACCCCAACGACAGCTTCTGGACCTGGCGCGAGCTGATGTATCGCCTGGTCGGCAAGATCACCCCGGAGCAGCTGCAGGTCATTGCCCGCCAGTTGTACATCGAGATGCTCAAGGCCGGCTACACCTCGGTGGCCGAGTTCCACTACGTGCACCATGACCAGGCGGGCAAAGCCTACGCCGACCCGGCCGAGCTGTCCCGACGCATCAGTGCAGCTGCGGCCAGCAGCGGCATCGGCCTGACCTTGCTACCCGTGCTTTACAGCCATGCCGGTTTTGGCGGCCAGGCGCCGAACGAAGGGCAGCGGCGCTTCATCAACTCCACCGAACAGTACCTGCAGCTGCAGGCGCAACTGGCGCCAATATTGGCAGCGCAACCTGCGCAGCAGCTGGGCCTGTGCTTCCACTCGCTGCGCGCGGTCACGCCCGGCCAGATCGCCGAGGTACTGGCTGCCGGCAACCCGCAGTGCCCGATTCATATCCACATCGCCGAACAGCAGAAGGAAGTCGACGACTGCCTGGCCTGGAGCGGGTTGCGGCCGCTGCAATGGCTGTATGAACACGTCGACGTGGACCGCCGCTGGTGCCTGGTGCACGCCACCCACGCCGAGGCCGACGAAGTCACGGCCATGGCACGCAGTGGCGCGGTGGCCGGGCTGTGCCTGACCACCGAAGCCAACCTGGGCGATGGCATTTTCCCGGCCGTGGAGTTCCTCGCCCAGGGCGGGCGCATGGGCATCGGTTCGGACAGCCATGTGTCGCTGAGCGTGGTCGAAGAGCTGCGTTGGCTGGAATACGGCCAACGTCTGCGGGATCAGCGGCGCAACCGGCTATACCGTGGCGACCAGCCGATGGTCGGGCGCACGCTGTATGACGCAGCACTGGTCGGCGGCGCGCAGGCGCTGGGGCAGCCGATTGGCGAACTGGCGGTCGGCAAGCGCGCCGACTGGCTGGTGCTGGATGGGCAAGACCCGTACATCGCCATGGCCGAGGGCGACGGGATTCTCAACCGCTGGCTGTTCGCGGGCGGCGACCGTCAGGTGCGCGATGTGATGGTCAATGGTCAGTGGGTGGTGCGTCAGGGGCAACATGCCCATGAAGAGGAAAGCCGGCAGGCGTTTGCCGCAGTACTGCGAACGCTACTGGGTTGAATGCAGAGGGGGCCGCAACAGCGGCCCCCTTCATCTCAATGCATCTGCACGATCTGCTTGTCCGGGGTACGCCAGATCAAGCGGCTGGTGTCATAGCCCTGCTGGCGGGCCTTGGACATCAGGCTCTCGCGCTCCCACACCGGCAAGGTCGGCGTGCGCGACAGGATCCACAGGTACTTGCGGTCCGGGCTGCCGACGATCGCGGTACGGTAGCGGTCGTCCACGTACAGGATCCAGTACTCGCCCTTGGCCACGCCTGGGACCAGGCGGGTGAACCAGTTGTCGAACTCCACCCACAGCCTGTCGGTATGCCCCGGCTCCTGGATGTAGGCGTGCCCCTCGGCACGCAGCCACTCATCGCCCATCGTGCGGCAGCGGTTGAGCACACCGTAGGAGCCATCGGGCTTGAGGTTGTAATGCGCTTCGGACTGCGCACAATCGGCCTGGTACTTCATCGGCAGGCGCGCCAGTTCATACCATTTGCCCTGATAGCGCTTGAGGTCGACATCACCCGCCGTCTTCGGCGCCAGCGGATCGTGGGCGGAAGTGGCACAACCACCCAGCAGCATCACCAGGCACAGCCCCAGCAGAACGTGCAAACGCCTCATTTGAGGCCCTGCCCGGAGTAGATCAGTACCTTGTCGGCCGCGTATTGCACGCTGATGAAGCTCTTCTCGTCCCCCCAGGTACAGCTGCTCATGCCCAGTGCGCCAGAGCACTCGGTGGGCGTGCCGAGCAGTTGCTCGACCTCGGCCTTGTTCATACCGGCCTTGAGCTTGGAATAGTTTTCCTGATTGATCTTGCTGCACGCGGTCAGGACGACGCACAAGGACAACAGGGCGAGGGAACGCAACGACATGAAGGGACACTCCTGGGAAATAGACACAGGCGAGTGGCCTGCAGTGACCTTCGACGGGAAAATCCCTCCCTGGTTCCCTGCCACCACCGCTTTCGTCGTACACCGTTGGTCGGCTGGCCCTGCGCAAACGATTAATGTTTCAGCCCACCGCGACGACACAGCGAGCACGCTGTGGCGCATTGCCACAGTCCCCTCCTACGCCTTGCCTTGTGCAGACCAGAAAAATGACCAAGAACCTCAAGTTCAGCCACAAGATCCTGCTGGCCGCCGCCCTCGTGGTGGCAGTTGCCTTCACCTGTTTCGTGCTGTTCAACGACTACCGACAACGCCAGTCCCTGCGCAGCGACACGCAGACCACGCTGCAGGACCTGGGCAGCCTCACCGCCGGCAACATCCGCAACTGGCTCGACAGCCGGATCCAGCTGCTCGACTCGCTGGCCCAGCAAGTTGCGGTCGATGGGCCGGGCAAAGCCAGCCTGGACCGCAGCCTGGCCTTGCCGGTCTACGGCAAGAACTTCCAGCTCACCTATTTCGGCGGCCAGGACGGCAGCATGCAGTCGGTACCGGTGGGCAACCGCGCCGCCGACTACGACCCGCGGGTGCGGGGCTGGTACAAGGCGGCCCTTGCCAGCGGCCAGACCATCGTCACCGAGCCGTACATCTCGGCCTCGGCCGGCAAGCTGGTGATCACCCTGGCCACCCCGGTGCAGCAAGCCGGCAGGCTGATCGGCGTCAGCGGCGCCGACACCGACCTGCAGACCATCAGCAACCTGATCAACGCCCTGAACTTCGACGGCCAGGGCCATGCGTTCATCGTCAATGGCGAAGGCAAGATCCTCATCCACCCGAAAGCCGACCTGGCCCTGAAAACCCTGGCCGATGTCTACCCGCAGGACACGCCGCGAATCGGCAGCGGCCTCAAGGAAGTCGAAGTCGACGGCCACAAGCAGTTCATCAGCTTCACCCACGTCGATGGCGTGCCGTCGGCAGACTGGTACGTGGCCCTGGTGCTCGACCAGGAGGCAGCGTTCGCCATGCTGGGTGAGCTGCGCACCTCGGCCATCATTGCCACCTTGATCGCGGTGGTGGCGATCATCGCCCTGCTCGGCCTGCTGATCCGCGTGCTGATGGCGCCATTGCACCTGATGGGCCGCGCCATGCACGACATCGCCGAAGGCGAAGGCGACCTGACCCGGCGCCTGACCATCCACGCCCAGGATGAATTCGGCAGCCTTGGCCAATCGTTCAACCGCTTCGTCGAACGTATTCACGAGTCGATCCGCGAAGTGGCCTCGGCCACCGGCCAGGTCAACGCCGTGGCGGCCCAGGTGGTGAGCGCTTCGAATGCCTCGATCAACAACGCCGACCAGCAGTCCAGCCGCACCAACAGCGTGGCGGCAGCCATCAATCAGCTGGGCGCCGCCGCCCAGGAAATCGCCCAGAACGCCGCGCTGGCCTCGCAACACTCCAGCGAAGCGCGTGGCCTGGCCGAGGATGGCCAGCAGGTGGTCGGGCGCACCATCGATGTGATGAACCAATTGTCGGCACGGATCAGCGACTCGTGTGGCAACATCGAGACGCTCAATGCCCACACCGCCAACATCGGCCAGATCCTCGATGTGATCAGCGGTATTTCCCAGCAGACCAACCTGCTGGCGCTCAATGCCGCGATCGAAGCGGCCCGAGCCGGCGAAGCCGGGCGTGGTTTTGCCGTGGTTGCCGATGAAGTTCGCAACCTCGCGCACCGTACCCAGGAGTCGGCACAACAGGTTCAGCGCCTGATCGAAGAGCTGCAGGCCGGCGCGCAAGTGGCGGTCAGTACCATGAACCAGAGCCGCGCGCACAGCGACCACAGCGTGGGCATTGCCAACCAGGCCGGCGAGCGGCTGGGCAGCGTGACCCAGCGCATTGGCGAAATCGATGGCATGAACCAGTCGGTGGCCACCGCCACCGAAGAGCAGACGGCCGTGGTCGAGTCGATCAATGTCGACATCAACGAGATCAATACGTTGAACCATGAAGGGGTACAGAACCTGCAGAGCACCTTGCGTGCCTGCACCGACCTTGAGCATCAGGTCGAGCGGTTGAAGCATCTGGTGGGCAGTTTCAGGATCTGAAAATGTTGGGGCTGCAAAGCAGCCCCACTGGCACTAGAACCTGGACCCAGGCTCCAGCAAAAAATCCATCTCTTCGCTGGTGCTCGGTCGCCCCAGCACCAGGTTGCGGTGCGGGAAGCGGCCGAAACGGGCAATCACCCGCTGGTGCTGTTCGGCATAGTCGAGGAAGCCTTCGAACAGGCGGCGGTGACCTTCCGGCTGCTCTTCCAGCAGCACCTGGTAGCGCTCGACGCACAGGTTTTGCCAGTCCAGCACCTCGGCATGCTCCAGCACCAGCAGCACGAATACCCGCTGGATCGGCAGCAACTGGTAATCCCAGTTCTTCTGCAGCCCCTGCATGGCCACTACCTGGGCACGCCGGTCGCCTTCGAAGGCGCGCGGCGTGTCGCGGTAGAGCATGCGTGGCAGCTGATCCAGCAGGATCAGCAGGCCAAGCCAGCCCTGCGGGCTCTGCTGCCACTCGTCGAGCCCACCCGCCAGGGCCTGCTCGACCAGCTCGCCAAACAGCGCCTGGGCTTCGGCATCGTGATGCTTGCCGAACCACAGCGTGCTCTTCTCGTCAGCCACGGCCTGGGGACTGGTGCCCCAACCGAACCACCACTCCAGCAACGGCTGCCAAGGTGCGAGCATGACTTACTCCTTGTGGTAGGCGGTGACGCGCTCGACCTCTTCCTTCGAGCCGAGGATCACCGACACGCGCTGGTGCAGGCTCTCCGGCTTGATGTCGAGGATGCGATCGTAACCGTTGGTGGAGGCGCCGCCGGCCTGCTCGATGATGAACGACATCGGGTTGGCTTCGTACATCAGGCGCAGCTTGCCCGGCTTGCTCGGCTCACGGGCATCGCGCGGGTACATGAACAGACCGCCACGGGTCAGGATACGGTGCACGTCGGCCACCATCGAGGCGATCCAGCGCATGTTGTAGTTCTTCTTCAGCGGGCCGGTCTCGCCAGCCAGCAGTTCACCTACGTAGCGCTGCACCGGGGCTTCCCAGTGACGCTGGTTGGACATGTTGATGGCGAACTCGGCGGTGCTTTCCGGCACGCGGATGTTCTCGTGGGTCAGGACGAAGCTGCCCAGTTCGCGGTCCAGGGTGAAGCCCTTGACGCCATTGCCCAGGGTCAGGATCAGCATGGTCTGCGGGCCATAGATGGCATAACCGGCGGCGACCTGCTGGGTGCCTGGCTGCAGGAAGGCGTTCTCGTTCAGGGTTTCGTTCTGGCTCAGGTACTCGTTAGGGCAACGCAGTACCGAGAAGATGGTGCCGACCGACACGTTGACGTCGATGTTGGACGAACCGTCCAGCGGGTCGAAGACCAGCAGGTAGGCGCCTTTCGGGTACTTGCCCGGGATCTGGTAGGCGTTGTCCATTTCCTCGGACGCCATGCCCGCCAGGTGGCCGCCCCACTCGTTGGCTTCGAGCAGGATATCGTTGGAGATCACGTCCAGTTTCTTCTGGACTTCGCCCTGCACGTTTTCCGTGCCCATGCTGCCCAGCACGCCGCCGAGGGCGCCCTTGGACACGTGATGGCTGATTTCCTTGCACGCACGCGCCACCACTTCGATCAGGAAGCGCAGATCGGCAGGGGTATTGTTGCTGCGGGTCTGCTCAATCAGATAGCGACTCAGGGTAACGCGGGACATGTATGGCTCCGAAAGGATAGGGGGTGAAAAACCCCCGCAGTTTACAGGGAGAGTTGCAGCCTAGCGAGCAAAGAGACTCGACTTGCGCCGTTGAGTTCAGCGAGTGCCCGGTCAATGGTCGGTTGCCCCGCACACACTCGGCCAACTACGCGGAATCTGTGGGAGCGGCCTTGCGTCGCGAAAGGGCCGCGTAGCGGCCCCGGGATTTCAGCTGAATTGCATGGATCGAGGGGCTGCTACGCAGCCCTTTCGCGACGCAAGGCCGCTCCCACAATGACGGCGCGCGCCTCATCAATCCAAGGCCTTCCAGATCTCGGTGGCATATTCGCGGATGGTCCGGTCCGAGGAGAACCAGCCCATCCGCGCCGTGTTCAGCACCGCCATGCGCCACCATTCCTGAGGTGTATGCCACAGCTCCTCGACCCGCCGCTGGGCATCCCAGTAGGCATCGAAGTCGGCGCACACCAGGAAGCGGTCATAGGCCACCAACCCGTCGATCAGCCCGGCATAGCGCGAGGGGTCATCCGGCGAGAACACCCCGCTGCGAATCGCCTGCAGCACATCGTTCAGGCGACTGGACGCGGCAATCGCCGCATTCGCACCGAAGTCCCCCGCCTTGCGCCGCGCCTCCACCTGCTGCGCGGTCAGGCCGAAGATGAACATGTTGTCCGCCCCCACCTGCTCGCACATCTCGACGTTGGCACCGTCGAGCGTACCGATGGTCAATGCGCCGTTGAGGCCGAACTTCATGTTGCTGGTGCCGGACGCTTCGTAGCCGGCGGTGGAGATCTGCTCCGAGAGATCCGCCGCCGGGATGATGCTTTCGGCCAGGCTGACGTTGTAGTTGGGCAGGAACACCACCTTGAGCAGGCCGCGCACGGTCGGGTCGTTGTTCACCACCCGGGCGATGTCGTTGGCCAGCTTGATGATCAGCTTGGCCTGGTGGTAACTGGCCGCCGCCTTGCCGGCGAAAATCTTCACCCGCGGTACCCAGTGAGTAGCGGGGTCGTTGCGCATGGCCTGGTACAGCGCCACGGTGTGCAGCAGGTTGAGCAACTGGCGCTTGTATTCGTGGATGCGCTTGACCTGAACATCGAACAGCGCCTCCGGGTTGACCGTGACGCCGACGCGATCCTGGATGATGCTGGCCAGGGCACGCTTGCTGTGCAGTCGCTGGGCGGCGAACTGTTTGCGGAAGCCCGCCTTGTCGGCGAATGGCACCAGCCCGGCCAGGCGGCCCTCGGGGTCGTCCTTGAGCTCCGGCCCGAGCGCCTCGACCAGCATCTCGGTCAACTGCGGGTTGGACTGGTACAGCCAGCGGCGGAAGGTGATGCCATTGGTCTTGTTGTTGATCCGCTGCGGGTAGAGCTTGTGCAGATCGGCGAACACCGTGCTCTTCATCAGTTTGCTGTGCAACGCCGATACGCCGTTGACGCTGTGTGAGCCGAGAAATGCCAGGTTGCCCATACGCACCCGACGGCCGTTGTCCTCTTCGATCAGCGAGACTGCGCGCAGCACGTCGAAATCGTGCAGGCCTTTGGCGCGCAGGCTATCGATATGGTAGGCATTGATCAGGTAGATGATCTGCATATGCCGGGGCAGCATGCGCTCCACCAACGCCACTGGCCAGGTTTCCAGGGCTTCAGGCAACAGCGTGTGGTTGGTGTAGGCAAGGGTGCCGACCGTCAGCTCCCAAGCGGTATCCCAGGGAATTTCGTGCTGGTCGACCAGCAGGCGCATCAGCTCGGCCACGGCGATCGACGGGTGAGTGTCATTGAGCTGGATGGCTGCCGCATCCGGCAGGTTGAGCAGGTTGTCATGCATGTTGAGGTGGCGACGCAGCAGGTCCTGCAGCGAGGCCGACACGAAGAAGTACTCCTGGCGCAGGCGCAGCTCCTGGCCGGCCTCGGTGCTATCGGCCGGGTACAACACCCGCGATATGCTCTCGGCCCGCGCGACTTCGGCGACCGCGCCGAGGTGGTCACCGGCATTGAAGCGCTCCAGGTGCAGCTCTTCCAGCGCCCGCGCCCGCCACAGGCGCAGGGTGTTGACACTGGCTCCGCGCCAGCCGACCACGGGCGTGTCGTAGGCCACGGCCCGCACCGTCTCGCCCGGCCACCACACCTGGCGTTGCTGGCCATGGGTATCGTGCACCGTTTCGACACTACCGCCGAAACTGATCGGGTAAATCACCTCGGCGCGCTCGAACTCCCAGGGGTTACCGAAGTCCAGCCAGTTCTCGGTCTGCTCCTGCTGCCAGCCATCGACCAGCGCCTGGCGGAACAGCCCGTGTTCGTAGCGAATGCCGTAGCCATGGGCGGCGATACCCAGGGTCGACATGCTCTCCATGAAGCAGGCCGCCAGGCGGCCGAGGCCGCCATTGCCCAGCGCGGCATCCGGCTCGAGCAGGCGAATGCGCTCCAGGTCAACGTTCAGGCCTTCGAGCGCATCGCGGGCGATGTCCAGCAAGCCGAGGTTGCTCAGGCTGTCGTAGAGCAGGCGGCCGATGAGAAATTCCAGGGAAAGGTAGTAGACCCGCTTCTGGCTACGTCGGTAGGCCCGGCGAGTGTGGTCCATCCAGTGGTCGACCATGTGATCGCGCGCGGCCAGGGCGATGGCTTCGAACCAGTCATGGTCGAAGGCATGCTCTGGGTCCTTGCCGACCGCGTAGGTCAGCTTATCCAGTACAGCAGCGCGAAATTCCGCGACTTCGGCGTCACGAGCTTCAGGTTCCTGGGACATGGGGCATCCTCGGGCAAGTTGACGAAAGCGGAGGCAGATTGATCAGCCTAGACGCTTCGACCAAGAGCGACAGCCAGTGTTCGTGGTTTTCATGAACCTTTGCGCATTCGCTCAAAAGGTTGTTCAAAAATTGAGCAATTCCGGTATGATCGCGCCCCCGAGACCGTGATACACCCTCATAACGATGAAAACGACCCTGATCGCCGCAGCCGAAGTCGACCGCCTGGAGACCTGGCAGCGCTATACCAGCAACATGTGCCATGGCTGCCATTCGACCTGTTGCACCCTGCCGGTGGAGGTGAAGATCAAGGATCTGATCCGCATTGGCGTGGTGGATGAGTTCGAGAAAGACGAACCGCCGAAGAACGTGGCCAAGCGTTTGCAGAAGGAAGGCATCATCGAGCGCTTCAACCAGAAGTCGGGGATCTTCACCCTGACCCGGATGAGCAACGATGACTGCATGTACCTGGATCGCAAGAGCCGGCTGTGCACCATCTATGACAAGCGGCCGGATACCTGCCGTAACCACCCGAAGGTCGGGCCGCGGCCGGGGTATTGTGCTTACAAGCCGAAGGTGGTTGGGCGTTGACGGTCTCGCCAGGACTCAATAGACTTTCACCTGTCTCGATGTACACGGAGCTTCCGTCAGGAAGTGTCTAGACGCCGCCACCTGGTTCCGGCCGTGCCGGTTGATGGGATTACTCCCTAAGGGCATCCGCGATACGACCCCCTTCATTGGGGGTTTCGTATTTTTACAGACTGCTATCGCCTTACAGGCCGCCGAATCGGCTCATTTCTCAGTTTCTTCAGTATCAGCAACCAGCCTTTGATCTTTTCGTGCCGCTTCAGCGCAGTAGGCCTATTGGAAGGATGGCCAGGGTCACGCACATAAGCGCTTTCCACATGGAGCTTCAGGCTACGGGGCGAGTCTCGACGCAAGTTGAAATACACCTCATATCGGCTGCCCTCCGGATACCCGAACTGATTACCCTCGATGGTCAACCAGTTGCTATGCCCAGTAAACAGGCATTGCCGGTCAGGCAAAGAAGCAATAATGGAAGGCAACTGAACTGACAGCTTGTGACGGTTAGGGCAGAAGGCACGGCGAATTCCCCGATGATCGATCAGCAAGTGATCGTGCCCCATATGATCGAAGTCCAGTTCGGTCCCTTGCTTTGGGCCATAGCTGACGCAATGACCTGAATACTCGACCGCCAGCGCTACTTCCTCCATCCCGTGGCCCGGGATCTTCAACTGATGTGAGAGTGGGCGCAAATGGAGCAGACTCCACGTACTGCCTGCGACCTCAATGTGGCCACGAGCCAAGTGCTCCTTCCACCCCTTGCCCTTCATTTTCTGCCTCAATCAATTGCCAGCAGGCAGCGTACTGAGGCAATTGGCTATTGCCAAAGACAGCTTGGTAAGTAATTGAGTACAAAGAAATATGTTGTAACCGACACAGGAAATATCAGTCTTCTAGGCTGCCCAAAATCTAAGCTATACACCGCCCTGCCAAGGCAACTAAAAACTTTCCCTCTATGCACCAAGAAACTTTCCCACTCTAGATGCAGATAATTCCTACAGGTAGTAGCTGGCGACTTCAGTCCTAGCGAAATACCCTACAAACCCTGTCGACTCGCGTCTGATTGTTACTGGAAACCTGTCCCCCTAGGCTGTCCATGTCGCTGAATGGTTCAGCGATCGGGTGTGGAAACCCGGCAATTCATGAGATCTGCGACTGTCGTCATGGCGGTTGTACGCGGAAGGCCGCAAGGCCTGCCGGGGTTCTCATGCCTGGTTTTCCACTCCGTGTACAACCGCCACCCTTTCGTGTGGAAACGAACGGGTGAGGTCAATGACATGAGAGCCAGCCATGAAAAAGATCGTCCCCGACCCACCCCACCACTTCGACCTCCCAGACGGCACGACCCTCACCCACGCCATCTGCGAAAACCTCGTCCCTCTCGACCACGTCGTGGTCAACATCACCCACTACCTGATGATCGCCTACAACCACAGCCACCGCGCCCTCGATGGCATAGAGGATGACCGCACGCGGGAGACGCTGGTGAATGGCTTGCGGGCCATGCAGTTGGCCTGGGGGCAGGCGGATGCCTTGTCGCTCGCCTTGGAGCGTGCCGGCAGCACCCATTGATGTTCGCCTTTTCGCGGGCGCGCCAGCTCCCACAGGTACGGCGCCGGCCGTGGGCATCGCACATCCCCTGTGGGAGCGGGTTCACCCGCGAACACCGGCAGGGCCGGTGCCATCCACATCAAACATTCAGGGAGAGAAACAGATGACCGAGAACAACCACACCACCCCCGGCAAAACCTGCTTCTACCAAGGCGAAGAGCACAAACAACCCCTGTTCAAGGTCTGCGCAGGCATCCCCTGCCAGGACGCCCGCGACCAAGCCTCCGAGCTGCTGGGCTGCGTGCGCGACCTGACCCTGACCGCCGTCATGGACAACGACCCGCAACTGATCTGGGCCGCGCACTACCTCAGTGCATTGGCCAAAGCCCTGCTGGACGATGCCGAACTGGGCATGCCGCACTGAGCCAGCGGCTCACGCACTGTCCCCCGGGAAGCTGTGGCTAGCACCACCGTGATCCGTCAGCGGATGCTCAGGGTATGTCCGCAGGAACACTCCGGCACGCCCCGCCAAGGTCTGCCGGCGGATGATCCGGGAAGGTTTGCGGCCAGACACTGACCGGGCTGGTAGCGATGAAACCGTCAGCGAAGGTGGCCTCTATGAACTGCGCCTGCCAACCCGCGCTGGGTGCAGTTCGCTGCACGGTAAGCCGCCGCTTCGGCTTGATCGTCCGGGACTCGTAGCGCACCCCACAGGCATAGCGGAAGTCCCGATCCCGACTGTTGATGGCCGTCCACACTTTGACGGTCGATGGCCGCTCGGAAAATCTGACCTGCATCGTTCCTGCGCGCTCATCGGCGAACAGCTGCACCTTCGGCAGCGCCTTGCCCATACGCAGGCGCTTCACCACAGGCACCAACGTACTGACCACCGCCTCACGCACTCCGGCATGGTCCGAATTCGGCAATACCCTCAGGCTGGTCTGCCCCGGCAGGCGCTGCTGGTAATCGGTAACCGGGTCGGGGGCGAAGAAATCATCGCCACTGGCGGATACCAGGTACTTGGGGATCGCCAGGCGCTGGCCAGGCTCATCGAGGTACTGCATCGGATCGATCATGGCTGCCAGGCGCGCAAATCCAGGACTGTCCAGCTGCTTCAAGACCCCCGCCTGCTGATAAGGCAGCAACGCCAGGGGCCAGTGGCCACCGTAGCGCTGACGCAAGCCGGCCAGCATGGCGGCGGTATCCTCCACCTCGATCACGTTGGGAACGATGGCCATCACCCGGTCATCGGCCAGCGCCGTCAACCATGCCCCCCAACCACGCTTGGAGCCGCCCGTGATGATGAACCGGTCGACCTTGTGCCCGATCTTTTTCAACTGATCCTGCGCAAGGTCCATCGCACGGCTCGCCGCAGCGGCCATCGGCACCTGCAAGGGCAGCTCAGGCGCGGCAGCCTGGTCATTCAGCGCATGCGCCCAGGTATGGGCGACAGCTTCATCTTCACGCAGGGGTTTCTGGACGTCACTGAAGGTCAGCGCCTGATTGGGCACATCGCTGACCATCACCACCGCGATGCCTGCCTTCAGGGCCACCTCACGCAATATCTCGCGGGTATAGCTCGGGGGCTGCGCCGCACCAAAGCGCACGCCATTGTTCACCACCAGCAACGCCTTGCCGGGCGCGGCATGGCGGGGCACGTGCAACTCGACATCGTGCTTCCATTCACGCGGCTGCACGACCGGGGCCGGCGCCCATTGCTGGGAGGTCATGTGAAACGCCAGGAAGCGATAGTCAGGCGATGACGTCTGCTCGAACAACTGGGCATCCAGTGGCGTCTGTCGAACATTGCCGATGTGGCACCTGACCACTTCCTGTGGCCGCAGGCCGGCGCAGTCCTGCTGGCCGCTGGCATGGAAACTGGCGAACAGACAGGAGATCGCGAATACCCAGCGAACATTCATGAAGCGCTCTTCCTTGAGAACCAAAGCTCCCCAGCCTAGACACCACTTGGCCAGGCCGCCAGCGGCATAAACAAAAACGCCCCCGGCCTTTCGACCGGGGGCGTTTCATTCAGCCTGAGCTAACTCAGTTCTTGGCTTTCTTGGCAGCGCGGGTACGCTCGCCTTCGTCCAGGATCTTCTTGCGCAGGCGGATCGACTTAGGCGTGACTTCGCACAGCTCGTCGTCCTGGATGAATTCCAGGGCCTGTTCGAGGGTGTGGCGAACTGGCGGAACCAGGGCGATGACTTCGTCTTTGCCCGAAGCACGCATGTTGTCGAGCTTCTTGCCTTTGGTCGGGTTCACGCCCAGGTCGTTGTCACGGCTGTTCAGGCCGATGATCTGACCGTTGTAGATCTCCTGGCCGTGTTCAACGAACAGCTTGCCGCGAGCCTGCAGGGTTTCCAGTGAGTAGGTCAGTGCCTTGCCAGTCTCGACCGAAACCAGAACGCCGTTCAGACGGCCGGACATCTGGCCCGACTTCATGGTGTCGTAGCGATCGAAAATCGAGGTCAGGATGCCTGCACCGTTGGTCAGGGTCAGGAACTGGTTACGGAAACCGATCAGACCACGGGCTGGAATGTTGTACTCCAGGCGAACACGGCCCTTGCCATCCGGCACCATGTTGGTCAGGTCGCCCTTACGCAGACCCATCTCTTCCATGACCTTGCCCTGGGATTCTTCAGGGATGTCGATGGTGACGTTCTCGAACGGCTCCTGCTTGACGCCGTCGACTTCGCGGATGATCACTTCAGGACGGCCCACGGCCATCTCGAAGCCTTCACGGCGCATGGTTTCGATCAGCACGGACAGGTGCAGCTCACCACGGCCCGATACCTTGAACTTGTCAGGGGAATCGGTTTCCTGAACGCGCAGAGCAACGTTGTACAGCAGCTCCTTGTCCAGACGGTCCTTGATGTTACGGCTGGTGACGAACTTGCCTTCCTTGCCGCAGAACGGCGAGTCGTTGACCTGGAAGGTCATCGAAACGGTCGGCTCGTCAACGGTCAGCGGCTTCATCGTTTCTACCGCATCCGGGGCGCACAGGGTGTCGGAGATGAACAGCTCGTCGAAACCGCTGATGCAGACGATGTCGCCAGCCTGGGCTTCTTCGACGTCGACGCGGTGCAGGCCGTGGTGGCCCATCAGCTTGAGGATACGGCCGTTACGCTTCTTGCCGTTGGTGTCGATGGCGACGACCGGGGTGTTCGGCTTGATGCGGCCACGGGCGATACGGCCAACACCGATAACGCCGAGGAAGCTGTTGTAGTCCAGTGCCGAGATCTGCATCTGGAACGGGCCGTCACGGTCAACGGAAGGCGCCGGTACGTTGTCGACGATCGACTGGTACAGGGCGGTCATGTCTTCGCCCATGGCGGTGTGGTCCAGGCCGGCGATACCGTTCAGGGCCGAGGCGTAGACGACTTTGAAGTCCAGCTGTTCGTCGGTGGCACCGAGGTTGTCGAACAGGTCGAAGATCTGGTCCAGAACCCAGTCAGGACGCGCGCCTGGACGGTCGACCTTGTTGATCACGACGATCGGCTTCAGGCCGGCTTCGAAGGCCTTCTTGGTCACGAAGCGGGTTTGCGGCATCGGGCCGTCCTGGGCGTCGACCAGCAGCAGCACGGAGTCGACCATCGACATCACACGCTCAACCTCGCCACCGAAGTCGGCGTGGCCGGGGGTGTCGACGATGTTGATGTGGTAGCCGTTCCAGTTGATGGCGGTGTTTTTTGCCAGAATGGTAATACCGCGCTCTTTTTCCTGGTCGTTGGAGTCCATGACGCGCTCGTCGTTGAGCTCGTTACGCTCCAGGGTGCCGGACTGACGCAGGAGTTTGTCGACCAGGGTGGTTTTACCATGGTCAACGTGGGCGATGATGGCGATGTTACGCAGATTTTCGATCACAACTGTATCTCGATCAGAGGATTCGGTTGCCGCCAGTTTAGGCGGCGAATATGTACGGTTTGCGGCTCAGCGGGCCCGAGGGTCGGGAGGGCGATGGCGGATACTGCCGCCATACAGCCCTGGCGTCTTATGTCGGACGATAAACACGCACATTGGCATGTCCCTCACTGAGCAGGTGGTGTGCGTGCAAACGGCTCATCACACCTTTGTCGCAATACAGCAGGTACTGGCGCGTTGGGTCCAGGTGCTTGAACTTGCTGTTGATCGCGTAGAACGGCATGGCCTGGATTTCGATACCTTCCAGTGCCAGAGGTTCGTCTTCCTGGGCATCGGGGTGGCGAATGTCGATGACGATCTGGCCAGGCAGCGCCTCGGCCACTTCCTCGACCTCGATGTCTTTGCCCAGCTCATCGATTACGTGGTCGATGGAAATGAACTTGGCACGCTCCAGGGCACGCTCCAGCACGGCCATGTCGAACTGCTTTTCTTCGTGCTCCATGCGGTGGCGCTTGGCATGGGTGGTCGGGTTCACCGAGATCACGCCGCAGTATTCCGGCATGTGCTTGGCGAAGTCGGCGGTGCCGATTTCGGTGGCCTGGTCGATGATGTCCTGCTTGTGGCTGGCCAGCAATGGACGCAGCACCAGCTTTTCGGTGGCCGAGTCGATGATCGACAGGTTCGGCAGGGTCTGGCTGGAGACCTGGGAAATCGCTTCGCCGGTGACCAGGGCATCGATCTGCAGGCGGTCGGCCATGTGCGCGGCGCCACGCAGCATCATGCGCTTGAGCGTCACACCCATGTAGCTGTTGTCGACCTTGTTGAGGATCTCGCCGACCACTTCTTCGAAGGGCACGCTGATGAACAGCACGCGCTGGCTGCTGCCGTACTTCTTCCACAGGTAGTGGGCGACTTCCATCACGCCCAGCTCGTGGGCACGGCCGCCGAGGTTGAAGAAGCAGAAGTGGGTCATCAGGCCACGGCGCATCATCTGGTAGGCCGCCACGGTGGAGTCGAAACCACCGGACATCAGCACCAGGGTCTGCTCCAGCGCGCCCAGCGGGTAGCCGCCGATGCCGTTGTGCTGGTTGTGGATCACATACAGGCGCTGATCGCGAATCTCGATGCGCACCACGACTTCAGGCGTCTTCAGGTCGATGCCGGCTGCGCCGCACTGCTGGCGCAGCTGGCTGCCGACGTAGCGGTCGACGTCCATCGAAGTGAAGTCGTGATGACCGCCGCGCTTGCAGCGCACCGAGAAGCGCTTGCCGGCCAGCAGGTGGCCGAAGTGGTGCTTGCACTTGGCGACGATATCGTCGAAGTCACCCAGCGGGTATTCCTCGACCTGCAGGAAGTGGGTGATGCCTGGCGTGCAGGTGAGGCGCTCGATCATCTCGCGCTGGACCTTCTCGTCCTCGACGCGGGTGACCACTTCGAGATTGTCCCAGACACCATCGACCGCGAGCTCTGGATCAAGGTCCTTGAGCACGTTGCGGATGTTCTTGCCGAGCTGGCGGATGAAGCGCTTGCGCACCGGCCGGCTCTTGATGGTGATTTCTGGGAAGACTTTGACGATAAGTTTCATTGGGTTAACAGCGCGCGCAAGGCCTGCCGAAAATGAGGGGCGCGAATTATAGCGGAAATTGCTCAGGATTTGACCAACTTTTGATCAGAAGCTTTGAGATAAATGCAGGAGCCGGGTTTTGTGCCGCCTGTTCCGGCCCTTTCGCGGGTAAACCCGCTCCCACAGGTATCGCGCCTGTGCAATACCTGTGGGAGCGGGTTTACCCGCGAAGAGGCCCTCAAAAAAAGCACACCCTCAAAGCCGTGCACACATTTGGTGCTCTACACTCGATTCTTGCCTCGTAAGGGTGCACTTTTAGCCGTTGCCAGCCCGCCAAATGCCCGCAAACGCCCCTTTTTATCCCGCCCTCGCCATTTTCGGGCACTGGCATGCAATTTGCTCCCTTGTGAGGCAGGTAAGCTTGGCCGACTATCCGCGCCCGGCAACACCCTTTTTCCAGAGCAGCGGCCCACCGCGCTCTAGACCCTCCGGAGGACAACATGTCGAAGTCGGTTCAACTCATCAAAGATCATGACGTCAAGTGGATTGATCTGCGTTTCACGGACACCAAAGGCACTCAGCATCACGTGACCATGCCGGCGCGTGATGGCCTGGACGAAGACTTCTTCGAAGTCGGCAAGATGTTCGACGGTTCCTCCATTGCTGGCTGGAAAGGCATCGAAGCTTCCGACATGATCCTGATGCCGGTCGACGAGACCGCTGTTCTGGACCCGTTCACCGAAGAGCCGACCCTGATCATCACCTGTGACATCGTCGACCCGTCGAGCATGCAGGGCTACGATCGCGACCCACGTGCGATCGCCAAGCGCGCCGAAGAGTACCTGAAGAGCACCGGCATCGGTGACACCGTATTTGCTGGCCCAGAGCCAGAATTCTTCATCTTCGACGAAGTGAAGTTCCAGTCGGACATCTCCGGTTCGATGTTCAAGATCTTCTCCGAGCAAGGCTCGTGGATGACTGGCGCTGACGTGGAAGGCGGCAACAAAGGCCACCGTCCAGGCGTGAAAGGCGGCTACTTCCCGGTTCCGCCGTTCGACCACGACCACGAAATCCGTACCGCCATGTGCAACGCTCTGGAAGAAATGGGCCAGACCGTTGAAGTTCACCACCACGAAGTGGCGACTGCCGGTCAGAACGAAATCGGCGTCAAGTTCAACACTCTGGTGAAGAAAGCCGACGAAGTTCAGGCCCTGAAATATGTCGTGCACAACGTTGCCGACGCTTACGGCCGTACCGCCACCTTCATGCCGAAGCCACTGTACGGCGACAACGGCTCGGGCATGCACGTGCACATGTCGATCTGGAAAGACGGCAAGAACACCTTCGCCGGCGAAGGCTATGCCGGCCTGTCCGACACCGCCCTGTACTTCATCGGCGGTATCATCAAGCACGGTAAGGCCCTGAACGGCTTCACCAACCCGTCGACCAACTCGTACAAGCGTCTGGTCCCAGGCTTCGAAGCCCCGGTAATGCTGGCCTACTCGGCTCGCAACCGTTCCGCCTCGATCCGTATTCCTTACGTCGGCAGCCCGAAAGCCCGTCGTATCGAAGCCCGCTTCCCGGACCCATCGGCCAACCCGTACCTGGCCTTCGCGGCCCTGCTGATGGCTGGCCTGGACGGTATCCAGAACAAGATCCACCCTGGCGACGCTGCCGACAAGAACCTGTACGACCTGCCGCCAGAAGAAGCCAAGGACATCCCGCAGGTTTGCGGCAGCCTGAAAGAAGCCCTGGAAGAGCTGGACAAAGGCCGTGCGTTCCTGACCAAGGGCGGCGTGTTCTCCGACGACTTCATCGATGCCTTCATCGAGCTGAAGAGCGAAGAAGAAATCAAGGTCCGCACCTTCGTACACCCGCTGGAATACGAGCTGTACTACAGCTGCTGATCTGATCGGCGCCTGACGTCGATGACCTGATCAAGACGGCCTCCTTCGGGAGGCCGTTTCTGCTTTGGCCCTCAAGAACTTCGGAAGTGTCTTACCCGAAGCGCCTGCGCGCATCGCCACACTCAGGCCTCCACCCACAGGAGGTTCATCATGCGTCTTTTGCCTTTCGCAGCGTTCACCCTCATCAGCCTGACCGGCTGCGCCGCTACCAAGGACCCCGTCCTTTTCCCCTTGCTGGACAGCATCGTAAGCCGCCTGTCCCTGGCCGAAGCCGTCGCCCTGTACAAATGGGATACCGACCAACCGGTGCAGGCCAGCCAGCGTGAAACACAGGTGCTGGCCAACGTCGGAGCGCTCGCAGCTGACCACGGCCTGGCCCCGCAGCGCGCGCAAGCGTTTTTCTCCGACCAGATCGAAGCCAACAAACTGGTGCAGTACACCTTGCTTTCCCGCTGGCACGCCAAGGGCACTGCGCCCGAAACGCAGCGCAGCGACTTGCAGCAGGCTGTCCGGCCACAGCTGGATGCCCTGCAGGCCGAACTGCTCAAGCGCCTGGCAGCCTTTGACCGCCAGCCACCACAGGATTGCGCCGCGACGCTGGCCCAGACAATCGCCCACCACTCAGTGGACGACCTGACCCGGCAAGCCCTGATACGCGCCACCGGCCAACTGTGCGATAAAACCTGAAACCTCTATGCTCTATATTGGTGCACTCAAAAGGCAAACGCCCTCGAGTACACCCCAAAAAAGGTCACGTGAAACGTTAAATCCGAGAATTCTGTCCCGATTCTGCGCAAATACAGGCCTTTATCGGCAAATTCCGCTTCTTTTCGGAGCCTTGGTTTGTTTCTTGCATTTTGCTGGCATCAGCGGATCCACAGCGCGCCCGGGCGTGGTCCAAGCAACGCCGGGCAAGCGCCAAAAGAGGTCAACGACGCCTTATGACCATCAGCGATGCACAGCACCGTCTGCTTCTGGACAACCTGACCACCGCCACGCTCCTGCTCAATTCAGAGCTGCGCCTGGAGTACATGAACCCGGCCGCAGAAATGCTCCTGGCGGTCAGTGGCCAGCGTAGCCACGGGCAGTTCATCAGTGAACTGTTCACCGAATCGACCGAGGCGCTCAACTCGCTGCGCCAGGCGGTGGAACAGGCGCACCCGTTCACCAAGCGTGAAGCGCAACTGACCTCGCTGACCGGGCAGGCCATCACCGTCGACTATGCGGTGACACCGATCCTGCACCAGGGCAATACCTTGCTGCTGTTGGAAGTTCACCCGCGTGATCGCCTGCTGCGCATCACCAAGGAAGAAGCCCAGTTGAGCAAGCAGGAAACCACCAAGATGCTGGTGCGCGGCCTGGCCCACGAGATCAAGAACCCGCTCGGCGGTATCCGTGGTGCAGCACAGCTGCTGGCCCGCGAGCTGCCTGAAGAGGGCCTGCGCGACTATACCAACGTGATCATCGAAGAGGCCGACCGCCTGCGCAACCTGGTCGACCGCATGCTCGGCTCGAACAAGTTGCCGTCGCTGGCCATGACCAACATCCACGAAGTACTGGAGCGGGTCTGCAGCCTGGTCGAAGCCGAAAGCCAGGGCTGCATCACATTGGTGCGCGACTACGACCCGAGCCTGCCAGACGTATTGATCGACCGCGAGCAGATGATCCAGGCCGTACTGAACATCGTGCGCAATGCGATGCAGGCGATCAGCTCGCAGAACGAGCTGCGCCTGGGCCGCATCACCCTGCGCAGCCGCGCCGTACGCCAGTTCACCATCGGCCATGTGCGCCATCGCCTGGCGGCACGTATCGAGATCATCGACAACGGCCCGGGCATCCCCGCAGAACTGCAAGACACCCTTTTTTATCCCATGGTCAGCGGGCGCCCGGACGGTACCGGGCTCGGCCTGGCCATCACCCAGAACATCATCAGCCAGCATCAGGGCCTGATCGAGTGTGAAAGCCACGCAGGGCACACCGCCTTCTCGATCTTCCTGCCCCTGGAACAAGGAGCCACCGCCTCATGAGCCGAAGTGAAACCGTATGGATCGTCGATGATGATCGCTCCATCCGCTGGGTCCTGGAAAAAGCCCTGCAGCAGGAAGGCATGACCACCCAGAGCTTCGACAGCGCCGATGGCGTCATGGGCCGCCTGGCCCGCCAGCAGCCGGATGTGATCATTTCCGATATTCGCATGCCCGGCGCCAGCGGCCTCGACCTGCTGGCGCAGATTCGCGAACAGCATCCGCGCCTGCCGGTCATCATCATGACCGCGCATTCCGACCTGGACAGCGCCGTGGCGTCCTACCAGGGCGGTGCTTTCGAATACCTGCCCAAGCCGTTCGACGTCGATGAGGCGGTGTCGCTGGTCAAGCGCGCCAACCAGCACGCCCAGGAACAGCAGGGCCTCGATGTTCCCCAGGCCTTGGCCCGCACCCCGGAAATCATCGGCGAAGCGCCGGCGATGCAGGAAGTGTTCCGCGCCATTGGCCGCCTGAGCCACTCCAACATCACCGTATTGATCAACGGCGAATCCGGCACCGGTAAAGAGTTGGTGGCGCACGCCCTGCACCGTCACAGCCCGCGCGCTGCTTCGCCGTTCATCGCCCTGAACATGGCCGCCATTCCCAAGGACCTGATGGAATCGGAGCTGTTCGGCCACGAGAAAGGCGCCTTTACCGGCGCCGCCAACCTGCGCCGCGGTCGCTTCGAACAGGCCGACGGCGGCACCTTGTTCCTCGACGAGATCGGTGACATGCCCGCCGATACCCAGACCCGCCTGCTACGGGTTCTGGCCGATGGCGAGTTCTATCGCGTTGGCGGCCACGTGCCGGTGAAGGTCGATGTCCGCATCATTGCAGCGACCCACCAGAACCTGGAGTCGCTGGTCACCGCCGGCAAGTTCCGTGAGGACTTGTTCCACCGCCTGAACGTGATCCGCATCCATATCCCGCGCCTGGCCGACCGCCGCGAGGACATCCCGGCGCTGGCCCGCCACTTCCTCGGCCGTGCCGCTCAGGAACTGGCCGTCGAGCCGAAGCTGCTCAAGCCGGAAACTGAAGAGTTCATCCGCAACCTGCCGTGGCCAGGCAACGTGCGCCAGCTGGAAAACACCTGCCGCTGGATCACCGTGATGGCGTCCAGCCGCGAAGTGCTGATCGGCGACCTGCCGCCGGAGCTGCTGAACCTGCCGCAAGACGCAGCGCCAGTCACCAACTGGGAGCAGGCGCTGCGCCAGTGGGCGGATCAGGCGCTGGCGCGCGGGCAGTCGAACCTGCTCGACAGCGCGGTGCCCAGCTTCGAGCGAATCATGATCGAGACCGCGCTCAAGCACACCGCCGGTCGCCGGCGTGATGCTGCGGTGCTGCTGGGTTGGGGCCGCAACACCCTGACCCGCAAGATCAAGGAACTGGGGATGAATGTGGACGGTGGGGATGACGATGAGGGTGAGGATCACTGACCTGCTGCGTCACCTGTAACACCCCTGGGGCTGCTTCGCAGCCCTTTCGCGGCTGAAGGCTCCTACAGGAATTCGCGATTCCCTGTTGGAGCGGCCTTCAGCCGCGAAAGGGTCGCAAAGCGGCCCCAGCCCTATCTGCTTCATGCACCGATCCTGTGCCCGATGCACCTCGCAAAGGCACAAATCCCCCGAAATCCTGACCAAATCCCCCTCAAAGTCCAGTATTCGCGGGCTTTGCGAAACTGGCACGCCCCCTGCAATAACTCATACATACCCAGTTTCGGGGGCCCTGGTACAGGCAGGCCGGGTGACCCCTCTTTTATTCGCAGTAACGCCAGTTTTGGGGACCTCGGTACAGGCAGGCCGGGCCATCCCCCCTTTAATTCGCTGTAAACCCTTTTGGGGACCTTGGTACAGGCAGGCCGAGATATCCCCTCTTTTATTCGTGCAGTTTCACCTGCACCCGCCAACGTCCAGCGTCCTCTGCGCCGGCCCATTCGCCGTGCAGGGGACGCGCGGCAATCACCGTCAGCAACAACCCCTTGTCGCTCTTCTGCAACCGCCAGCCGACCGGCTTGCCTTGCAGGTCCAGCTGACCACGCTGCGCCTTGCCCTCGGCCTCGAACAGCAGTGCCACGGTGCCTTCGACGTTTTCGCCATGCAGCTTGGGCGCTTCGTTGAACCACAGGTTCAGGCCATCCTGCACCACTTCGACCTGCTCCAGCACCCGTTCTTCAGGGGCAGTCAGACGGCCAATCATCAGCCCCAGCAAAACCCCGAACAGCGCCAGGGAAAGCAGCATGCGCGGCCAGGCCTTCGAACGCAGGTCGGGTTCAGGGGTAGAATGCTCGTCATCTTCACGTTTGGAGCCGTGCATGTTTCACGTCATCCTTTTTCAACCAGAAATTCCGCCGAATACCGGCAATATCATCCGCCTCTGCGCCAACAGCGGTTGCGCCCTGCACCTGATCGAGCCGATCAGCTTCGAACTGGACGACAAGCGCCTGCGCCGTGCCGGGCTGGATTACCACGAGTATGCCACGCTCAAGCGCCACGAAAGCCTGGCCGGATGCCTGGAAAGCCTGGGCAATCCGCGGCTGTTCGCCTTTACCACCAAAGGCTCGCACCCGTTCCATGAAGTGGCCTATCAGCCCGGCGATGCGTTTCTGTTCGGGCCTGAGAGCCGCGGGTTGCCAGCCGAGGTGCTGGACAGCCTGCCCGCCGAACAACGCCTGCGCCTGCCCATGCGGCCGGGGTGCCGCAGCCTGAACCTGTCCAATACCGTGGCGGTTACCGTTTATGAGGCCTGGCGGCAGAACGGGTTTGCCGGGAGCTGACCTTTAACCCGCGAGCAGGCCGGTACAGGCAACAAAAAAGCGCCCCGAGAGGCGCTTTTTCGATACCGGCAGAATTACTGCACGGTCGGCGTTTCGCCAGCTTCCTGCATGCGCTGCAGCTCTTGCGCGTACAGGGCGTCGAAGTTGACCGGCGACAGCATCAGGGCCGGGAACGAACCGCGGGTCACCAGGCTGTCCAGGGTCTCACGGGCATACGGGAACAGGATGTTCGGGCAGAACGCGCCGAGCGTGTGGCTCATCGACGAAGCGTCGAGGTTCTTGATCAGGAAGATGCCGGCCTGCTGAACTTCAGCGATGAAGGCCACTTCGTCGCCGTTCTTGACGGTCACCGACAGGGTAAGCACCACTTCATGGAAGTCGCCTTCCAGGGCTTTCTGCTTGGTGTTCAGGTCCAGCGCAACGCTCGGCTCCCACTGCTGACGGAAGATCTGCGGGCTTTTAGGGGCTTCGAACGACAGGTCGCGCACGTAGATGCGCTGCATGGAGAACTGAGGGCTGTTGTCTTCTGCAGCAGCGCCGTTGGTCTGTTGGTCAGTCATGGCAGATCCTTAATCCTAATGTTTTTGAATGCAGTGCAAATCAGACTGCCAGCAGCGCGTCGAGCTTGCCGGCGCGCTCCAGGGCGTAGAGGTCATCGCATCCACCGACGTGGGTGCTGCCGATCCAGATCTGCGGCACCGACGTACGGCCGGCCTTCTGGCTCATCTCGGCGCGCACCTGCGGCTTGCCATCGACCTTGATCTCTTCGAAGGCAACGCCTTTGCTCTGAAGCAGGTGCTTGGCGCGCATGCAGTAGGGGCAGTAGTCGCTGGAATAGACGATGACGGGCTTCATATCACTTCACCAAAGGCAGGTTATCGGCTTTCCAGCTGGAAACGCCACCGCTCAGCTTGGCGGCAGTGTAACCAGCCTTGAGCAGCTCGCCGCAGACCGCGCCGGACTGCTGGCCCATCGCGTCGACGACGATCAGGGTCTTCTCTTTGTGCTTTTCGAGCTCGGTCATGCGGTTGGCGAGCTTGTCCTGCGGGATGTTCAACGCACCAACGATGTGGCCGGCGGAATATTCCTTGGACGGGCGAATGTCGATGACCAGTGCCTTGTCGGCATTGACCAGCGCGGTCAGCTGGCCGTTGCTCAGGCTCTGGCCGCCACGGCGCAGTTCATTGACGAGCAGTGCAACCAGCAGAACCACGAAGATCGCCACCAGGATGTAGTGATCTGTCGCGAATTGAATCAGGTGAGCAACCATCAGCGGTGTTCCAGGCGATTGAAAATGCCGGCCAGTATACACACCCCCCCAGTGCCACCAAAGCCCGATGGGCCGGAGGTAAAGGTACCTTCATGTTACCGGGTTGCCCGCGCCGGTCGGGTGACAGGACGATTATTCGCCGTTGATGGCGCATTTGCCCTAAAATGCGTGTCTTTATCATCTTTGAACAACCGTGAGTTTGATTGATGACGAGCACGCCCAAACCTCTGGTCCTGATCATCCTGGATGGATTCGGCCACAGCGAAAGCCCCGAATACAACGCCATCTATGCCGCCAGCACACCGGTCTATGACCGCCTGCGCGCCACCCAGCCGCATGGCCTGATTTCCGGGTCGGGGATGGATGTCGGCCTGCCGGACGGGCAGATGGGCAACTCCGAGGTCGGGCACATGAACCTTGGCGCGGGCCGCGTCGTCTACCAGGACTTCACCCGGGTCACCAAGGCCATCCGCGATGGCGAGTTCTTCGAGAACCCGGTGCTCACCGGGGCGGTGGACAAGGCTGCTGGCGCCGGCAAGGCCGTGCACATCCTCGGCCTGCTGTCCGACGGTGGCGTGCACAGCCACCAGGACCACCTCGTCGCCATGGCCGAACTGGCCGCGCAGCGTGGCGCCGAGAAGATCTACCTGCACGCCTTCCTCGATGGCCGCGACACTCCGCCACGCAGCGCCCAGTCGTCGATCGAACTGCTCGACGCGACCTTCGCCAAGCTCGGCAAGGGCCGTATCGCGAGCCTGATCGGCCGCTACTTCGCGATGGACCGCGACAACCGCTGGGACCGCGTCAGCGCCGCTTACAACCTGATCGTCGACAGCGTTGCCGAATACACCGCCGACACCGCGCTGGCGGGCCTGGAAGCAGCCTATGCCCGCGAGGAGAACGACGAATTCGTCAAGGCCACGCGCATTGGCGAGGCGGTGAAGGTTGAAGACGGCGATGCGGTAATCTTCATGAACTTCCGCGCCGACCGCGCCCGCGAGCTGTCGCGTGCCTTCGTCGAGCCGGACTTCAACGAGTTCCCGCGTGCACGCCTGCCGAACATGGCGGCCTACATCGGCCTGACCCAGTATTCGGCAAAAATCGCCGCGCCGGCAGCCTATGCGCCGTCCAGCCTGGACAACGTGCTGGGCGAGTACCTGGCAAAAAACGGCAAGACCCAGCTGCGCATCGCTGAAACCGAGAAGTATGCACACGTCACCTTCTTCTTCTCCGGTGGCCGCGAAGAGCCGTTCGAAGGCGAAGAGCGCATCCTGATCCCGTCGCCGAAGGTCGCCACCTACGACCTGCAGCCCGAGATGAACGCTCCTGAAGTGACCGACCGCATCGTCGAAGCCATCGAGCAGCAGCGCTTTGACGTGATCGTGGCCAACTACGCCAACGGCGACATGGTCGGCCACACCGGCGTGTTCGAGGCTGCGGTGAAAGCCGTCGAGGCCCTGGATACCTGTGTCGGGCGCATCGTCGAGGCGCTGGACAAGGTGGGTGGCGAGGCCCTGATCACCGCCGACCACGGCAACGTCGAGCAGATGGAAGACGCGTGCACCGGCCAGGCGCACACAGCCCACACCAGCGAACCGGTGCCGTTCATCTACGTCGGCAAGCGCAAGGTGCGGGTCCGCGAAGGCGGCGTGCTGGCCGACGTGGCGCCGACCATGCTGAAACTGCTGGGCCTGGAAAAACCGGCAGAAATGACCGGCACTTCGATCCTGGTCGACGCCTGATTCAGTGTCCCGGGGCCGCCTGGCAGCCCCTTTGCACATGAATTCCGGACAAACGCCCCGCTGCCCCGGCAGCGGGGCGTTTTTTTTGCCTGCCCGCACGGGCATACTAGGCCAGTCTCCATCCCCGGTACGCCAAACCCCATGCTACGCGCCCTGATCCTATTAGCCCTGTCCTGCCTGCTCAGCCCGGCATTCGCCGATGAGCGCGCGCAGACCCAGCAGCAACTGGACGCCACCCGCCAGGACATTGCCGAGCTCAAGAAGACGCTGAGCAAGCTCCAGGAAGAAAAAGCCGGTGTGCAAAAAGACCTCAAGGCCACCGAGACCGACATCGGCAACCTGGAGAAGCAGGTGGAGGCCCTGCAACAAGAACTAAAAAAGACCGAGGGCGAGCTGGAGCGCCTTGATACCGAGAAAAAAAAACTCCAGAGCGCCCGCGTTGAACAACAGCGGCTGATTGCCATTCAGGCCCGTTCGGCCTACCAGAACAACGGCCGCGAGGAATACCTCAAGCTGCTGCTCAACCAGCAGAACCCTGAGAAGTTCGCCCGCACCCTCACCTATTACGACTACCTGAGCAAGGCGCGCCTCGACCAGCTCAAGGCCTTCAATGAAACGTTGCGCCAGCTGGCCAACGTCGAGCAGGACATTTCCCGTCAGCAGGAACAACTGCTGGCGCAGCGCGCCGACCTCGACACGCGCCGCCAGGCGCTGGATGCCGAGCGCAGCAAGCGCCAGCAGGTATTGGCCAAGCTCAACAGCGACGTGAAAGATGGCGACCAGAAGCTGCAGGCCCGCCAACAGGACCAGGCGGACCTGGCCAAGGTGCTCAAGACCATCGAGGAAACCCTGGCACGCCAGGCCCGCGAAGCCGAAGAAGCGCGCAAGAAAGCCCTGCTCGCCCAGCAGGAAGCCGAGAAACGCCGCCAGCAGGAGGCCCTGGCCGCCCGTGCGGACAGCGAAGATAGCGAGCCACCGAAAAAGGCCCGCACCACCCTCGGCCCACTGGTTTCCAGTGACGGCGCCAGCTACGGCGGTGCATTTTCTGCAGCCCGGGGAAAACTTCCCTGGCCGGTCAATGGTCGATTGCTGGCACGCTTCGGTGACGCCCGCGGCAGCGATGCCCGGGCCAAGTGGGACGGCGTGATGATCAGCGCCAGCCCCGGCACCCAGGTACGCGCAGTGCACGGCGGACGGGTGGTGTTTGCCGACTGGTTGCGTGGCGCTGGACTTCTGGTCATTCTCGACCATGGTAATGGTTACCTGAGCCTGTACGGCCACAACCAGAGCCTGCTCAAGAGCGCCGGCGACATCGTCAAGGCCGGCGAAGCCATTTCCACCGTTGGCGACAGCGGTGGCCAGGACAGCGCAGGCTTGTATTTCGCCATCCGCCAGCAGGGCCGGCCGACCGACCCTTCGCAGTGGTGCCGCGGCTGACACATTACATACGGCGTGGCGCCAGGCGCTGCGCCGATGCTCCGCAGGGAGCGCTTACAGGATCAGGAGTTCGTTCGACATGCTGCACTCGCCTCGCCTCACCCAGCTGGCCCTGACCATCGCCCTGGCGATAGGTGCGCCCCTGGCCAGCGCCGCGGAGCCGGCGAAAGCTTCGCCAGCCAAGACTGCCGCAGTGCCCGCCACCGAGGTGACCGCCAAGGCACCGCTGCCGCTGGAAGAGCTGCGCACCTTTGCCGAGGTCATGGACCGTATCAAGGCTGCCTACGTCGAACCTGTGGACGACAAGACCCTGCTGGAGAACGCCATCAAGGGCATGCTCAGCAACCTTGACCCCCACTCGGCCTACCTCGGGCCTGAAGACTTCCAGGAGCTGCAGGAAAGCACCAGTGGCGAATTCGGTGGCCTCGGCATCGAAGTGGGCCAGGAGGACGGCAATATCAAGGTGGTATCGCCTATCGATGACACCCCGGCATCGCGAGCCGGCGTGCAGGCCGGGGACCTGATCGTCAAGATCAACGGCGCCCCGACCCGCGGCCAGACCATGACCGAAGCGGTCGACAAGATGCGTGGCAAGGTGGGCGAGAAGATCACCCTGACCCTGGTGCGCGACGGCGGCAGCCCGTTCGACGTAACCCTTGCCCGCGCGGTAATCCAGGTCAAGAGCGTGAAGAGCCAACTGCTGGAAAGCGGCTATGGCTACATCCGCATCACCCAGTTCCAGGTCAAGACCGGTGACGAGGTCGGCAAGGCCCTGGCCAAGCTGCGCAAGGACAACGGCAAGAAACTGCGCGGGGTGATCCTTGACCTGCGCAACAACCCCGGCGGCGTGCTGCAATCGGCAGTGGAAGTGGCCGACCACTTCCTGACCAAGGGCCTGATCGTCTACACCAAGGGCCGCATCGCCAATTCCGAACTGCGCTTCTCCGCCGACCCGGCCGACGCCAGCGAAGGGGTGCCACTGGTGGTGTTGATCAACGGCGGCAGCGCTTCGGCCTCGGAAATCGTCGCCGGCGCCCTGCAAGACCAGAAACGCGCCGTGCTGATGGGTACCGACAGCTTTGGCAAGGGCTCGGTACAGACCGTGCTGCCGCTGGCCAATGACCGCGCACTGAAGCTCACCACTGCGTTGTACTACACGCCCAACGGCCGCTCGATCCAGGCCCAGGGCATCGTCCCCGACATTGAAGTGCGCCCAGCCAAGTTGACTGCCGATGCCAACGACAACGATACCTTCAAGGAAGCCGACCTGCAGGGTCACCTGGGCAACGGCAACGGTGGCGCCGACCGCCCGACCGGCAGCACCAAGCGCCAGGAACGCCCGCAGGACAGCGACTACCAGCTGAGCCAGGCGCTGAGCCTGCTCAAGGGCCTGAACATCACCAAGGGCGACTGACCCAGCCCATGCGTTATCTGCTGTGTCTGTTGGTCTGCCTGATGGCCGGGGTCGCACAAGCGGCACCGGCCAGCAAGGCCTACCTGAGCATCATCATCGACGACCTGGGCCAAAGCGCCGAGCGTGACAGCCGCACCCTCGCCCTGCCGGGGCCAGTGACCATGGCGATCATGCCCGACACCCCACACGCCACCGATTTCGCCCGCCAGGCCCACAAGGCCGGCAAGACGGTGATCCTGCACATGCCCATGGACCCGGCCACCGGGCCCTATGCCTGGCACCCCGGCATCCCCCTGGACGAACTGGCCCGACGCCTCGAGGCAGCCCTGGCCAAGGTGCCGTATGCCGCCGGTATCAACAACCACATGGGCAGCCGCATGACCGCCCAGCGTGAGCCGATGGCCTGGCTGATGGGCGAATTGCAGCGTCGGCACCTGTTCTTCGTCGACAGCCGCACCAGCGCGGCCACGGTCGCTGCGGCCGAAGCCCAGGCCCAGGGCCTGGCGCATGTATCGCGGGATGTATTTCTCGACGACGTACGCACCCCCGAGGCAATTACCGGGCAACTGCAGCAAGGCATTGCGCTGGCTCGCAAGCAAGGCTCGGCCGTGCTGATCGGGCACCCTTACCCGCAGACGCTGGATGTGCTTGAGCGCGAATTGCCAAGGCTGAAGAGCCAAGGCATCGAGTTGATCAGGCTCAAGCAGATGATTGCCGTGCGCAGCAACCTGGCAATGCCGGGTCACGGCAAGAACGGGCGCTACAGCAACCGCTAGATAAGCCCGTCACCTATATACCGCCACACGCCTCGCCAGCCCCCTCATGCTTCGTCCCTCCCTATCGAGGAGGTACGACATGCGAAACTCAACGCGATTGGCAACATTGGGCCTGATGCTGCTCAGCCAGCTGGCTGACGCCGAAGACAGCTTGCCCACTGCACCGCTTACCCTTTACAACAATGCCGGCCAGAACGCTCAGTGGACCGGTGTCGGCCGGGTGCTCTGGAAGAACCGGCTGTGCATCGGCACCCTGCTGGACAGCCGCGATGCCACCCTTGCCAGCAGCGGGCCTGCCTACGTGCTCACTGCCGGTCACTGCGCAGGCGGCGTCAATGGCAAGATCATCGTCAACCAGCCAATGACCGGCAGTATTGCGTTCAATTACTTTGCCGATACCCAGGACCAGCGCCATACCGTGCCTGTGAAGCAGATGGTATGGAGCAGCATGCAAGGTGCCGATCTGGCCCTGCTGGAGCTGGATGCCACACTCGACGAGTTGCTGGCGCAAGGCATCACACCGGTCAAGATCGGCCCATCCCCCACATCGGCGAACGCGGTAAAGGTAATCGGCGAACCCAGTTCAGTCAGCCAAGGGCTGCGCCTGTCAACCTGCACGGAGCGCTTCCATAGCTTCTCCAGTGTCAACAACTGGGTGTGGCGAAACGTCAGGCGCAACGATTGCCAAGGCCTCGATGAAGGGGCGTCCGGCAGCCCAGTCGTCGACAGCGCCACCCACCGCCTGATCAGCGTCGTCAACAGCTTGCATGACAATGAGGTAGGCGCGATCCCCATCCACCGTGTGCAGGGATGCTTCAGGGCCGGGCAGGCAGACCTGGAGCTGGACGATTGCCAACTGCTGCCAGGCTTTCAACTGACGCCGCAGGGCAGTAGTTTCAAGACCATCGTCAAAGCCCGCACCCTGCCCGATGGCTCGCTTGAACAACCACGCTGGGGCTTCGAGTTCCTGATCGACACCCCACGCTACCGCTACAAGACCAGCACCGATGCGCTCGCCTGTGAAGACCCGGTTGGCTACAGCGGCACGATTGCTGCTGATGCGGCAAGAATTGACGACCCCATCGGCGCCACGCCTGGAACGCACTACCTGTGCCTCGTTGGTGTGCAGTCCCCTGATCAATCGGCTTCCCGAGCGCTCATGGCCAATAGCCTGAGCCTTGCAGTCGAGCTGCTGCCACCCGGCCGGCCCAAGGCTGAGGTGAGCACCGAACGGCTGCCGAACGGAGACATCCAGGTAAACTGGCTGCGAGCTGCCGATATCGTGTTCTATCGGGTAAAGCGCGGCCCGGCGGCCACTACCCATTGCGATGATCATTCCGGTTATCGCCTGCTGCGCAGCCAGAGCGTGGTGATAGCGCACGCGTCGTTACCCTTGAAACTGTGCAGCGTTGCCATTGACGTCATACGCCAGAGCTCCGAGTTTCGCACCGACTTGCTCGAGGCCAGCACCCCCTGACAGCCCCATGGCCGCGGCTGCGCTTGTGCCGGGAAGCACAGACGCAGCGGGCGGTGCCCCCAGCGACATGATGCTCGGGCACAAAAAAGGCCCTGCTCCGCGGAGCAAGGCCTTCAGTTCAGCGCAACGCTATCAGCTGTAGACACGCCCCAACAGCTGCCGGTGGCTTTCGAACTGATCCAGCACATCCCGCACGATCTGCTCCGGCGCGAAGCCCATCAGGTCGTACTCCTGGCTACCATCGTGCAGATACACCTCGGCACGGTAGAAGCGCTGGCGCACTTCCGGCTCGCCTTCCACCGGCGCCTCGCTCGGCGCGGCCATGTAGCCGTCCAGGCTCACTTCGTAAACGAACGGGTTGCCCTCGTCCATCATCACCCGCAGGCCCATCATGTTGCGCGACTGGCCAACACGGGTTTCCACTTCGAAGCCCAGGGTCTGCAACTGCGCGGCGGCTTCTTTCAGCGCCGGGCTGACGTGCTTGTCCATGAACCGCTGTACCACGGCCTGGGTCGGCTGCAGTTCCAGCTGGGTCAGACGCTCGGAGAAGCCGCGGCGACCACGGGCGGCCAGCTCGGCACGCTCCTGCTCGACGGCCACGTCCTGCTTCATGGCCTTGTACAGGCCGAACATGAACAGCACCAGCACTACCGAGAACGGCAGGCCGGCCAGCACCACCATGGTCTGCATGGCTTCGAAGTTACCGGCGAACAGCAGGCCGATGGTAACCAGGGTGATGACCACCGACCAGAACACCACCATCCAGTGCGGGGCGTCTTCGTCGACCTTGCCGCCTTTGCACGACAGGTTGGCCATCATCACCGCGCCGGAGTCGGCCGGGGTGAGGAACAGCACGAAGCCAACGAATACCGCCACACCGATCACGATCTTGGCCGCCGGGAAGTATTCCAGCAGCTGGTAGATCGACATCGACGGCTGTTCAAGCGCGGTCTTGCCCAGCTCAACCGCGCCCTGGTTGATCACCAGGTCCAGCGCGGTATTGCCGAAGATCGACAGCCAGGCCAGGGTGAAGCCCAGCGGGATCAGCAGCACGCCGCTGACCAGCTGGCGCACGGTGCGGCCCTTGGAGATACGGGCAATGAACATGCCGACGAACGGCCCCCAGGAGATCCACCAGGCCCAGTAGAACACGGTCCACAGGCCCAGCCAGCGCTCGGACTTGCCGGCTTCGCCTTCGTATACATAGAGGTCGAAGGTCTTGAGCACGATACCGTTGAGGTAGTCGCCGATGTTCTGCACGAAGCCGTTGAGCAGGTGCAAGGTTTCGCCGCCCAGCAGGACGAAGATCAGCAGGCCGCTGAACAGCATGATGTTCAGGTTGGACAGGCGACGAATGCCGTTCTCCACACCCGATACCGCCGCCACGGTGGCCACGCCGGCCATGACCAGAATCACCACCAGCAGGTTGGTCTTGCTGTGGTCCATGCCGAACAGGTATTCCAGGCCGGAGGACACCTGCATCGAACCTATCCCTAAGTTGGTCACCAGGCCCAGCAGGGTGACGAACATGCCGAAGATGTCCACGGCATTGCCCGCAGCGCCTTTGACCCAGCGCTCACCCACCAGCGGGTAAAGCGCCGAGCGCAGAGCCAACGGCTGATTGTGGCGGTAGGCGAAGTAACCCACGGCCAGGCCGACCAGGGCGTAGATCGCCCAGCCATGCAGGCCCCAGTGCAGGAAGGTCAGCTGCAGGCCCTGGCGCGCGGCTTCGAGGCTGGCAGAGGTGCCTTCTGGCGGATTGAAATAGTGGTCCAGCGGCTCGGACGCGCCGAAGTACAGCAGCGAAATGCCGATACCAGAGGAGAACAGCATGCCGGCCCAGGCGCCGTAGCTGAAGTCAGGCTGGTCGTCCTTGCCGCCAAGCTTGAGCTTGCCGTAGTCGGAGAAGGCCAGGTAGACGACGAACAGCAGGTAACCGCCGATCACCAGCATGTAGTACCAGCCGAAGGTACGCGTCAGCCATTTCTGGGCTACGCCCAGCACCTGGCCGGCAGTTTCAGGTACAGCGATCAACAAGGCAGTCAGAACGAGGATCATCAGCGCGGAGGTGAAGAACACCACGCGGTTGACCCGGACCCTCTCGGCGGGGGGCTTGGTAAGTGAGGCAGAACTCATTGCACGAATGCTCCGGGCAGTACGGCTTTGGAGGCTAATCAGTCTTTTCCCGAGCAATTGGTGGAATTCCGCCACTGCATCAGGTGTTATAAAAGCACCCTGGAAACCGCGATCCCGAATCGATACGTTGCAAAAAACAGACAGGTGGCCTGCTGCAAATGCCACGCCCTCCACCGGGGTGCGCGCATTCGTCACAGATCACCCCGCCCGCTCCAAGGGCCTGTCGCAGGCCAGTGACCGTACGGCAGAATCTGCATCTCGCCTCGCTCATGCCCGTCAACGCCTTGTATTCCGGGGGTTACGCGATTTCCTGGGGTGTCAATCCGTGCCTTCTCGACCGCCTGAAAGACTGTCAATGGCACAAATTGTCGCAGAGCTTATTCTTTATTGATTGAACGTTCAATCAAAACAAAATAGACTGGCCTTCGCCGAGTCAGCCGCCTGTCGTCTGCTCGCAGGCCTGAGGAGATAGCAAGATGCCCAAGGTCGGTATGCAACCCATCCGCCGCCAGCAGTTGATCGAAGCCACATTGCAGGCGGTCGATCAGGTCGGACTGGGTGACGCCAGCATTGCGCTGATTGCCCGTTTGGCCGGAGTGTCGAACGGCATCATCAGTCACTACTTTCGGGACAAGAACGGCCTGATCGCAGCGACGATGGGTTACATCATGAACATGCTCAACGAAGGCGTTAGAGCACGTCGCCAGGCACTGACGGACGACAGCCCGCGCGCCCACCTGAAAGTGATCATCGAGGGCAACTTCGATGCCAGCCAGGTGAACGGCCCGGCAATGAAAACCTGGTTGGCCTTCTGGGCTTCCAGCATGCACCAGCCCGATTTGCACAGGTTGCAGCGGATCAACGATCACCGCCTGTATTCCAACCTGTGCTGCCAGTTCCGCCGCGCCCTGCCGCTCTACCATGCGCGCAAGGCAGCCCGCGGCCTGGCAGCCCTGATCGACGGCCTGTGGCTGCGTGGTGCCCTGTCGGGAGATGCATTCGACACCGACCAGGCGATACGGATTGCATACGAATACATGGATCTACAACTGGCTAAACAGCACACCCTGGACACAGACGACCAGGCCGCTGATCAAGCGCGCACGGCCCTTGCCCACCCGGCAGGAGCGTGACGCGCAGCCAACCACACACTGCACTTGCGAGGACACTATGGCCCGTTTCGGAACGCAAAAACTCTACATTGATGGCGCTTACGTCGACGCTGGCAGCGATGCCACCTTCGAGGCCATCAACCCGGCTACCGGCGAAGTCCTCGCCCACGTGCAACGTGCCACCCAGGCCGACGTCGAGAAGGCTGTGGAAAGCGCCGAGCGCGGCCAGAAGGTCTGGGCCGCGATGACCGCCATGCAGCGTTCGCGCATCCTGCGCCGCGCCGTCGACATCCTGCGCGAGCGCAACGATGAACTGGCCATGCTGGAAACCCTGGACACCGGCAAGTCGTACTCGGAAACCCGCTATGTCGACATCGTCACCGGCGCCGACGTGCTGGAGTACTACGCTGGCCTGGTACCGGCCATCGAAGGCGAGCAGATCCCCCTGCGCGAATCGTCCTTCGTCTACACCCGCCGCGAGCCGCTGGGCGTAACCGTCGGTATCGGCGCGTGGAACTACCCGATCCAGATCGCCCTGTGGAAATCCGCCCCGGCCCTGGCCGCTGGCAACGCGATGATCTTCAAGCCGTCGGAAGTCACTTCGCTGACCACCCTGAAACTGGCCGAGATCTACACCGAAGCCGGCCTGCCGAATGGCGTGTTCAACGTCCTGACCGGCAGCGGCCGCGAAGTCGGCACCTGGCTGACCGAGCACCCACGCATCGAGAAAGTCTCCTTCACCGGCGGCACCACCACCGGCAAAAAGGTCATGGCCAGCGCCTCGAGCTCGTCGCTCAAGGAAGTCACCATGGAACTGGGCGGCAAGTCGCCACTGATCATCTGCGCCGACGCCGACCTGGACAAGGCCGCCGACATCGCCATGATGGCCAACTTCTACAGCTCCGGTCAGGTCTGCACCAACGGCACCCGCGTGTTCATCCCGGCGGCCATGAAAGCAGCCTTCGAAGCCAAGATCGCCGAGCGCGTTGCCCGCATCCGCGTTGGCAACCCGGAAGACGAGAACACCAACTTCGGCCCGCTGGTCAGCTTCCAGCACATGGAAAGCGTGCTCGGCTACATCGCCAAAGGTAAAGAAGAAGGTGCCCGCGTGCTGTGCGGCGGCGAGCGTCTGACTGCCGGTGATTTCGCCAAAGGCGCCTTCGTGGCCCCGACCGTGTTCACCGACTGCACCGACGACATGACCATCGTCAAGGAAGAGATCTTCGGCCCGGTGATGAGCATCCTCACCTACGAAACCGAAGAAGAAGTCATCCGCCGCGCCAACGACACCGACTACGGCCTGGCCGCCGGTGTCTGCACCAACGACATCTCCCGTGCCCACCGCATCATCCACCAGCTGGAAGCCGGTATCTGCTGGATCAATGCCTGGGGCGAATCGCCAGCCGAAATGCCGGTTGGCGGCTACAAGCAGTCGGGCGTCGGCCGTGAGAACGGCGTCAGCTCGCTGGCTCAATACACGCGCATCAAGTCGGTCCAGGTCGAGCTGGGCGGCTACAACTCGGTCTTCTAAGGCCCTGTCCCGCCACGCCCGTGCCACCGCGCGGGCGTTTCCGCTCCCTGATCACCGCCAACACGAGGGTACTTTCATGTCCCAAGAATTCGATTACATCATCGTCGGAGCAGGCTCCGCCGGTAACACCCTGGCGACTCGCCTGACCGAAGACGCCGGCGTCACCGTACTGCTGCTGGAAGCCGGTGGCCCCGACTACCGCTTCGACTTCCGCACCCAGATGCCGGCCGCCCTGGCCTTCCCGCTGCAGGGCCGTCGCTACAACTGGGCCTACGAGACCGACCCGGAGCCGCACATGAACGGCCGCCGCATGGAGTGTGGCCGTGGCAAGGGCCTGGGTGGCTCGTCGTTGATCAACGGCATGTGCTACATCCGTGGCAACGCCATGGACTTCGACGGCTGGGCGAAACTGCCAGGCCTGGAAGACTGGACCTACCTCGACTGCTTGCCGTACTTCCGCAAAGCCGAAACCCGCGACATCGGCCCGAACGACTACCACGGCGGCGAAGGCCCGGTCAGCGTGACCACGCCAAAGGCCGGTAACAACCCGCTGTTCCACGCCATGGTCGAAGCCGGCGTGCAAGCCGGCTACCCGCGCACCGAAGACCTCAACGGCTACCAGCAGGAAGGCTTCGGTCCGATGGACCGCACCGTCACCAAGCAGGGCCGCCGTTCCAGCACCGCCCGTGGCTACCTGGACCAGGCCAAGAAGCGCCCGAACCTGACCATCGTCACTCACGCCCTGACTGACCGCGTACTGTTCGACGGCAAGCGCGCCATTGGCGTGACTTACCTGGTCGGCGACAGCGAAGAGCGCGTCGAAGCCCGCGCCCGCAAGGAAGTGATTGTAAGCTCCGGCGCCATTGCTTCGCCGCAGCTGCTGCAGCGTTCCGGCGTTGGCCCGCGCGCCCTGCTGGAAAGCCTCGACATCCCGGTGGTACACGACCTGCCAGGCGTCGGCGAAAACCTGCAGGACCACCTTGAGCTGTACCTGCAGTACGCTTGCACCCAGCCGGTGTCGCTGTACCCGTCGCTGCTGTGGTGGAACCAGCCGGCCATCGGCGCCGAGTGGATGTTCAAGGGTACCGGTATCGGCGCCAGCAACCAGTTCGAGGCGGGTGGTTTCATCCGCACCCGTCCGGAATTCGAATGGCCGAACATCCAGTACCACTTCCTGCCGGTCGCGATTAACTACAACGGCTCCAATGGCGTGAAAGAGCACGGGTTCCAGGCACACATGGGCTCGATGCGCTCGCCAAGCCGTGGCCGCATCCAGGTCAAGTCGAAGGACCCGCGCCAGCACCCGAGCATCCTGTTCAACTACATGGCCACCGAGCAGGACTGGCAGGAGTTCCGTGACGGCATCCGCCTGACCCGCGAAATCATGGCCCAGCCGGCGCTGGACCCGTACCGCGGTCGAGAGATCAGCCCGGGCGAGCACGTGCAGACGGATGAAGAGCTGGACAAGTTCATCCGCGAACACGCCGAAACCGCCTTCCATCCGTCCTGCTCGTGCAAGATGGGCACCGACGAGATGGCCGTGGTCGACGGCGAAGGTCGCGTGCACGGCATGAAGGGCCTGCGTGTGGTCGATGCGTCGATCATGCCGATCATCATCACCGGCAACCTCAATGCCACCACGATCATGATCGCCGAGAAAATTTCGGACAAGATTCGCAACCGCAAGCCGCTGCCGCGCAGCACCGCCAAGTACTACGTGGCCAACGGTGCACCGGTCAAAGGCAAGCCAATGCGTGAGGTGAAGCAGGCGTAAGCCTGCCCTGCCCCCTTCGCGGCTAAAGCCGCTCCCACAGGTAGCGCATCGCCCTTGGCCCTTGCGAACCCCTGCAGGAGCGGATTCACCCGCGAACGGGCCCGCATCGGCAACACCACAAAAGGCACCCTCAGAGGTGCCTTTTGCACATCTGCAGAAACGCTTTACAGCCTGCCAATTCATCAGGTTAGAATCAGTTGGCACGCGACTTGCCAAGTCAAGGAGCCAAGCCCCCTTCCCGCGATATCCCGGAGTACCTGCCTTTGGATGCAAGCACCATCAACAGCCTGTTCTTGATCGGCGCATTGCTGGTGGGCGCAAGCATCCTGGTCAGCTCGCTGTCATCGCGCCTGGGCATCCCCATTCTGGTCATCATTCTCGCCGTCGGCATGGTCGCCGGAGTCGATGGTGGCGGCATCATCTTCAACAACTACCCGACCGCCTACCTGGTGGGCAACCTGGCATTGGCCGTGATCCTCCTTGACGGTGGCCTGCGCACGCGGGTAGCGAGCTTTCGCGTGGCATTGTGGCCGGCGCTGTCCCTGGCCACCGTCGGCGTGATGATCACCACTGCGCTGACCGGCATGGTAGCTGCCTGGCTGTTCAACCTCAGCCTGATCCAGGGCCTGCTGATCGGCGCCATCGTCGGCTCCACCGACGCCGCCGCGGTGTTTTCGCTGCTCGGCGGCAAAGGCCTGAACGAGCGGGTTACCGCCACCCTGGAAATCGAATCGGGCAGCAACGACCCGATGGCGGTGTTCCTCACCGTCACCCTGATCGACATGATCGCCAGCGGCCAGACTGGCTTGCACTGGAGCCTGCTGGGCCACTTGCTGCGCGAGTTCGGTATCGGCGGCCTGCTTGGCCTGGGTGGCGGCTGGCTGATGCTGCAGTTGGTGAACCGTATCAACCTGGCCGGCGGCCTGTACCCGATCCTGGTGGTCGCCGGCGGCCTGGTGGTGTTCTCGCTGACCAATGCCCTGCACGGCAGCGGCTTCCTTGCCGTATACCTGTGCGGCCTGGTGCTGGGCAACAAGCCGATCCGCAGCCGCCACGGCATCCTGCACATGCTCGACGGCATGGCCTGGCTGGCCCAGATCGGCATGTTCCTGGTGCTGGGGCTGCTGGTCACGCCCCACGACCTGCTACCGATCGCCCTGCCGGCGCTGGGCCTGGCGTTGTGGATGATCCTGGTGGCGCGCCCTCTGTCGGTAGTGGCCAGCCTGCTGCCGTTCAAGGCCTTCCATGGTCGTGAGAAAGGCTTCATTTCCTGGGTTGGCCTGCGCGGCGCGGTGCCGATCATTCTGGCAGTATTCCCGCTGATGGCCGGCCTGCCTGACGCCCAGCTGTTCTTCAACCTGGCGTTCTTCATCGTGCTGGTGTCGCTGCTGGTGCAAGGCACCAGCCTGCCGTGGATGGCCAAGCTGCTGAAGGTCACCGTACCGCCAGACCCGGCGCCGATTTCCCGCTCGGCCCTGGAAGTGCACATCACCAGCGAGTGGGAGCTGTTCGTCTACCGCCTGGGTGCGGAAAAATGGTGCATCGGCGCCGCCCTGCGCGAGCTCAGGATGCCCGAAGGCACGCGTATCGCCGCGCTGTTCCGGGGCGAACAACTGCTGCACCCGTCCGGCAGTACGGTACTGGAGGTAGGCGACATGCTCTGCGTGATCGGCCACGAACATAACCTCCCGGCGCTGGGCAAGCTGTTCAGCCAGGCACCGCAGCGCGGTCTGGACCTGCGTTTCTTTGGCGACTTCGTGCTCGAAGGCGATGCCGAACTGGGCGCGGTGGCCGCACTTTATGGCCTCAAACTGGACGGCCTGGACGCGAAAATGCCGCTGGCGCAGTTCATCCGACAGAAGGTCGGAGGCGCTCCAGTAGTAGGCGACCAGGTCGAATGGCACGGCACGATCTGGACCGTGGCGACCATGGACGGGAACAAGATCCAGAAAGTCGGCGTCAGATTCCCCGAAGGAACGCGACCCGGACCAGGATTGTTCCTCTAAACTCCGTTTCTGCCTGATCCACAAGTAGTCTGCCTATGTCCCTGCGCGTGTACCTTCGCACAGCCCTGCTGGGGTTGTGCCTGTCCATTTCTTTCGCGGTCAACGCGGCAGAAGCCCCGACCACCGCCAGCATCCAGAACAGCCTCGACAAGATCGCCGAGCGCAAGCTGCCCGAGGCCGACCAGAAGGCCCTGCAGCAGGTGCTCGAGCAGACCTTGAACCTGCTCAACAGCAAAGAAGACAGCGAGAAGAAGCTTGCCGCGCTCAAGCAGCAGTTGGCCAGCGCCCCCAAGGAAACCAGCGAAAGCCAGAAAGAACTGGCCAAGCTCAAGCAAAGCAAGCCCCAGCCGGTGGCCCAGCGCTATGCCAGCCTGAGCGTGCCACAGCTCGAGCAGATGCTCAGCGAACGCAACACCCAGCAGGGTGATTTGCAGAAGGCGCTGTCCGAAGCCAACAGCCTGATCATCAACTCGCAGACCCGCCCCGAACGGGCCCAGGCCGAGATCAGCAACAACCAGACCCGCACCCAGCAGATCAACAGCAGCCTCAAGAGCGGCAAGGACGGCGGCAAACCGATCAACGCCGACCAGCGCAACCAGCTCAATGCCGAACTGGCCTCGCTCAACGCGCTGACCCTGCTACGCCGCCAGGAGCTGGCCGGTAACGGCCTGCTGCAAGACCTCGGCAACGCCCGTCATGACCTGCTGATCGAACGCGCCGCGCGTCTGGAGCAGGAAATCCAGGACCTGCAGACGCTGATCAACGAGAAACGCCTGGCCCAGTCCCAGGAAGCCGTTACCCAGCAGTCGATCGAAGCGCAGAAGGCCGGCGGCAGCAGCCTGCTGGCCACCGAGAGCGCGGCCAACCTGAAGCTCTCCGACTATCTGCTGAAAAGCACCGACCGCCTCAACGAGCTGACCCAACAGAACCTGCGCACCAAGCAGCAGCTCGACAGCCTGACCCAGGCCGACCAGGCACTGGATGAGCAGATCAACGTGCTCAAGGGCAGCCTGCTGCTGTCGAAGATCCTCTACAAGCAGAAGCAAGCACTGCCGCACCTGAAGCTCGACCGCGACCTGGCCGACCAGATCGCCGATATCCGCCTCTACCAGTTCGAGATCAACCAGCAGCGCGAGCAGATGAGCAACCCGGTGACCTACGTCGACAAGCTGCTGGCCAGCCAGCCGCAGGAAGACGTCACGCCGCAACTGCGCAAGGCCCTGCTGGAAGTGGCGATCACCCGCAGCGACCTGCTCGAACGCCTGAACCGCGAGCTGTCGGCACTGCTCAACGAATCGATCACCCTGCAGCTCAACCAGAAGCAGCTGCTGGGCACCGCTCAGGGTCTGCGCAACACCCTCGACGAACAGATGTTCTGGATCCCCAGCAACAAGCCGCTGGACTGGGACTGGCTGCGCCTGGTGCCGGAACGCTTCCCTGAACAGGTTGCCAGCCTGCCCTGGGGTTCGGGCATCAAGGAACTGGCCGACGGCCTGAGCCAGCGGCCGCTGCTGTTCCTGCCGCTGCTGCTGGCGATCGGCGCCCTGCTGTGGCGGCGCAAGTACCTCTACCAACGGCTGGTCAAGGTGCATCAGGACATCGGCCACTTCCGCCGTGACAGCCAGTGGCACACCCCCCAGGCCATCCTGATCAACATCCTCCTGGCGATGCCGGTGAGCCTGGGCCTGGCGCTGTGCAGCTATGCCCTGCAGATCGACGCCCGCGGGCAGAACGCCAACCTCGGCGCGGCGCTGTGGCAACTGGCCCAGGCCTGGTTGGTGTTCTACACCGCCTACCGCATCCTCGCGCCGGGCGGCGTGGCGGAAGTCCACTTCCGCTGGCACAAGCCGCAGGTCGAATTCCTGCGCGGCTGGGTACGCCGGTTGGGCACCGTGGTGCTGGCGCTGGTCGGCGTGGTGGCGGTCGCCGAGCACCAGCCTTCGGCCCTGGCCGACGACGTGCTCGGCATCGGCGTGGTACTGACCTGCTACGCACTGATGGCCTGGCTGCTCAGCCGTCTGCTGCTGAGCAGCCCGGCGCACCGCGACACGTCGCTGTTCCGCAGGGCTGTCGGGGTGGCCTTCACCGCACTGCCGATCGCGCTGTTCGTGGCCGTGTGCTTCGGCTACTACTACACCGCACTGAAACTGACCGACCGGCTGATCTATACCCTTTACCTGCTGCTGTTCTGGCTGGTCATCGAGGCCGCCTTTGTCCGTGGCCTGTCAGTCGCTGCGCGGCGCCTGGCCTACCAGCGCGCGCTGAGCAAGCGCCAGGCTGCCAAGGAAGGGCTGGATGGCGAAGTCATCACCGAAGAGCCGACCCTGGACATCGAACAGGTCAACCAGCAGTCGCTGCGCCTGATCCGCCTGGCCCTGCTCGGCGGTTTCATCGCTGGCCTGTACTGGGTCTGGTCGGACCTGATCTCGGTATTTGCCTACCTCAACAATTTCGTCCTGTACGAGTACACCAGCGGTACCGGGGCCGCCGCCAGCATGGTGCCGATCAGCCTCGGCGACCTGCTCGGAGCGCTGGTGATCGTCGGCATCACCTTCGCCCTGGCGGGCAACTTGCCGGGCCTGCTGGAAGTGCTGGTGCTGTCGCGCCTGAACCTGGCCCAGGGCAGCGCCTACGCCACCACCACGCTGCTGTCGTACACCATCGTCGGTGTCGGCATCGTCAGTACCCTGTCGACCCTCGGGGTGAGCTGGGACAAGCTGCAGTGGCTGGTAGCAGCGCTGTCGGTGGGCCTGGGCTTCGGCATGCAGGAGATCTTCGCCAACTTCATCTCCGGCATCATGATCCTGTTCGAGCGCCCCGTGCGGATCGGCGACACCATCACCATCGGCAACCTGTCCGGCACCGTGAGCAAGATCCGCATCCGCGCCACCACCATCACCGACTTCGACCGCAAGGACATCATCGTCCCCAACAAGACCTTCATCACCGGCCAGCTGATCAACTGGTCGCTGACCGACACGGTCACGCGGGTGACGCTGAAGCTGGGGATCGACTACGGTTCTGACCTCGACCTGGTACGCGACCTGCTGCTCAAGGGTGCCCACGAGAACCCGCGCGTGCTCAAGGACCCGGAACCGATCGTGTACTTCCTGAACTTCGGCGAGAGCTCGCTGGACCACGAACTGCGCATGCACGTACGTGACCTCGGTGACCGCAACCCGACGCTGGACGAGATCAACCGCTACATCAACCGCGAGTTCAAGGCCCACAACATCAAGATCTCGGTACGCCAGGTCGAGGTGTTCCTGATGGACCCGAAAGGCGGCAAGCAGCAGCTGATCCCGACGGAGCAACCTAAACCGGATGGCACTGCACCGGCCTGAGTGGGCTCGAATGCTTTATTCTGTGCTGAATCCCAGGAGCAGCCCGTGAAAGCCCTCGACCAACTCACCTTCGACAACCGCTTCGCCCGCCTGGGCGATGCGTTCTCCACCCAGGTCCTGCCCGAGCCGATCGCCGAGCCGCGCCTGGTGGTGGCGAGCGAGGCGGCCATGAGCCTGCTCGACCTTGCCCCGGACCAGGCCGATCTGCCGTTGTTTGCCGAGCTTTTCAGCGGTCACAAGCTGTGGCAAGAGGCCGACCCGCGGGCGATGGTCTATTCCGGCCACCAGTTCGGTTCCTACAACCCGCGCCTTGGCGACGGCCGCGGCCTGCTGCTGGCCGAAGTGCTGAATGACCAGGGCGAGCACTGGGACCTGCACCTCAAGGGCGCCGGCCAGACCCCCTATTCACGCATGGGCGACGGCCGCGCCGTGCTACGCTCGTCAATCCGCGAGTTCCTCGCTTCAGAGGCCCTGCACGCGCTGGGCATCCCCACCAGCCGGGCACTGTGCGTGATCGGCTCAAGCACCCCGGTGTGGCGCGAAACCCGCGAGAACGCGGCAATGCTCACTCGCCTGGCGCAGAGCCATGTGCGTTTCGGGCATTTCGAGTACTTCTACTACACCAAGCAACCGGAACAGCAACGTGTGCTGCTCGACCACGTGCTGGAGCAGCACTACAGCGAATGCCGCGATGCCGAGCAGCCTTACCTGGCCATGTTCCGCACCATCGTCGAGCGCAACGCCGAGCTGATCGCCCGCTGGCAAGCCTACGGCTTCTGCCACGGGGTGATGAACACCGACAACATGTCGATCCTCGGTATCACCTTCGATTTCGGTCCTTACGCCTTCCTCGACGATTTCGACGCCAACTTCATCTGCAACCACTCCGACGACCGTGGCCGCTACAGCTATGCCAACCAGGTGCCGATCGCCCATTGGAACCTCAGCGCCCTGGCCCAGGCCCTGACCACGGTAATCGAGGTGGAGCCGCTGAAGGAAGCGCTGGGCCTGTTCCTGCCGCTGTATCAGGCACACTACCTCGACCTGATGCGTCGGCGCCTGGGCCTGACCACCGCCGAAGACGACGACATGGCGTTGGTCGAGCACCTGCTGCAGCGCATGCAGAGCGGCGGCGTGGACTACAACCAGTTCTTCCGCAAATTGGGTGACCAGCCCGTGGCCGAAGCGCTGAAGCGCGTGCGCGATGATTTCATCGACCTTGCCGGGTTCGATGCCTGGGGCGCGGACTACCTGGCCCGCTGCGAGCGCGAGGCGGGCAATGCCGAAGGCCGTCGTGAGCGGATGCATGCTGTGAACCCACTGTACGTGCTGCGCAACTACCTGGCGCAGAACGCCATCGAAGCGGCCGAAGCGGGGGATTACAGTGAAGTGCGCCGCCTGCATCGGGTGCTGAGCAAACCGTTCGAGGAGCAGGCCGGCATGCAGGCCTATGCCGAGCGCCCGCCTGAGTGGGGCAAGCACCTGGAAATCAGCTGCTCTTCATAATCTCAAGGAGCCAACATGCCCGACCCATTGGTAATCCCCTGCCCCCACTGCAACGGCCTCAACCGCCTGCCGGCGGCGCGCCTGGGTGACGCGCCGAAATGCGGCCGCTGCAAACAGGATGTGCTGCTGAGCCAGCCTTTCGAACTCAGCGAAGCCAACTACACCAGCCAGATCAAGGGCGACCTGCCGTTGCTGATCGACGTCTGGGCCGACTGGTGCGGCCCCTGCAAGTCCTTTGCCCCGACCTTCGAACAGGCTGCCCGCCAACTCAGCGGCCGCTGCCGCCTGGCCAAGCTCGACAGCGAAGCCAATCGCAACCTGGCTGGGCAATTGGGCATCCGCTCGATTCCCAGCCTGATCCTGTTCAGGAACGGCCGCGAAATCAGCCGCCAGGCCGGGGCGTTTCCGCTGCAGTCGTTGCTGGAGTGGTTGCGTAGCCAGGGGGTTTAAGCATTCTCTTCGAGCAGCGAGTGCAACTCGACAAACTGTTGCGTCAGCTTGTGCCGTGGCTCCAGGTGAATCAGCGGCAGGCTGGCGTGGTGCGACTCGCGCATCTTCACCGAGCTGCCCAGGTACACCGGTAGCACCGGCAGCCCTTCGGCCAGCAGCTCGTCAAGCATCTGCTGCGGCAGGCTGGCGCGGGACTGGAACTGGTTGACCACGATGCCTTCGACCACCAGGTCTTCGTTGTGGTCGTCCTTGAGTTCCTCGATTTCGGCCAGCAGGCCATACAGCGCCTGACGCGAAAAGCTGTCGCAATCGAAGGGAATCAGTACACGATCAGCAGCAATCAATGCGGAAACCGCATAGAAATTGAGCGCGGGTGGTGTATCGATGTAGATCCGCTCGTAGTCCTCGTCCAGCTCGTCGAGCAACTTACGCAGCTTGTTGATCTTGTGCTTGGCTTCCAGCTTGGGTTGCAGTTCGGCCAGCTCACCTGTGGCGGTGACCACATGCAGGTTGTCGAACGGGGTCTCGTAGATGTCGACCTTGTTCTTCTTGCTGAACGGTCCGCTGGACAAGCTCTGCTTGAAGAAATCGGCAATGCCCATGGGGATCTCGTCGCCAGTCAAGCCGGTCAGGTACTGGGTCGAGTTGGCTTGGGCATCCAGGTCGATCAGCAAGGTCCGATAACCTTCGCTGGCACTCACAGCCGCCAGGTTGCAAGCGATGCTCGACTTGCCCACGCCACCTTTCTGATTGAACACCACGCGCCGCATGATTGACCTCCGTGTATCAACGAATGCCCGAGTATGTGGCGGCTCAGCGGCAATGACCAGTGCCATTTGCCCATTCGCCGGGCCAACCCGGGACATCACCCTTGGCCCGCCACAAGTCCCGTCAGCAATTCGGCAAACGCCCGCGCCATCGCCGAACCCCCGCGCTCACGCTGCACCAGCCACACTGCCGACATCGCCCCTTCATCCAGCAGTGTGCGGTACACCACGCCTTCGATGCGCATGCGCTGGAACGATGCCGGCAGCACCGAGACCCCAAGCCCCGCCGACACCAGGCCGATGATGGTCATCGCTTCCCCCGCTTCCTGGGCGAAATGTGGGCTGAACCCGGCCTGGCGTGCCAGGCTCAACAACTGCGCATGCAGCCCGCTGCCATAGCTGCGCGGGAAGAACACGAACGGTTCAGGGGCCAGGGCAGCCATGTGCACGCCCTGTTCCGTGCCTTTGGCCAATGGGTGAGAGGCATTGATCACCGCCACCAGCGGCTCGCGAAACAGCTCGGTGGCTACCAACCCTTCCGGCAACGGCATCGGGCGCATCAGCCCAACCTCGATGGTTTCGTCGAACACCCCCTCGGCGACGTCCCGGCTGCTCATTTCCTTGAGGTTGAGGTGCACGGCGGGGAAGCGCTGGCGAAAGGCATGAATGGCCTTGGGGATCTTCGACGTGAACGGCGCCGACGAGGTGAAGCCAATTTTCATCTCGCCCAGTTCACCCAACTGTGCACGCCGCGCCACATCGGCGGCCTTCTCCACCTGCGCCAGTACCTGGCGCGCTTCTTCGAGGAACAGCCGGCCCGCCTCGCTCAGCTCGACCCGACGATTGGTCCGCTCGAACAGACGAGCGCCCAGCTCCTGCTCCAGCGCCTGAATTTGCTGGCTCAATGGCGGCTGGGAGATGCCCAGTTGCTGGGCCGCTCGGCCGAAGTGCAGCTCTTCGGCAACAGCGATGAAGTAACGCAGATGGCGCAGTTCCATGATCAGGCCCTATCAGGTCGCTAAACGTCTTAAATAGGTCGAACAATATATTGGATGTAATCATTAGCCAGCTATATGCTTTTTTCATTGCGTCAGAGGTACCGCCCGTGAAAACTGCTGTAGCCCCCCTTAGTGCCAGCCCAGAACCTGCCCCCCTGAACGAGATGTGGATCGAAAAAGGCACCCCCGCCTTCATGAAGACCGTGCTGGCCCTGTTCAGCGGCGGCTTCGCCACGTTCGCCCTGCTGTACTGCGTACAGCCGATGATGCCGCTGCTGTCGAAGGAGTTTTCCATCAACGCAGCGCAGAGCAGCCTGGTGCTCTCGGTATCGACTGCGATGCTGGCCTTCGGCCTGTTGATCACCGGTCCGATCTCCGACCGCATCGGCCGCAAGCCGGTGATGGTCTTTGCCCTGGCCTGCGCCGCCCTGTCGACCTTGGCCAGCGCGGTGATGCCGAGCTGGGAACTGGTACTGGCCACCCGCGCCCTGGTGGGCCTGTCCCTGAGCGGCCTGGCGGCGGTGGCAATGACTTACCTCAGCGAAGAAATCCACCCGCAGCACATCGGCCTGGCCATGGGCCTGTACATCGGCGGCAACGCCATTGGAGGGATGAGCGGGCGGCTGATTACCGGGGTACTGATCGACTTCGTCAGCTGGCACACGGCGATGCTGACCATCGGCGGCCTGGCCCTGGTGGCGGCGCTGGTGTTCTGGAAGGTACTGCCGGAGTCGCGCAACTTCCGCCCTCAGCTGATGAACCCGCGTAGCCTGCTGGACGGTTTCGTCATGCACTTCAAGGATGCCGGGCTGCCTTGGCTATTCCTCGAAGCCTTCTTGCTGATGGGTGCCTTCGTCACCCTGTTCAACTACATCGGTTACCGCCTGCTGGCCGAGCCTTACCACATGAATCAGGCGCTGGTCGGCTTGCTGTCGGTGGTGTACCTGTCGGGTATCTACAGCTCGGCGCAGGTCGGCGCACTGGCTGACAAGCTGGGCCGGCGCAAGGTGTTCTGGGCCAGCATCGTGGTAATGGCGGGCGGCCTGCTGATGACCCTGGCTACCCCGCTGGCGCTGGTGATCGTTGGCATGCTGGTGTTCACCTTCGGCTTCTTCGGGGCGCATTCGGTGGCCAGCAGCTGGATCGGCCGCCGGGCGCTGAAGGCCAAGGGGCAGGCTTCGTCGCTGTACCTGTTCAGCTATTACGCAGGGTCCAGCGTGGCGGGTACTGCGGGCGGGGTGTTCTGGCACCAGTGGGGCTGGAATGGCATCGGCCTGTTCATTGGCAGCCTGCTGGCGGTGGCGTTGCTGGTGGCACTGCACCTGAGCAGACTGGCGCCCAAGTCCGCTTGAAGTTGGGGCCGCAAAGCGGCCCCAATTTGCGCTTACTGGTGATACTGCGCCGACAGCTCGTGCACGGCGTTGATGAACACACCGGCATGTTCCGGGTCGACTTCCGGTGTAATGCCGTGGCCGAGGTTGAACACGTGGCCAGTGCCCTTGCCATAGCTGGCCAGGATACGCGCCACTTCCTGGCGGATGGCTTCGGGCTTGGCGTACAGCACGGTCGGGTCCATGTTGCCTTGCAGCGCAACTTTATCGCCGACGCGGCGGCGAGCGTCGCCGATCTCACAGGTCCAGTCCAGGCCCAGCGCGTCGGCACCGGCTTCGGCGATGCTTTCCAGCCACAGGCCGCCGTTCTTGGTGAACAGGATCACCGGCACTTTGCGCCCTTCGTGCTCGCGGATCAGGCCGCTGACGATCTTGCGCATGTAGGCCAGGGAGAACTCCTGGTAGGCCGCCGCCGACAGGTTGCCGCCCCAGGTGTCGAAGATCTGCACCGCCTGGGCACCCGCGAGGATCTGGCCATTGAGGTAGCTGGTAACCGACTGCGCCAGCTTGTCCAGCAGCAGGTGCAGGGCTTGCGGGTTGTCGTAGGCCATGGCCTTGGTCTTGCGGAAGTCCTTTGACGAGCCGCCTTCGACCATGTAGGTGGCCAGGGTCCAGGGGCTGCCGGAGAAACCGATCAGCGGCACGCGGCCGTTGAGCTCGCGACGGATGGTGCTGACCGCGTCCATCACATAGCCGAGGTCTTTCTGTGGGTCAGGGATCGGCAGCGCTTCGATGTCGGCCGGGGTGGTGATGGTCTTCTTGAAGCGCGGGCCTTCGCCGGTTTCAAAGTACAGGCCAAGGCCCATGGCATCGGGGATGGTGAGGATGTCCGAGAACAGGATCGCCGCATCAAGCGGGTAGCGGTCCAGCGGCTGCAGGGTCACCTCGCAGGCGAACTGCGGGTTCATGCACAGGCTCATGAAATCGCCGGCCTTGGCGCGGCTGGCGCGGTACTCCGGCAGGTAGCGGCCGGCCTGGCGCATCATCCAGACAGGGGTGACGTCAACGGGTTGCTTGAGCAGCGCACGCAGGAAACGATCGTTCTTCAGGGCAGTCATGTCGGCATCCGGAAAAATAGTGCGGGCATTTTCTCAGACGCCAGCGCAAAAGGCACGGTCAAGGCCATGCGTTTTGTCTATTGGGTGCCACAGATCAAACGATTTTGTATACAAAACCAATGTGGAGGGTGGCACCGGCTTCGCCGGTGTTCGCGGCTGAAGCCGCTCCCACAGGTTCCGCGCTGGCTTGGAAGCTACGCGATCCCTGTGGGAGCGGCTTTAGCCGCGAATGCGATGGATCAGACTTCGAGGTAGTCCAGGATCCCTTCGGCAGCATTGCGGCCTTCGAAGATCGCCGTCACCACCAGGTCCGAACCGCGCACCATGTCGCCACCGGCGAACACTTTCGGGTTGCTGGTCTGATGCTTGAACCTGGCTTTCTCCGGCGCCACTACACGGCCCTGGCTATCCAGCTGGATGCCATGCTGCTCGAACCACGGTGCCGGGCTCGGGCGGAAGCCGAAGGCGATGACCACGGCATCAGCCGGCAGGATCTCTTCGGAGCCTGGGATCGGCTCAGGGCTACGACGGCCACGGGCATCCGGCTCGCCCAGGTGGGTCTCGACCACCTTCACGCCTTCCACCTTGTCCTCGCCGACGATGGCGATGGGCTGGCGGTTGTAGAGGAACTTCACGCCTTCTTCCTTGGCGTTCTTCACCTCTTTGCGCGAACCCGGCATGTTGGCTTCGTCACGGCGATAGGCACAGGTCACCGACTTGGCACCCTGGCGGATCGAGGTGCGGTTGCAGTCCATCGCGGTGTCGCCACCGCCCAGCACCACGACCTTCTTGCCCTGCATGTCGACGAAGTCTTCCGGCGACTTTTCGAAGCCGAGGTTACGGTTGACGTTGGCGATCAGGAAGTCCAGCGCATCGTGGACGCCTGGCAGATCTTCGCCCGGGAAACCACCCTTCATGTAGGTGTAGGTGCCCATGCCCATGAACACGGCGTCGTATTCGGCGAGCAACTGTTCCATGGTGATGTCCTTGCCCACCTCGGTGTTCAGGCGGAACTCGATGCCCATGCCGGTAAAGACTTCGCGGCGATTGCTCAACACGGTCTTTTCCAGCTTGAACTCCGGGATGCCGAAGGTCAGCAGGCCACCGATTTCCGGGTTCTTGTCGAACACCACCGGGGTCACGCCACCCCGCACCAGCACGTCGGCGCAGCCCAGACCAGCCGGGCCGGCACCAATGATGGCGACGCGCTTGCCGGTTGGCTTGACCTTGGACATGTCCGGACGCCAGCCCATGGCAAATGCCGTGTCGGTGATGTATTTCTCCACCGAACCGATGGTCACAGCGCCGAACCCATCATTCAGGGTGCAGGCCCCCTCGCACAGACGGTCCTGCGGGCACACGCGGCCGCATACTTCCGGCAGGGTGTTGGTCTGGTGCGACAGTTCGGCCGCGGCCAGGATATTGCCTTCGGCGACCAGCTTCAGCCAGTTGGGGATGAAGTTGTGTACCGGGCACTTCCACTCGCAATACGGGTTGCCGCAGCCCAGGCAGCGGTGCGCCTGCTCCACGGACTGCTGCGGCTTGAACGGTTCGTAGATCTCCACGAACTCCTTCTTGCGCTGGCGCAGCAGCTTCTTCTTGGGGTCCTTGCGGCCCACTTCGATGAACTGGAAGTCGTTGTTCAGACGTTCAGCCATTTTTCAAAACCTCTTTACCGCAGTTGCCAGCCTCAGGCTGCAAGCTGCAAGACGATCACTTGAGCACGACAGGCCCCGCGCACGGGGCCGTCACTTGCAGCTGTTCTTACTGCGGGTTGGCACGGGTGCTGGACAGCAGTTGCTTGAGGTTGGCCGCCTTCGGCTTGACCAGCCAGAAGCGCCGCACGTAGTCGTCCAGGTTCTCGAAGAGCTCACGCCCCCACTCGCTGCCGGTCTCTTCCACGTATTCGCCAAGGACCCGCGCCAGGTGGCTGCGGTAGGCTTCCATCGCCTCACCACTGATGCGCTGGATTTCCACCAGCTCGTGGTTGAGCTTGTCGACGAAGCTGTTGTCCATGTCGAGCACGTAGGCGAAGCCGCCAGTCATGCCAGAACCGAAGTTGTAACCGGTCTTGCCCAGAACGCAGACAAAGCCACCGGTCATGTATTCACAGCAGTGATCGCCAGTACCCTCGACAACAGCGTGGGCGCCGGAGTTACGCACAGCGAAGCGCTCACCTGCGGTACCTGCGGCGAACAGCTTGCCGCCGGTGGCGCCGTACAGGCAGGTGTTGCCGACGATGGCGCTGTGCTGGGTGGCGAACGGGCTGCCGGCTGGCGGCACGATGGTCACCTTGCCCCCGGTCATGCCTTTGCCGACGTAGTCGTTGGCGTCGCCTTCCAGGTGCAGGTTCAGGCCACCGGCGTTCCACACGCCGAAGCTCTGGCCAGCGGTACCCTTGAAGCGGAAGGTCACCGGCTTGTCGGCCATGCCCTGGTTGCCGTACAGCTTGGCGATTTCGCCAGAGATACGGGCACCAATGGAACGGTCGCAGTTGCAGATGTCGAGGCTGAACTCACCACCGGCCTGGTCGCGGATTGCCGGGAGGGCCATCTCGACCATCTTCTCGGCCAGCTCGCCCTTGTCGAACGGCGGGTTGTTGTCGACTTCGCAGAACTGCGGCTTGTCAGCCGGAATGTGCGAGCTGCCCAGCAGCGGGGTCAGGTCCAGGTACTGCTGGCGCTCGGTGTCGCCTGGCAGCACGTCGAGCAGGTCAGTACGGCCGATCAGCTCGCCGAGGCTGCGCACGCCCAGCTTGGCCAGCCACTCACGGGTCTCCTCGGCGACGAAGGTGAAGAAGTTGATCACCATGTCGACGGTGCCGATGTAATGGTCCTTGCGCAGCTTCTCGTTCTGCGTGGCCACGCCGGTGGCGCAGTTGTTCAGGTGGCAGATGCGCAGGTACTTGCAACCCAGGGCGATCATTGGCGCGGTGCCGAAGCCGAAGCTTTCGGCGCCGAGGATGGCTGCCTTGATCACGTCCAGGCCGGTCTTCAAGCCGCCGTCGGTTTGCACCCGCACCTTGCCGCGCAGGTCGTTGCCGCGCAGGGTCTGGTGGGTTTCGGCCAGGCCCAGTTCCCACGGGGCGCCAGCGTACTTGATCGAGGTCAGCGGCGAAGCACCGGTACCACCGTCGTAACCGGAGATGGTGATCAGGTCGGCATAGGCCTTGGCCACACCGGCGGCGATGGTGCCAACGCCGGCCTCAGCCACCAGCTTGACCGAAACCAGGGCCTGCGGGTTGACCTGCTTGAGGTCATAGATCAACTGGGCCAGGTCTTCGATCGAATAGATGTCGTGGTGCGGCGGCGGCGAGATCAGGGTCACGCCCGGTACCGCATAGCGCAGCTTGGCGATCAGGCCATTGACCTTGCCGCCTGGCAGCTGGCCGCCCTCACCGGGCTTGGCGCCCTGGGCAACCTTGATCTGCAGCACTTCGGCGTTGACCAGGTACTCCGGGGTCACGCCAAAGCGGCCGGTGGCCACCTGCTTGATCTTGGAACTGCGGACGGTGCCATAGCGCGACGGGTCTTCACCGCCTTCACCGGAGTTGGAGCGCGCACCCAGGCGGTTCATTGCCTCGGCCAGGGCTTCGTGGGCTTCAGGCGACAGCGCACCCAGCGAGATACCGGCGGAATCGAAGCGCTTGAGGATGGCCTCCAGCGGCTCGACCTGATCCAGCGGCAAGGCCTGGTCGGCCACTTTCACCTTCAGCAGGTCGCGGATCATCGACACCGGACGCTGGTCGACCAGCGTGGTGTATTCCTTGAACTTGGCGTAGTCGCCTTGCTGCACGGCGGCCTGCAAGGTGTTGACCACATCCGGGTTGTAGGCATGGTATTCGCCACCGTGGACGAACTTCAACAGGCCACCTTGCTGGATCGGCTTGCGCGCGCTCCAGGCTTCGGCTGCCAGCAGCTTCTGGTCGCCTTCGAGGTCGACGAAGCGCGCACCCTTGATGCGGCTGGACACGCCCTTGAAGCTCAGGCCGACCACTTCCTCGGCCAGGCCCACGGCTTCGAACAGCTGGGCGCCACGGTACGAGGCGATGGTGGAGATGCCCATCTTCGACAGGATCTTCAGCAGGCCCTTGGAGATGCCTTTGCGGTAGTACTTGAAGACTTCGTCCAGATCACCGAGCACTTCGCCGGTGCGGATCAGGTCGGCCAGCACTTCGTAGGCCAGGTACGGGTACACGGCCGAAGCACCGAAGCCCAGCAGCACGGCGAAGTGGTGCGGGTCACGGGCAGTGGCGGTTTCCACGAGGATGTTGCTGTCGCAACGCAGGCCCTGCTCGGTCAGGCGGTGGTGCACGGCACCCACGGCCAGCGAAGCATGCACCGGCAGCTTGCCCGGGGCGATGTAGCGGTCGCTCAGTACCAGCTGGGTCTTGCCGCTGCGCACGGCTTCTTCCGCCTGGTCGGCGATGTTGCGGATGGCCGCTTCCAGGCCGACGCTCTCGTCATAGTTGAGGTCGATCAGCTGACGGTCGAAGCCCTCGCGCTCCAGGTTCATCAGCGAACGCCACTTGGCGGGCGAGATGACCGGCGAGCTGAGGATCACCCGCGAAGCGTGCTCCGGAGATTCCTGGAAGATGTTGCGCTCGGCGCCCAGGCAGATTTCCAGGGACATGACGATCGCTTCGCGCAACGGGTCGATCGGCGGGTTGGTCACTTGGGCGAACTGTTGGCGGAAGAAGTCGTATGGCGAACGCACGCGCTGCGAAAGCACCGCCATCGGCGTGTCGTCACCCATCGAGCCGACCGCTTCCTGGCCCTGCTCGCCGAGTGGGCGCAACACCTGGTCACGCTCTTCGAAGGTGACCTGGAACATCTTCATGTACTGCTTGAGCTGGTCAGCGTCGTAGCTGGCCACGCCCTGGTCGTCGGTCAGGGTCGCCTGGATGCGCAGGGCATGCTGACGCAGCCAGCGTTTGTACGGGTGGCGCGACTTCAGACGGTTGTCGATGGCGTCGGTGTCGAGGATCTGGCCGGTCTCGGTGTCCACGGCAAGGATCTGGCCCGGTCCGACACGGCCCTTGGCCAGGACTTCCTCAGGCTTGTAACCCCACACGCCGATTTCCGAGGCGATGGTGATGTAGCCATTGGTCGTCGTCACCCAGCGCGCCGGGCGCAGCCCGTTGCGGTCGAGCAGGCACACCGCATGGCGGCCTTCGGTCATGACGATACCGGCCGGGCCATCCCACGGTTCCATGTGCATGGAGTTGTATTCGTAGAAGGCGCGCAGGTCGGCGTCCATGGTCTCGACGTTTTGCCAGGCTGGCGGAACCAGCATGCGTACGCCGCGGAACAGGTCGATGCCACCGGTGACCATCAGCTCCAGCATGTTGTCCATGCTCGAAGAGTCGGAACCGACGCGGTTGACCAGTGGACCGAGCTCTTCGAGGTCGGGGATCAGGTCGTTGGCGAACTTGGTGCGACGGGCCATGGCCCAGTTGCGGTTGCCGGTGATGGTATTGATCTCGCCGTTGTGGGCGAGGAAGCGGAACGGCTGCGCCAGCGGCCATTTCGGCAGGGTGTTGGTGGAGAAACGCTGGTGGAACACGCAGATCGCGGTTTGCAGGCGCTCGTCACCCAGGTCTGGATAGAACGCCGCGAGGTCGCGCGGCATCATCAGGCCTTTGTAGATGATGGTCTTGTGCGAGAAGCTGCAGATGTAGTGGTCGGCGTCGTGGGCGTTGGCCACGGACGAGCGGCGACGGGCACTGAACAGCTTGATGGCGAATTCCAGATCGCTCAGGCCTTCACCACCGATGAATACCTGCTCGATCTGCGGCAGGCGCTCAAGGGCCAGGCGGCCAAGCACGCTGGTGTCGATCGGGACCTTGCGCCAGCCGAACAGCTTCAGGCCGGCCGCGACGATTTCGCGGTCCATGTTGGCGCGGGCAGCCTCGGCTTTGACCGGGTCCTGGTTGAAGAACACCATGCCGACAGCGTACTGCCTGGGCAGCTCGACGGCGAATTGTTGCTGGGCCACGGCCCGCAGGAACTGATCGGGCTTCTGCATGAGCAGACCGCAACCGTCACCGGTCTTGCCGTCGGCGTTGATACCGCCGCGGTGGGTCATGCAGGTCAGTGCCTGCATGGCGGTTTGCAGAAGGTGGTGACTCGGCTCGCCCGTCATATGGGCGATCAGGCCAAAACCACAGTTGTCCTTGAATTCTTCGGGATGGTACAGACCTGTTTTCATAGACACTTTCTCACCAGGTTCACCTCTCAACCGGAGGTAAATCTCTTTTATGTACAACCACTTACCATCCACGCCGATCAAACGCCAGCTTTTTTGCGGTGGCCATGGAAAACCATTGTTGCACAGCGACAGTCATACCCACAAATTTTCATGTCTCACCATTGAAAATTTATGTCGCAATTTTGAATGTTTTTACGCCACGCGCCGTGATAGCGGCCTGGCTTGAGTCTGAAGCGTTTCAGCCAGGTCTGCAACAGAGGCTTGTGGCCGGCAGCCTGGGACAGAAAAGCCTGCCGCGCTCAGGCGCAGCAGGCTAGTCGAATGTCGTTAATCGCTCAGCAACTGGGCGGCGGGGTGATGCCGCCCGGAAGGTATCAGCGGGCCGAGGCCAGCTCTTGTTGGACGCTGGCGACGGTACGTGGCCAAGGTTTACCAGCCTGGACCTTCGCTGGCAAGTTCTTGATTGCCGCAACCGCTGCGTCGCGGCTGGCAAAGTTGCCGTAGGTGACCACGTAGAGCGGTTTACCCTGCAGGTTTTTCTTGAAGTAGCGATAGTCGCCACCCTGTTCCTTGACGAAGGCCTGGGCCGACGCTTCGGAGCTGGTGCCGAGGATTTGCACCACGTAGTTGCCGGGTTTCTGCCCCGAATACCATCCACCACTGCCGCTGGCGCTGGCGACCGGCTTTTCCACCGGTTTGGCGGCTGGCTTGGCAACAGCGACCTGAGTCGGTGCCGGGGCCGGCTTGGCAGGCGCAACCGGCTTGACTGGCTGAGTGGCGACAGGCTTCGGCGCAGGCGCAACCGGCTGCACAGGCGTGGCCTGGGCCATGCTCGGCGCCGGGCCGGCAGGCACGCCCTGTGGCGGTGCGATCGTGGTCACGGTCGGCGGATTGCCAGGCTGCAAGGCGGTGTTGCCCGCCGGGCCACCCTCCTCGCCATCACCCATGCCGGCAGCTTGCGCCAGCGGCTCGCGCATCACGGGCTGGGACTGACCGACCAGCGGCAGCGGCATCGGCTGCGACTGGCCGGAGAATTCGATGGCCGGGCTGCCGTTGTTCGACTGGGCAGCGCCTGGCTGGCCCTCGCCCAGCGGCAGCTGGGCCTGGGCTACAGGCGCGTCGGCTGGTGCCTTGTCGCCTTTCTTGGGCATCAGAACTGCAGCACCTACGGCGACCACGACGACAGCGGACAGCGCGAGTACGTGTTTCTTAGGCATTTTGAACCCCATGGATGGTCGCTTGACCGTGGTACGGCTGGCGATCATGGCTTCGATCAAAGTATCGCGGGCGACCTGGTTGATGTTGCCAGGCCATCCGTCGGAGTTTTCATGAATATCGACCAGCTGCTCACGGGTGAACACCTCGATGCCCCGGCCAGCGCCTTCCAGGCGTTGCTCCAGGTACTCGCGGGTTTCTTCCTCGTTGTAGGGGGCGAGTTCAATGATATGGAAGCGCTCTTCCTCGACTTGAATCTCGTCCAACCCGGCAATCAGCGATGGCTCGCCGAACAGGAACACGTGCGGGCGCCCTTCCGGTAGCCCTGCCGCCAGTTCCAGCAACGCTTGGAGTGCCGACTCGTCGAGTTGTTCCGCATCGTCCACCAGCAAATAGACTTCCTGACCGGTCAGTGCCAGCTGCACCACCTTGTTCAGGATCGCCTGCACCTCAGGCTGAGCCACTTCAAGCGTTTGCGCCACCTGGCCGAGCACGCTGGCAGCGTCGCTGGCGCCACGGGCCGACACCACTACGCTCAGCACCGTCTGCTTGTTGGTGCTGGCCACCAGGGCCTGGCGCAGCAGGGTCTTGCCGCTGCCCACCGGGCCGGTAACCACCAGCATCAGCTGGCTGTAGCGCGCCAGGTGATGCAGTTGGCCCAGCACCGGCTTGCGCTGGGCGGGGAAGAACTTGAAGCCGGGCACACGCGGGGCGAACGGATCGTGGCTCAACTGGTAATGTTCAAGGAACGCCTCATCGGCATGCAAACTGGTCATTACGCTGTCACAACCTCAAAGCTGGGCCACGATCGCGCGGTAATCCGCCGACAGCGTGGCCTGAAGAATCTCTTTCGGATAGTCGTCGGTGATCACGGCCTCGCCCAGCTGGCGCAGCAGCACCAGCCGCAGGCGGCCATCGAGCACCTTCTTGTCGACCGCCATATGCTCCATGAAATGCGCCGGGGTCATTTCCTGTGGTGGCACCACCGGCAAACCTGCGTCCTGCAGCAGGCGGATTGCCCGATCACGCTCGGCCTGGTCGATCCAGCCCAGGCGCATGGACATTTCCAGGGCCATGACCGTGCCTGCGGCCACGGCTTCACCGTGCAGCCAGACGCCATAGCCCATGTGCGTTTCGATGGCATGGCCAAAGGTGTGCCCCAGGTTCAGCGTGGCACGCACGCCCGATTCACGCTCGTCGGCGCCGACAACGGCTGCCTTGGCCGCGCAGGAGCGACGGATCGCTTCGGTCAGGGCAGCGGGTTCGAGGGCGCGCAGGGCCTGGATATTGTCTTCGAGCCAGCCCAGGAATGGCTTGTCGCAGATCAGGCCGTACTTGATCACTTCGGCCAGGCCCGCCGATAGCTCGCGGGCGGGCAGGGTCTTGAGGCTGGTGGTATCGATCAGTACCGCGTTGGGCTGATAGAAAGCACCGACCATGTTCTTGCCCAACGGGTGGTTGATGCCGGTCTTGCCCCCCACCGAGGAGTCAACCTGAGACAGCAGGGTGGTGGGCACCTGGATGAAATCGACGCCACGCTGGTAGCAGGCTGCGGCGAAGCCGGCCATGTCACCGATCACGCCGCCGCCGAGGGCGACCACGGTAGTACGGCGGTCATGCCGCGCCGTCAGCAAACCGTCAAAGATCAGTTGCAGGGTTTCCCAGTTTTTATGGGCTTCACCGTCCGGCAGGATCACCGGCAGCACCGAGTAGGCGCCAAGGGTCTTGCTCAAGCGTTGGAGATACAGAGGCGCGACGGTTTCGTTGGAAACGATGGCGACCTGCCGCCCGCGGATATGCGGCGCCAGCAGTTCGGCCTGGTCCAGAAGGCCTTCGCCAATGTAGATCGGGTAGCTACGCTCGCCGAGGTCGACCTTAAGTGTCTGCATGTATCCCCACAATGTTCTTGGGCGCGGCGCCGGCTGTTCGACCCGCGCGGTAACGTTGAACCTCGCCTCGGCGCTGGCCGAGAATAGTCCCCGCTTAGCGGGGCGGCAACTGCTGCAGGCGCTCCAGAATATCGAGCACCACCATGCGCGGCGGCCGTTCGTCGGTTTCCACCACCAGGTCGGCGATTTCGCGATAAAGCGGGTCGCGCGCCTCCAGCAAGGCGCGCAGGGTCGCCTCCGGGTTGGCCGTGCGCAGCAACGGGCGATTGCGATCGCGTGCGGTGCGCCCGACCTGCTGCTCCACCGAGGCGTGCAGGTAAATGACCCGGCCGCCCCTGTGCAGGGCCTGGCGGTTCTCCGCACGCATGACTGCACCGCCACCGGTCGCCACGACCACGCCGTCGAGCGCGCAGAGCTCGGCGATCATCGCCTGCTCACGGTCACGGAAGCCCGGTTCGCCTTCTTTGTCGAAGATCCACGGGATATTGGCACCGGTCCGCAGTTCGATTTCCTTGTCGGAATCTTTGAACAGCAGGCGCAGCTCTTTGGCCAACAGGCGCCCTATGGTGCTTTTACCAGCGCCCATGGGCCCTACAAGTATCAAATTTCGCACAGAATCAACGACTCACAGCAATCGCCTGGTCACTCATGATACGCGGAGTCAGGAAGACCAGCAGCTCGGATTTTTTCTCTTGTAATGCATCGCGTCGAAACAGCCGCCCAACATACGGCAGATCGCCGAAAAATGGCACCTTGTCGACCACATTGTTTTGCGTGGTCGAGTACACGCCACCGATGACGATGGTTTCACCGTCCGCCACACGGACCTTGGCATTCACCTCGTTCTTGCGAATCGGCGGCACGTCGTTCAAGGCATTGACGAAGTCAGGCTCGTCCTTGGTCACCTTGACGGTCATGATGACCTTGCCGTCCGGGGTGATTTGCGGCGTGACCTCCAGCGACAGCGAGGCCTCACGAAAGGCGACCGAGGTAGCGCCACTTTTGCTGGTCTCCTGGTAAGGCACCTCGGTGCCCTTGAGAATCCTCGCGGTTTCCTTGTCAGCCGTGACCACCTTGGGCTGGGAGATGATTTCACCGTTGCCGCTCTTTTCCATTGCGCTGAGTTCCAGGTCCAGCAGCAGGCCACCGCGCAACAGGCCGACGCCGATGCCGGCACTACCTCGCTCCACGCCCAGGTCGACGAACAGGTCCTTGCCCAATTGCGGCGCTTCCCCATACAGCTGCCGCCCCCAACGCACGCCCAGGCCTTTTTCATAGTCGACGTTGGCCTCCACGATGCGCGCCTCGATCTCCACCTGCCGCACCGGCACGTCCAGCTGAGCGACCAACTGCCGCAAGTCGGCAAGGCGATCCGCAGGCTGGTGGGCGACCAAGGTGTTGGTGCGAGCGTCGACGCTCAGGCTGCCACGCCCCGTGAGAATGCCATCGTCCGTCAGGGTTGCCAGCAACAGCTCCGCCAGGTCGGCAGCCTGGGCGTGATGGATCGGCAGCAGCTCACGTTGCAAGGGTTGCAGCTGCGCATCCAGCTCTTGCCCGATACGGGCTTCGCGGGACTGTTCGGCCAACTCGGCGGCTGGCGCCACCAGCAGCACATTCCCTTCCTCGCGCCGAGCCAGCCCTTTGCTACGAAGGACCAGCTCCAGCGCCTGGTCCCATGGGACTTCGTGCAAGCGCAGGGTAACATTGCCCTGCACCGTGTCGCTGGCCACCAGGTTGATCCCGGCGAAGTCCGCCAGCACCTGAAGCACCGAGCGTACCTCGACATCCTGAAAATTCAGCGAGATGGGCTCACCCCGATAGGGCGCTGCCATGCACAACTGACTGGTGAGTAGCGCCACCGTCATCCATTTCAACAGCCATTTCACCACCGTCCCTGGCCTCCATCGTCACGCTCTTCCTGAGCGTCAGCATTACCGTGCGCTCACGCCACACGCCCCCGAGGAACAGCCGCTCACGCACGTTCAGCTGGCGCTCGCCGACTTCCACCACAACACCTCCATCGCGCCCCAGCCGATCACCGGAGCGCACGCGATACAAGCGGCCTGCCGCAGACAGCAACGCTTCGCGCTGCGGCCCCCGCTGCAGGCTGCCGACCATCTGCAGCTGAGCCAGCGGCACGCTGGCAAGCCCCGCCTGGGCAATGCGCGTAGCCCATTCGGAAAACGGATCGAGAACCACCGGCAACGGCTCTCCTCGAGCAGGTGTATCAGCCAAGGTTAAAGGTTCAGGCACGTCACCATCGGCTTGATAAGCATGCACGCGCATGCCAAGGCGCAACAGCCCGGGCCTGTCCTCGGCAGGTGCCAGCCACAAGGCTTCGGCGCGCAACAGACGAACCTGGCCGAGCCAGTCGTCCAACCACATCCGCAGCCCCGAATAGCGCCCAACGACCTGCACGTCCAGTGATGTCTGGCAATAACCGGGCTGGTGGCTTACCTGATCAAGTACATCGAGTCGTTCGAAGTGCAGGCCATGCGCATGCCCCGAGGCTGCCAGCTGGTCCAGCAAATCGCTCATGTCGGCCCCGGCGGCAAGGCGCCAGCGAGCATCCTGCAAAAGCTGCCGTGCAGCATCGAGGCCCTCGCGCATCCGTGACAACGCCAGCACTTCGGCAGCCCTGGTCTCATGCACCTGAAGCAGGTGAACTTGCCTGGCGTGCTCTTCCTCCTGAAGCTGCAACCAGTACGGCAAACGAAACAGGCAACCGAACCCCACCACGATAAGGCCTACGGCGAATGGCAGCGCGCGGCGAACGAGCTGCGAACGCTCGATGAGGGCCAGCCATTCGCTTTTCTGCAAAAGATTCACGACCAGAGCGCCGACATGCGCGCCAACAATATGAACGCGTCGCCGCCCGGCTCGCTCTTCAGGCTTTTGAGCTCCAGTTCACGCAGCACACCGGAACGTTCCAGTTCACGCATCAGCTGGGCCACGATTGCGCCGGAGACAGCCACGCCGACCATGCGCAACTGGGAGCCCTGCAGTTCGAGCCTGAGCAGCTGGACGCCCTCCGGCAGCGCCCGTTCCAGACCCGCAAACACGGCCGTCACCCGCCCTTGTCCGGCACGCAAGTCAGCCAAGGCCGCCGTCTGCGCTCGCACTTCCTCGTAGGATTGCCGGATACGGCCCTGCTCAGTCCGCTGCGCTTCAAGCACATCGATAGCGGCTTGCTGGCTATTGTTGGCTACAGCTTGCTTACGAGCTCGCTGGCGGGCCAGTTGATCCATTAGCAACACCGCAGACAACGCCACGACAGCTGCCCCCACCACCATCAGGCGCAAACGCCTGAGCGCTGCGAGGCGCTGCCGCTCTCGCCACGGCATCAGATTCAGGCGCAACATCAATGCACGCTCCCCATTGCCAGCGAAAACGCCAAGGCCATGCGGCCGTCGCGGCAATCCACCCCTGCCACGGCCGGCAAAAGCCGGCACGGCAAGCCGAGACGCTCGCTCAGTCGGCCAAGCGGGCAGTGCCCGGCCTCCGGCGCACCGACCACAAGCACTTCTTCCGGCCCCCCCCCCCCTGCGAAAACCTCCCCAGGCAATTCAGCTAACGCCCCCGGGGTCAACTCCCGCCTTAAAGGCAGCGTATCGTCAAGCCAGCCATGCAGCGTCGAACCGCCCGGTTCGATCCGCAGCAACGCTGCCTGGCCTTTGCTCTGGCAGGGCATCAGGCGACGCAAGGCAATGCTGTCTACCTCTGCGACTTCAAGCTCAAGCCCGGCTGCTTCGAATGCAGCTTGCACGGGCTGCAGTGCACTCTGCCGACTGGCCGCGACCAAGACATCCAGGCTGCCGGGATGCTGCGACGAGGCACCCAGCACCTGAAAATCCAGTACCAGGTCTTCAAGGGGGAAGGGGAACAGCCGGTCCGCTTCTGCCAGCAGTTGCGCCTCCATTTGACTTGGCGCCTGGCCGCCTGGCAGTTGGCACAGCTTGCAGATCACTTGTGAGGCAGGCAGCGCTACGGCTGCCCGGCGCTCGCGGCTGCCGGATTGCCGATAAGCGCTGCGCAGGGCAGCAACAATACGCTCAGGGTCCTGCCAGCCGTTGCCGGGAGCCAACGGCTCGACCGCCCAGACCAGTGGCTTATAGCGCCCCCTGCGGCGCTGCAGCTGGGCAATACGTATGGAGTCGAAAGCGATTTCCACTCCAAGCATTGAACTGGCATCCTTGCCAAAACGTCCGAGCATGGCGACTTCCTTGTTACAACCATGAACCGCCGCATTGCCGGGCCTGACCGGCCAGACGGTGCCGCGGGCCGCCTGGCCGGTCACCCGGCGAGGCGAAAAATGCTTATAATGCCCAGCGTTTTTTCGTCCGCCGGCCCCGTGCGCAATTCACCTCTCAATCTGGACACCGAAAAGCCTTGATACGCCTGCTGAAGTTCTTCTGGTGGTCTTTCGTCGCAGTCATCTGCGCGCTCGTACTCGGTGTGAGCGGTGCGTTTCTGTATCTTAGCCCCAACCTGCCGTCGGTCGATTCGCTCAGAAGCGTTCAGTTGCAGATTCCCCTCAGGGTGTACAGCAGCGATGGCAAGCTGATCGCGGAATTCGGCGAAATGCGCCGCTCGCCGATCCGCTTCGCGGAAATTCCGCCACAGTTCATTCAGGCGCTTCTGTCAGCCGAGGACGACAATTTCCTCAATCACTACGGGGTCGACCCGAGCAGCCTGATGCGCGCCGCGACCCAGCTGGTGAAAACCGGTCATATCCAGACGGGTGGCAGCACCATCACCATGCAGGTGGCGAAGAACTTCTTCCTCACCAGCGAGCGCAGTTTCTCGCGCAAGACCAACGAGATTCTTCTGGCCTTGCAGATCGAACGTGAGCTGACCAAGGACGAGATCCTCGAGCTGTACGTCAACAAGATCTACCTGGGCAACCGCGCCTACGGTATCGATGCGGCTGCGCAGGTGTATTACGGCAAGTCGATCCGTGACGTAAGCCTGGCGCAAATGGCGATGATCGCCGGCCTGCCCAAGGCACCGTCGCGCTTCAACCCGTTGGCCAACCCGGTGCGCGCCAAAGAGCGTCGCGACTGGATCCTCGGTCGCATGTACAAGCTCGGCAAGATCGACGAGGCGAGCTATCAGACCGCCCTGGCCGAGCCGCTGAATGCCAGCTACCACGTGCCGACCCCCGAAGTTAACGCACCGTACGTCGCCGAAATGGCCCGTGCCGAAATGGTTGGCCGGTATGGCAGCGACGCCTACACCGAAGGTTTCCGTGTCACCACCACGGTGCCGAGCGACATGCAGGAGATGGCCAACAAGGCCATCCTCAATGGCCTGTCCGAGTACGACGAGCGCCACGGCTACCGCGGCCCTGAAGCTCGCTTCCCGGGCAAGACCCTGGCCGCCTGGCAACAGGAGCTGAGCAAGCAACGCACTTTGGGCGGCCTGGAACCGGCCATTGTCACGCGCGTGGAAAAGAGCGGCGTGAAAGTGCTGACCCGCGCAGGCAGCGAAGAAGAGGTTAGCTGGGACACCATGAAGTGGGCCCGCCCGTTCATCAACAGCAATTCGCAGGGCCGGGCACCGCAATCGCCTGCCGACGTTGCCCAGGTCGGTGATCTGGTACGCCTGCAGCGCCTGAATGACGGCAAGCTCAAGTTCAGCCAGGTACCAGGAGCACAGAGTGCACTGGTCTCCCTCGACCCACAGAACGGCGCCATCCGCGCCCTGGTCGGCGGCTTCTCGTTCGAGCAGAGCAACTACAACCGTGCCATGCAGGCCAAGCGTCAGCCAGGCTCCAGTTTCAAGCCGTTCATCTATAGTGCTGCACTGGACAGCGGCTACACCGCGTCCAGTCTGGTCAACGATGCGCCGATCGTGTTCGTCGACCAATACCTGGACAAGGAATGGCGCCCCAAGAACGACACCAACACCTTCCTCGGCCCGATCCGCCTGCGCGAAGCGCTGTACAAGTCTCGCAACCTGGTGTCGATCCGCCTGCTGCAGGCGATGGGTGTGGACCGTACCATCGACTACATCGCCAGGTTCGGTTTCAACAAGCAGGACCTGCCCCGCAACCTTTCGCTGGCGCTGGGCACTGCAACCCTGACGCCGATGGAAATCGCCACTGGCTGGAGCACCTTTGCCAACGGCGGCTACAAGATCAATCCGTACCTGATCGATCGCATCGAGAGCCGCAGCGGCGAGACCCTGTTCACCGCCAACCCGGCGCGCGTGCCGCAGGGCGCCGAAGACCATGCCGGCCTTGCCGCTCCGGAACAGCCGATCAGCACCGCTGCCCTGCCTGGCGAGGCCCCGTCCGCCCTGGGCCAGATCGCCCCGCCACCGCAGACGCCAGCTGTTGCCGAACAGATCGTCGATGGCCGCACCACTTACATCCTCACCAGCATGCTGCAGGACGTGATCAAGCGCGGCACAGGCCGCCGGGCACTGGCCCTGGGCCGTACCGACCTGGCCGGCAAGACAGGCACCACCAACGAGTCCAAGGACGCCTGGTTCTCCGGCTACAACGCCGATTACGTCACCACCGTGTGGGTCGGTTTCGACCAGCCTGAAACCCTCGGTCGCCGTGAGTACGGCGGTACGGCAGCCTTGCCAATCTGGATGAGCTTCATGGGTGCGGCACTGAAGGACAAGCCGAGCCATGCACCAGCGGAACCGGAAGGCATCCTCAGCCTGCGAGTCGACCCGGTCAGCGGCCGTGCAGCTTCGCCAAGCACGCCAGATGCCTACTTCGAACTGTTCAAGGCCGAGGATTCACCGCCGTCGGTGGATGAGCTGGGCAACGGCACGGCGCCGGGCAGCCCGCTCCCAGCGGACGAAGCAGCGCCGATGGATCTGTTCTAAGGCAACAGCAAGCCTGCAGCCAGAAGACACAAAAAAACCCCGGCTCTTACGAACCGGGGCTTTTTTTGGGCGCTACAGCGGCTATCAGCCGTTGAACACTTCATCCACGCTGGTCAGCGGGTAGTGCTTCGGATACGGCAGGGTAGCTACGCCGGACTCGATGGCAGCCTTGGCCACAGCGTCGGAAACGACGGTAATCAGACGAGCGTCCAGTGGCTTCGGAATGATGTACTCACGGCCGAACTCCAGGCCTTCAACACCGTAGGCTTCGCAGACTTCTTTCGGCACTGGCAGCTTGGCCAGGTCTTTCAGCGCAATGGCGGCAGCGATCTTCATTTCTTCGTTGATGCGCTTGGCGCGAACGTCCAGGGCACCACGGAAGATGAACGGGAAGCCCAGTACGTTGTTGACCTGGTTCGGGTAGTCGGAACGACCGGTCGCCATGATCACGTCGCTGCGAGTGGCGTGAGCCAGCTCTGGGGAGATTTCCGGGTCCGGGTTCGAGCAGGCGAACACGATCGGGTTGGCAGCCATCGACTTCAGGCCTTCCGGGCTCAGCAGGTTCGGGCCGGACAGGCCTACGAACACGTCAGCACCGTCCAGGGCATCGGCCAGGGTGCGCTTGTCGGTCGCGTGGGCGAACTGGGCCTTGTACTGGTTCAGGTCGTCGCGGCCAGCGTGGATCACGCCGCTGCGGTCGATCATGAAGATGTTCTCGACCTTGGCACCCATGCTGACCAGCAGCTTCATGCAGGAGATGGCGGCAGCGCCGGCACCGAGGCAGACGATCTTGGCGTCTTCCAGCTTCTTGCCGGCGATTTCCAGGGCGTTGATCATGCCGGCCGCGGTGACGATCGCGGTGCCGTGCTGGTCATCGTGGAACACCGGAATGTCGCACTGCTCGATCAGCGTGCGTTCGATTTCGAAGCACTCTGGGGCCTTGATGTCTTCGAGGTTGATGCCACCGAAGGTAATGGAGATGCGGCGAACGGTGTCGATGAAAGCCTGTGGGCTTTCCGACTCGACTTCGATGTCGAACACGTCGATACCGGCGAAACGCTTGAACAGAACACCCTTGCCTTCCATCACTGGCTTGGAGGCCAGTGGGCCGAGGTCACCCAGACCGAGGATGGCGGTGCCATCGGAAATCACAGCGACCAGGTTGCCCTTGCCAGTGTATTTGTAGGCCAGCTCAGGATCACGGCCGATTTCGCGCACGGGCTCTGCAACGCCTGGGCTGTAGGCCAGGGCGAGATCGCGGGCGGTGGCGGTGGGCTTGGAGAGCTCGACGCTCAGTTTCCCCGGACGAGGTTGAGCGTGGTATTCGAGAGCGGCGGTTTTCAGGTCTGACATGGTGGGCATTCCGCTATTTACTGTTCTGACGGACCGCCGAGGATACGCAAAGAGCCGGGGAGCCACAAGACTGGTCAGTCACTTGTGTCAAGGCCTTTGGCCTACGACTTTAAGCTATCACGCACGGGGGCATTCGGCTCACAGTGTGTACAATCTGATAGCGAAATGTCTACATCTTTTCAGCCTGAAGTGCGCTCCAGCATCCCGGGATCGGTCAACGGCAATACCCAGCGTCGCTGCCCCGGCTTGAGCCTTCCCTTGCGGGAACGATCCAGCACCCAGCCGCGCGCCTCGACCTGGCGTCCTTTGAGATTAGTGAAGAAGCTGGCGGGGAAGGTGCGTTGCAGACGAGCGGGGATCTGCAGCACAACGGCATTGTCCAGTTCGAGCCAGATGCCACCACGATTGCGCTCGATGCTACGGACGGTGCCGCTGACAACGGCAAACCCGGATTGCCGCACATCGGCAGCGCGGCGCACTGGCGAGCTGCGCCACAGCCCGACCCGCGCCTGGCGCGCCACCCGCTCGGCTGCTTGCTGGCAACCTGCCAGGCGCACATTGGGCGCAACCGCTACGTGATAGCCAAGGCCTTCGCTGAGCAGCCGTGCCTCCAGATTGTCGCCATTACGGCCATAGATGTGCGCCAGGGTGCGCCCATACTTGTCCTTGCCCTCGATACCGGGCACCAGCCCGACACGACCGTCACTGGCTTTGACCAACGCTTGCAGTCGCTGCCTGGCAGCCTCGGCATAAGGTTCACTGGTGCGCCCCCTGCGCCCGATTTCCGGGGCATTGATGCCGATCATGCGGACACTGCGACCGTCGGTCAGGCGCAACGTGTCGCCATCCACCACCCGGCGCACCGCCACCTGCTGTGGCTTGTCTGGCACCGGGCAGAACGCCAGGGCCGGTAGCTGCCAGATTGCGCCCACAAAAAAGGCGCCCACGAGGGGCGCCTTTTTCAGCAACAACGCGAAGCCCGAAGGATTCGCCATGCGCATGATTACTTCTTGGTACCGAACATACCGAAGCGATCGGCGAACTTCTGTACGCGACCACCGGTGTCCAGGACTTTCTGCTTACCGGTGTAGAACGGGTGGCACAGGTTGCAAACGTCGATCGCCAGGGTGTTGCCCAGGGTCGAACGAGTTTCGAACTTGTTACCGCAGCTGCAGGTGACTGCAACTACTTCGTAGTTCGGGTGGATACCTTCTTTCATGGTCACTTCCTCGAGCTGCGTGCCGCCACCCAACACCTATTGTTGAATACCGCACGTAATTAGGCGGCGAATAATACCAGAGCATCGCGCCAACGCAAGTTGTCGCTTGCACCGACCGTCGTCTGCTAGGCTCGCCAGTCTTTGAAACACCCTCTGAGACCTTACGCGTGTCCGACGTCATCCTGCGCCTTGCCCTGCCCTCCCCGTTGCGCCGCCTGTTCGATTACCGGGCGCCAGCGAGCATGGCGCGCCAGGTGTTGACCCCGGGCATGCGCATCCGCGTGCCCTTCGGGCGCCGCGAAATGATTGGCGTACTGGTGGAAGTGTGCGAGCACAGCGAGGTGCCCGCCGAGAAACTCAAGCCTGCCAGTGCCTTGCTCGACCCGGTCTCGCCGATCCCGGCATCGCTGTTCAAGTTGTGCCTGTGGACTGCCCAGTACTACCAGCACAGCCTGGGCGATACCTTGAGCTGGGCCCTGCCCACGCTGCTGCGCCAGGGCGAACCTGCCGAGATGCGCCAGGAGCGCTTCTGGCACGTGGCACCCGGCGCACGCCTGGAGGACCCGCGCATCGCCCGCGCCCCGCGCCAGCGCGACGCCCTCAAGACCCTGGCCCAGCACCCCCACGGCGTAGCGCACAGCCTGCTGGGCAAGCTCAACCTGAACAAGGACAGCCTTGACCTGCTGCTGGCCAAGGCGCTGGTTCAGGTCGAAGTACGCCGCCACCTGCCGGCGCACCGCCACGAGCACTGGCTGGCGCAGCCGGAACTGCCACTCAATGAAGAACAGCGCCAAGCCTTCGACGCGGTGCGCGAGGGTTTTGGCGGCTTCGGCGCCTTCCTGCTGGCCGGCGTCACCGGCAGCGGCAAGACCGAGGTGTACCTGCAACTGATTCGTGAAACCCTCGAAGCCGGCAAGCAGGCGCTGGTGCTGATCCCGGAGATCAATCTCGGCCCGCAGACCCTGGCGCGCTTCGAGCAGCGTTTCAACGCCCGCATCGCCCTGCTGCATTCGGCCGTGAGCGATCGCGAGCGCCTCGATGCCTGGCTGGCTGCCCGCGACGGCGAGGCCGACATCATCATCGGCACCCGTTCGGCGCTGTTCACGCCAATGAAGAACCCCGGCCTGATCATCATCGACGAAGAGCACGATGGGTCCTACAAGCAACAGGAAGGCCTGCGCTACCACGCCCGCGACCTCGCGCTGGTGCGCGCCCATCAGGAAAACATCCCGATCCTGCTCGGCTCCGCCACGCCGTCGCTGGAGACCCTGCACAACGCGCTCACCGGCCGCTATCGCCTGCTGCGCATGAACCAGCGCGCGGGCGGCGCACGCCCACCGCGCATGCTGCGCCTGGATGTGAAAAGCCTGCCGCTGGACAGCGGTATCAGCGGCCCGTTGCAGCAGGCCATTCGCCAGACCCTGGAAGCCGGCCAGCAAGTCCTGGTATTCCTCAACCGTCGTGGCTTCGCACCGACCTTGCTGTGCCATGACTGCGGCTGGCTGTCCGAATGCCCACGCTGCGATGCCCGCATGACCGTGCACCAGCGCTCTGGCGTGCTGCGTTGCCACCACTGCGGCTACGACGAGCGCCTGCCGCAGCAGTGCCCGCAGTGCAACCATGTCGACCTGCGGCCGGTAGGCGCCGGCACCGAACGCGCCGAAGAGCGACTGAACGTGTTGTTCCCGGACTACCCGATCCTGCGCGTTGACCGCGACAGCACGGCGCGCAAGGACGCCATGCAGCATTTGTTCAGCACCATTCAGCGAGGCCAGCCAAGCATCTTGGTCGGCACCCAGATGCTGGCCAAGGGTCACCACTTCCCGCGGGTGACACTGGTCGCCATTCTCGACGCCGATGGCGGGCTGTTCTCGGGGGATTTCCGCGCCAGCGAGCGCATGGCCCAGCTGATCGTCCAGGTTGCCGGGCGAGCCGGGCGCGCTGAAGAACCTGGCAAGGTGATCATCCAGACCCACCTGGCCGACCATCCGCTGCTGGTGCAACTGACCGAGCAAGGTTACTTCGCCTTCGCCGAGCAGGCCCTGGACGAACGCCGCAACGCCGGACTGCCGCCATTCTCCCACCTGGCCCTGCTGCGCGCCGAAGCGCACAAGCCCGGCCAGGCCGAAGGCTTCCTCGACGAAGCCTGCGCCGCTGCCGAGCGCCTGGTCGCCGAACAGCGCCTGCCCGGTATCGAACTGCTGGGGCCGGTGCCTGCACCCATGGAGCGGCGCGCCGGACGCTTCAGGGCGCAATTATTGATTCAGGCCAACACCCGAGCCCCCTTGCATCGACTGATCAGTGCCTGGTTGCTAGTGTTGGAGCAACTGCCGAGCGGGCGCCAGGTACGCTGGTCTCTGGATGTCGACCCGGTTGACCTTTATTAAGCTTCGGCCCCAAAGGTTGGCAACCCGCCCCTGGCAACGGATAATGCCCAGTTTTTCCACCTGCGCATCCAGGCGCTCCACCGCGCTTGCGGTCGAAAAGAGATCCCCATGAAAGACACCATTCGCCAGCTGATCCAGCAAGCCCTCACCCAACTCGTCACCGACGGTGTGCTGCCTGAAGGGCTGTCGCCGGCGATCCAGGTGGAAAACGCCCGGGACAAGACCCACGGCGATTTCGCCAGCAACATCGCCATGATGCTGGCCAAGCCGGCCGGCATGAAGCCGCGCGACCTGGCCGAAAAGCTGATCAATGCCCTGCCGGCGAGCGCCGACATCAGCAAGGTCGAAATCGCCGGCCCAGGCTTCCTGAACTTCTTCCAGAACACCGATGCCCTGGCCAACCGCCTGGATGCCGCCCTCGCCGACGCCCACCTGGGCGCACGCAAGGCCGGGCCCAAGCAGAAGGTGGTGATCGACATGTCGGCACCGAACCTGGCCAAGGAAATGCACGTCGGCCACCTGCGCTCGACCATCATCGGTGACAGCGTCGCCCGCGTGCTGGAATTCCTCGGCGACGAGGTGATCCGCCAGAACCACGTAGGCGACTGGGGTACCCAGTTCGGCATGTTGCTGGCCTACCTGGAAGAAAACCCGATCACCAGCGACGAGCTGTCGGACCTGGAAAACTTCTACCGCGCCGCCAAGAAGCGCTTCGACGAATCCGAAGCGTTCGCCACCCGTGCCCGTGGCCTGGTGGTCAAGCTGCAGGCCGGCGACCCGGAATGCATGGCCCTGTGGACGCGCTTCAAGGACATTTCGCTGTCGCACTGCCAGAAGACCTACGAGCTGCTCAACGTCAAGCTGACCATGGCCGACGTGATGGGCGAAAGCGCCTACAACGCCGACCTGGCCAATGTGGTTTCCGACCTCAAGGCCAAGGGCCTGCTGGTCGAGGACCAAGGCGCGCAGTGCGTATTCCTCGAGGAATTCAAGAACAGCGAAGGCGAGCCTCTGCCCGTGATCGTGCAGAAGGCTGATGGCGGCTACCTGTACGCCACCACCGACCTGGCTGCCGTGCGCTACCGCAGCAACGTGCTCAAGGCCGACCGCGCCCTGTACTTCGTCGACCAGCGCCAGGCCTTGCACTTCAACCAGGTGTTCGAAGTTGCCCGCCGCGCCGGCTTCGTCGGCCACCCGATGCAGATGGAGCACATGGGCTTCGGCACCATGAACGGCGCCGATGGCCGCCCATTCAAGACCCGCGACGGCGGCACCGTGAAGCTGATTGACCTGCTCACCGAGGCCAAGGAGCGCGCCTACGCCCTGGTCAAGGAAAAGAACCCGAGCCTGGCCGAAGACGAACTGCGGCACATCGGTGAAGTGGTAGGTATCGGTGCGGTGAAATACGCCGACCTGTCCAAGCACCGCACCAGCGACTACAGCTTCAACTTCGAACTGATGCTCAACTTCGAAGGCAACACTGCGCCTTACCTGCTGTATGCCTACACCCGTGTGGCCGGCGTATTCCGCAAGCTGGGCAAGGGCTTCGACGAGGTTGACGGCAACATCGTGCTGCAGGCCGCTCATGAGCAAGACCTGGCTGCGCGCCTGGCCCAGTTCGGCGAGATCCTCAACAGCGTCGCCGACAAGGGTACCCCGCACGTGCTGTGCAGTTACCTGTACGACCTCGCCGGCCTGTTCTCGAGCTTCTATGAAAACTGCCCGATCCTCGCCGCCGAGACCGCGGAACAGCAGCAAAGCCGCCTGCGCCTGGCTGCGCTGACCGGTCGCACCCTCAAGCAAGGTCTGGAACTGCTCGGCCTGGAAACCCTGGAGCGCATGTAAGTTGGCTGCCAAGAAAAAACCTGCCCCCAAACGCGGCGCCAGCCGTCAGACGGCCCCCGCCAAGCAGCCGATCCCCGGTTGGGTATGGCTGGCGGTCGGCCTGACAGTCGGTGCATTCATCGTTTTCTTGATGAAACTCGAGCCCGGTGGCGGTGACATCAAGCGCACCAAGCCCGAGCAGCAGAAGCCAGAGAAGGTGGCCGAAGCCAGCAAGTCGGCCACCCCTGCAACGCCACAAGCGCCGGTGAAGCCGAAATACGACTTCTACACCCTGCTGCCGGAATCCGAAGTAATCGTGCCGCCTGAGGCCGTGCCGGAAAAGACCCCGCCGGTGCCTGCGCAGCCAGTGACCCCGGTCACGCCAGCCGAAGCGGCAAAAATCGACACCGCTCGTGCCCAGGCCGCGCTGTTGGGCCAGACTCCGCCACCCGCCCCTCCGGTGATCAAGCCGGCAGCGACCACGCAGTACTTCCTGCAGGCCGGTTCGTTCCGCAAGCAGGCCGATGCCGACAAGGTCCGCGCGCAGATCATCCTGCTCGGCCAGGTGGTCAAGGTCGAGTCGGGTACCGTCAAGGAAGAAACCTGGTACCGCGTGCTGGTCGGGCCATTCAGCAACCGCGAGCAGCTGACCGTGGCGCAGAAGCAGTTGGCGGGGGCGGGGTTCAGCAACCTGCTGCTGCAGCAGCGACAGACCCGCCAGTAATGAAAAAGGCCTTGCCGCACAGCGCGACAAGGCCTTTTTTGTCAGTGGCCGTTGCCTTGGCGACTGCGAGCGTTGGCTTCGGAAATCTGGCTGTTCAAGGTCCAGAAGTCATACAGCACACCCACCAGGAACAGGCCGCCGGTGAAGAAGTAGATGATCGCCGAGATCCACTTGCCCTGGTACAGGCGGTGCGCGCCAAAGATGCCGAGGAAGGTCAGCAGGATCCAGGCGATGTTGTAGTCGATGCGCCCGGACTGGAAGCGCATGTCCGCCTCACGGTCCATCGACGGGATCAGGAACAGGTCGATCAGCCAGCCAATGCCGAGCAGCCCCAGCGTGAAGAACCAGATCGTCCCGGTGATCGGCTTGCCGTAGTAGAAGCGGTGCGAGCCGGTGAAGCCGAAGATCCACAGCAGGTAGCCAATGACCTTGCTGTGGGTGTCGTGATACGGCGTCCCCTGTTGATAACTGTTCATTCATAGCCCTCGTGGGTTATCCGAAAATTTTCTAAATAAAAATGTGACTTTTCCGTCGCAGGCCGACGTACGGCAGCATGACAATCGACCAACGGCCCTGAAAAGGAGCAAAAAGCTGTTATAAAGTTGCGCGCCAAACACATAACATTCACAAGAGCTTCATCTATGCCGCCTTTATTCAAGACATGGCTGACCCTCTGCCTATTATTGCCCCTGGCCGCCCACGCCACCAATCGTGAGCAACGTCTTCCCAACGGTTTCACCGGCTATACCAGCAATGCCTCGGTGAGACACGCGCCCGCCAAGCAGAGCACGCTGCATGCCCGCTCGAACTATTCGGGCAAGGGCCACAACCTGCCTGCCGTTGCAGCGATGTCGCCGAAGCAGAGCAGCGATGTGCTCAGCCGTGCGGTCAACGTGCTCGGTACCCCTTATGTTTGGGGCGGCAGCAACCCGAAAAAAGGGTTCGACTGCAGCGGGCTGGTCAAGTACGCCTTCAACGACGTGGCAGACGTCGACCTGCCGCGTACATCCAACGCCATGGCCCAGGGCCACGGGGTAAAAGTCGCCAAGAGCGAGCTCAAGCCAGGCGACCTGATCTTCTTCAACATCAAGAGCCGCCGGGTCAACCACGTTGCCATCTACCTGGGCAACGACCGCTTCATCCATGCGCCGCGCACGGGCAAGCGGGTGAGCATCGACAGCCTGAGCAAGCCGTACTGGCAACAGCATTATGTGGTTGCCAAGCGGGTACTGCCGAAAGAGCAGCAACAGCTGAGCCTGGCCAAGCGCTGATCCTGTCGGCGCCTGCCTGTTCCGGCTTCTTCGCGGGTTGACCCACGAAGAAGCCGGAACAGGTGCTAAAGATCGCTGATCAGCCCCTTCTCCCTCAGCCCCCGCATCGCCCCCTCCATCGTCCGCATTCCTTCTGCCGCCCCGGTCTGCATCACCGAATACAACTGTGCCATCCTGCCCTCGCGCAGCAGATTGCGCACCGCAGGTGTCGCCACCAGCACTTCACGCGCGGCCACTCGGCCGCCGCCCCCACGTTTGACCAGCACCTGCGCCACCACCAACCTCAGCGACTCCGACAGCATCGCCCGCACCAAGGGCTTCTCTTCTGCCGCGAACACCTCCACCAGCCGGTCAATGCTGCTTGCCGCCGACCGCGTATGCACCGTTGCCAGCACCAGATGCCCCGTCTCCGCTGCGCGCAACGCCAGGCGGACGGTTTCCAGATCGCGCAGTTCGCCGATCATGATCACATCCGGGTCCTGACGCAGGGCGCTGCGCAGCCCCTGAGCGAAGTCACGACAATGCCGGCCGATCTCGCGCTGGTTGACCAGGCTGCGCTGGCTGCTGTGGACAACCTCGACAGGGTCTTCGAGCGTGATGATGTGCAGTGCCCGCTCACGATTAAGCCGGTCGATCAGAGCCGCCAGGGTACTCGACTTGCCACTACCGGTCGGGCCGCCTACCAGCACCAGGCCATCCTGATGCTGAGCAACGGCTTGAAACACTTCTTCAAGTTCTAGTTCATCGACACTGGCAATACGTTTCGGAATCAGACGAAACGTGGCAGCCAGGCCGTTCATCTGTCGAAACAGACTGAGACGAAAACGCCCCACGGATGCCAACTCCAGGGCCAGATCCAGTTCATCGCCCTGCAACCATTGCCTGCACTGGCCCTCGTCAAGCAGCGCTGACAGCGCGTCGTTCATTGCGGCGCAGGTCACGCTCGGCAGCGCCATGCGGCGCAGCTCGCCATCCACGCGCAGCATCGGTATCTCGCCCGCCGCCAGATGCAGGTCGCTCGCGCCTGCATCCACGGCCCGGGCCAACAGGTCGGTCGCGTCCATGAGACTCCCCAATAGCCATCAAGCAGGTAGAATGCCGAAGATCTACAGAGCCGACGGCATCGATCCATGTCCACCATAGCAGACAACCTTTCCGCCCTCGCCGCGCGCATCCACAACGCCGCCCAGGCTGCCGGACGTGATCCGGCCAGCGTCCGGCTGCTGGCCGTAAGCAAGACCAAACCAGCCAGCGCGATACGCGAAATCTACGCTGCCGGTGTGCGTGATGTGGGTGAAAACTACCTGCAGGAAGCCCTGGCCAAGCAGCAAGAACTGGGTGACCTGCCCTTGATCTGGCACTTCATCGGCCCCATTCAGTCGAACAAGACCAAAGCCATTGCCGAACATTTCGACTGGGTACACTCCGTGGACCGCCTGAAGATCGCCCAACGCCTGTCCGAACAGCGCCCTGCGGGCCTGCCACCGCTGAACATCTGCCTGCAGGTGAACGTCAGCGGCGAAGACAGCAAATCCGGTTGCGCCCCGGCCGATCTGCCAGCATTGGCCAAGGACGTGGCGGCACTGCCAAACCTGTGCCTGCGCGGGCTGATGGCGATCCCTGAGCCGACCGAAGACCGTGCCGCCCAGGAGGCCGCCTTCGCCACCCTGAAACACCTACAGGCCAGCCTGGGCCTTGGCCTCGACACCCTGTCGATGGGCATGAGCCACGACCTGGAAGCGGCCATCGCCCAGGGAGCGACCTGGGTACGTATCGGTACCGCCCTGTTCGGCGCACGCCATTACGGCCCCGTCTGATTCCATGCTTTACTCACTCTTTCCTTCAAGGACCTGACATGAGCAAGACACGTATTGCCTTTATCGGCGCCGGCAACATGGCCGCCAGCCTGATCGGCGGCCTGCGTGCCCAGGGCATGGACGCGGCGCAGATCCGTGCCAGCGACCCCGGCGCCGAAACCCGCACCCGCATCCAGGCCGAGCACGGCATCGAAGCTTTCGAAAACAACGCCCAGGCGATTGCCGGTGCCGACGTGGTCGTGCTGGCGGTTAAACCGCAAGTCATGAAGGCCGTGTGCGAGTCACTGAAGCCTGACCTGGCTGCTGGCCAGCTGATCGTCTCGATCGCCGCCGGCATCACCTGCGCCAGCTTGCAGACCTGGCTCGGCGCCCGTCAGGTGGTGCGCTGCATGCCCAACACGCCAGCGCTGCTGCGCCAGGGTGTCAGTGGCCTGTACGCCACCGCTGAAGTGTCCGCCGAACAACGCCAGCAGGCCGAACAGCTGCTCTCGGCAGTCGGTACCGCCCTGTGGCTCGAGCAAGAGCAACAACTGGACGCCGTCACTGCGGTCTCCGGCAGCGGCCCGGCCTACTTCTTCCTGCTGATCGAAGCGATGACCGCTGCTGGCGAAAAACTGGGCCTGCCACGCGAAACCGCCTCGCAACTGACCCTGCAAACTGCCCTGGGCGCCGCGCGCATGGCCGTGGCCAGCGACGTTGACGCCGCTGAGCTGCGCCGCCGCGTCACCTCGCCAGCCGGCACCACCGAGGCGGCGATCAAGTCATTCCAGGGCAATGGCTTCGAAGCCATCGTCGAGCAGGCGCTGCAAGCGGCGTCGAAGCGTTCCGCCGAGCTGGCCGAACAACTGGGCAAATAAGGAGCTGTTGATGAATGCACTGTCCGGCGCCGCGATCTTCGTGGTGCAAACCCTGGTCAGCCTGTACCTGGTGATCGTCCTGCTGCGCTTCGTGCTGCAACTGGTCAAGGCCAACTTCTACAACCCGCTGAGCCAGTTCGCCGTGCGCGCGACCCAGCCGCTGCTCAAGCCGATCCGCCGGGTCATTCCGAGCATCGGCGGCCTCGATACCTCGTCACTGCTGCTGGCGATCGTCATCCAGGCGCTGCTGATGGGTTTCGTGCTGATGGTCACCTACGGCACCTTCGGCGACGTGCTGCACCTGCTGATGTGGGCCATCATCGGTATCACCTCGCTGTTCCTGAAAATCTTCTGGGTGGCGATGATCGTCATGGTGATCGTGTCCTGGGTCGCACCGAACAGCCACAACCCGGCTGCGGAGCTTGCCTGGCAGATCAGCGAACCGGTGCTGGCACCGTTCCGCCGTATCGTGCCCAACCTGGGTGGCATGGACATCTCGCCGATCTTCGCCTTCCTGGCGATCCAGGTGATCCAGTCATTCGTCATGCCGCCACTGGCCGCCTATGCCGGCATGCCACAGGAACTGTGGCGGATGATCTGAGCCGCAGGCACTGCTGCTGACCTCCCGTGGCAAGCCTTCGCTTGCCGCTGGGGGGAGTGCTCTTTAGACTTACGCCTCCGTCAAGCGTGAGCAGGGTCGATGTCCACTGTCCTTCCCGAAGATTCCGTCGGTCTGGTTACACCGCAAATTGCCAGCTTCGATGAACCGCTGGCCTTGGCCTGCGGCCGTTCGCTGAACAGCTACGAGCTGGTCTACGAGACCTATGGCACCCTGAATGCCAGCGCGAGCAATGCCGTGCTGATCTGCCATGCCCTGTCCGGCCATCACCATGCCGCAGGCTACCATGCCACCACCGACCGCAAGCCGGGCTGGTGGGACAGCTGCATCGGCCCCGGCAAGCCGATCGACACCAACCGCTTCTTCGTGGTCAGCCTGAACAACCTCGGCGGCTGCAATGGCAGCACCGGCCCGAGCAGCGTCAATCCGGCCACCGGCAAGCCTTATGGCGCCGAGTTCCCGGTACTGACCGTTGAAGACTGGGTGCATAGCCAGGCGCGCCTGGCTGACCGCCTGGGCATCCAGCAGTGGGCGGCCATCGTGGGTGGCAGCCTGGGGGGCATGCAGGCCCTGCAATGGACCATCACCTACCCTGATCGCGTGCGCCACTGTGTGGATATCGCCTCGGCCCCCAAACTGTCGGCGCAGAACATCGCCTTCAACGAAGTGGCACGCCAGGCCATCCTTACCGACCCTGAGTTCCACGGCGGCTCGTTCCAGGACCAGGGCGTGATCCCCAAGCGCGGCCTGATGCTGGCACGCATGGTCGGCCACATCACGTACCTGTCCGACGACTCGATGGGTGAGAAATTCGGCCGCGAGCTGAAGAGCGACAAGCTCAACTACGACTTCCACAGTGTCGAATTCCAGGTCGAAAGCTACCTGCGCTATCAGGGCGAGGAGTTTTCCGGCCGCTTCGACGCCAACACCTACCTGCTGATGACCAAGGCCCTGGACTACTTCGACCCGGCCGCTGCCAATGGCGGCGACCTGGCGGCGACCCTGGCCCACGTCAAGGCGGATTACTGCATCATGTCGTTCACCACCGACTGGCGCTTCTCGCCGGCCCGCTCGCGGGAGATCGTCGACGCGCTGATGGCGGCCCGCAAGAACGTCTGTTATCTGGAGATCGATTCGCCTTACGGCCACGATGCCTTCCTGATACCCACGCCTCGCTACATGCAGGGTTTCGCGAACTACATGAACCGCATCGTCATCTGAGGACAGCATGAGAGCCGATCTGGAAATCATCCACGACTGGATTCCCGCCGGCAGCCGGGTACTCGACCTGGGCTGCGGCAGTGGCGAGCTGCTGGCCTCGCTGCGTGACCGCAAGCAGGTCACCGGCTATGGCCTGGAGATCGACCCCGACAACATCGCTGCCTGCGTGGCCAGGGGCGTCAACGTCATCGAACAGGACCTCGACAAGGGCCTGGGCAACTTTGCCAGCAACAGCTTCGACGTGGTAATCATGACCCAGGCCCTGCAGGCCGTGGAGTACCCGGACCGCATCCTCGACGAGATGCTGCGGGTGGGCCGCCAGTGCATCATCACGTTCCCCAACTTCGGCCACTGGCGCTGCCGCTGGTACCTGGCCACCAAGGGGCGCATGCCGGTCTCGGACTTCATGCCGTACACCTGGTACAACACGCCGAACATCCACTTCTGCACCTTCGCCGACTTCGAAGAGCTGTGCCATGAGCGCCGCGCCAAGGTCCTTGACCGCCTGGCCGTCGACCACTTGCACCGTAACGGGTGGGGCGGGCGGCTTTGGCCTAATCTTCTAGGTGAAATCGGCATCTATCGCGTCAGCAGCCCGGGCCTGCAGGAGCATCAACTGGCGGTCTGACGCCCACCGGAGGACTCGCACCATGCGTCGCCTAGCCCTGTTCCTGATCAGCCTGTGCCTGGCACTGCCAGTGATGGCGGCCGATGCCGCCCGACCTGAGCGCAAGGAAGTCTTCGGCGACGTGACGGTGCACTACAGCGCCTTCACCTCAAGCCTGTTGCAACCGGACATCGCCGCTGCCACCGGGCTCAACCGGAGCAAGAACCAAGGCGTGCTCAACATCGCTGTGCTCAAGGCCGACAAGCCCGCCATGGCGGTGGTCAGCGGCAAGGTGAAGGACCTGACCGGGCGCACCAGCCCGCTGTCGTTCAAGCAGATAACCGACCAGGGTGCGGTGTATTACATCGCCCAGTTCAAGATCGAGCAGGCCGAGACCCTGACCTTCGAGCTGACTGTCGAAACCGGCGGGGTCAGCCATCAACTCAGTTTCAACCAGGAAGTGTTCCCAGGCGAATGATGAATTTCCAGCAACTCGTATTGGCCAGCCACAACGCCGGCAAACTCAAGGAACTCCAGGCCATGCTCGGCCAGGCCGTGCAGCTGCGCTCGATCGGTGAGTTCAGCCAGGTAGAACCTGAAGAGACCGGCCTGTCATTCGTCGAGAACGCCATCCTCAAGGCCCGCAACGCTGCGCGCATCTCCGGCCTGCCGGCGCTGGCCGACGATTCCGGCCTGGCAGTTGACTTCCTCGGCGGCGCGCCAGGCATCTACTCGGCGCGCTATGCCGACGGCAAAGGTGATGCGGCGAACAACGCCAAGCTGCTCGAAGCCTTGAAGGACGTGCCGCCAGAGCAGCGCGGTGCCCAGTTCGTCTGCGTGCTGGCGCTGGTGCGCCATGCCGATGACCCGCTGCCGATCCTTTGCGAAGGCCTGTGGCACGGCAGCATCCTGTTCGAGGCCAGCGGCGAGCATGGCTTCGGTTACGACCCGCTGTTCTGGGTCCCGGAGCGCAAGTGCTCCAGCGCAGACCTCGCGCCTGCGGATAAGAACCAGCTCAGCCACCGCGCCCGCGCCATGGCCCTGCTGCGTCAACGTCTGGGCCTGGCATGATCGCATCGCTGTCCGAAGCCAGCACGGTGGTGCTCACCAGCCTGTCACCGCTGGCACTGTACATCCACATCCCGTGGTGTGTGCGCAAATGCCCTTACTGTGACTTCAACTCCCATGCCGCCGGGCCTGATCTGCCGGAAGAGGCTTACGTCGACGCCTTGTTGACCGACCTCGACCTGGAACTGGCTGCGGTGCAGGGCCGGACCCTGTCCTCGATCTTCTTCGGCGGCGGTACCCCGAGCTTGTTCAGTGCCAAGTCCCTGGGGCGCCTGCTGCGTGGCGTGGAGCAACGCATCCCGTTCGCAGCAGACATCGAGATCACACTCGAGGCCAACCCAGGTACCTTCGAGCAAGAGAAGTTCAAGGCCTACCGGCAGACCGGTATCAACCGCCTGTCCATTGGCGTACAGAGCTTCCAGCCAGCCAAACTCGAAGCGCTGGGCCGCATCCATAACGGCGACGAAGCGATCCGCGCCGCTGGCATGGCGCGCGCGGCCGGCTTCGACAACTTCAACATGGACCTGATGCACGGCCTGCCTGACCAGTCGCTGGACGACGCGCTGGGTGACCTGCGTCAGGCCATTGACCTCGGGCCGACGCACCTGTCGTGGTACCAGCTGACGGTCGAGCCGAATACGGTGTTCTGGAACCAGCCGCCGGAGCTGCCTGAAGATGACATCCTCTGGGATATTCAGGAGGCCGGCCAGGCGCTGATGGCGGCCAACGGTTTCAGACAGTACGAAGTTTCGGCCTATGCCCAGGCTGACCGCGCTGCCCGGCACAACCTCAACTACTGGCGCTTTGGTGACTTCATCGGCATCGGTGCCGGTGCCCACGGCAAGCTGACCTTTGCCGATGGCCGCATCCTGCGTACCTGGAAGACCCGCCTGCCCAAGGACTACCTGAACCTGGCCAAGCCATTCAAGGCTGGCGAGAAGCTGTTGCCGGTGGATGAGCTGCCGTTCGAGTTCCTGATGAACGCCCTGCGCCTCACCGATGGCGTGGAAGCCGAGCTGTTCACCCAGCGCACCGGGCTGCCCCTGGCGCAGCTGGCCGAGGCCCGCCGCGCCGCCGAACAAAAGGGCCTTTTGCAGGTCGAACCGGATCGACTGGTGGCCACGCCACGCGGCCAGCTGTTCCTCAATGACCTGCTGCAGTATTTCTTGACCTAAGGATGACCCATGGATCTGGTACTTGATCTGCTCGCCACGGTTTCGCGCTGGAGCCGCAGCAATCTGTCTGAGATTTCCCTGGCCCTGGTAGGCTGCCTGCTGGTGCTGTTCGGCACCGACATCAAAGGCTGGGTGGACCAGCGCCTGGGGGCTCTGGCGGGTGCGCTGCGGGTGCCGGTGATGGCTGCCCTGGTGATGATCGGCAGCGGTGCGGCGCTGATCTATGCCACGCCGTGGGTGGTGAAGGGATTGGGGCAGTTCAACAACTATGCGTTGGCGCCAGTGTTGTTGGTGGTGCTGGTGTTGATTGGCGTGGTGGCTGATCGCCGCGGGTGAGCCTGCTAAAAGCTGCCCCGGAGAACCAGGGCAGCCCTACCACCTGACTAGCCCTTACTGGGCATCATCGAAGTGGTCGCGCATGAAGTCTCTTGCAGTCTTGAGCACAGTCAAGATCCGGATGAGCTTCCAGACGCGGCTCAGCGCATCAAGCAAACGCTTCATATGCCTTGGCCTCCGTGTTGGCGGGCCAATCTTCCAGCATCTAACCGGCGCTTCGATGCCTTCGAAAACCGTGTGACAGCATTCGGTGAAGTGGCCAGGTCAATGGCCCTTCGAACAATTCACCGGCACGGTTCTCAGGCCGTGTCGAAGGGGCCGGAAAGCAGAATTCTTCGCCTACCCGGCCCATCACCGAAATTATCCACACTGGAGCAGCGCAATGATACTTGGGATACGCGTTCGAAGCTGTTAACCACTCCGACACGCTGAATATGTCTCATCATTGACCCATCGTCTCAGGCTGCCTATGATCCCCTGACCGTGTGGCGGCTTTCGGTGAAGCCCCGGAGCGAAGGATACTCAGTCCTGTCGCTCCCATAAAAAAACCGCTCTTCTCAGAGCGGTTTTTTTCGCCTGCATTTCTACAGGCCTCAGCGTATCGAAAGGCTCAATCCGCCAATCAATCCACCTTTTCGAACTTCAAATCCCACACCCCATGCCCCAGCCGCTCGCCACGGCGTTCGAACTTGGTGATCGGGCGCTCTTCAGGGCGTGGCACGTAGGTGCCGTCTTCAGCACGGTTGCGATAGCCCGGGGCGGCGCTCATCACTTCCAGCATGTACTCGGCATACGGCTCCCAGTCGGTCGCCATGTGGAACACGCCACCGGGCTTGAGCTTGCGGCGCACCAGCTCGGCGAACTCCAGCTGGACGATGCGGCGCTTGTGGTGACGCGCCTTGTGCCATGGGTCCGGGAAGAACAGCATCAGGCGGTCGAGGCTGTTGTCGGCCACGCAGCGGTTGAGCACTTCGATCGCATCGCAGTCATACACCCGCAGGTTCTTCAGGCCTTGGGTCAGCACGCCGTTCAGCAGCGCACCGACACCCGGACGGTGTACTTCGACACCGATGAAGTCCTGTTCAGGCGCGGCAGCGGCCATTTCCAGCAGGGAATGGCCCATGCCGAAGCCGATTTCCAGGGTACGCGGCGCCGAACGGCCGAACACCTGGTCGTAGTCCACCGGGCTGTCGGCCAGCGGCAGGATGAACTGCGGGCCGCCCTGGTCGAGGCCGCGTTGCTGGCCTTCAGTCATGCGCCCGGCGCGCATCACGAAGCTCTTGATGCGGCGGTGTGGGCGCTGGTCGCCGTCGGTGGAAATCGGCGTATCTTGCGAGTCAGTCATCAGGGGCTCTTACTTGATCAGACCATCCAGCGGCGAAGAGGCGCTGGCATAAAGTTTTTTCGGCATGCGGCCGGCCAGGTAGGCCATGCGGCCAGCGAGGATGGCGTGCTTCATGGCCTCGGCCATCAGCACAGGCTGCTGGGCGTGGGCGATGGCGGAGTTCATCAGCACGGCTTCACAGCCCATTTCCATGGCGATGGTGGCGTCGGAAGCCGTACCAACACCCGCGTCAACCAGCACCGGCACCTTCGATTCTTCAAGGATGATCTGCAGGTTGTAGGGGTTGCAGATACCCAGGCCAGTGCCGATCAGACCGGCCAGCGGCATCACCGCGATGCAGCCGGCTTCGGCCAGCTGGCGGGCGATGATCGGATCGTCGCTGGTGTAGACCATCACGTCGAAGCCATCCTTGACCAGCACTTCGGCGGCCTTGAGGGTTTCGATCACGTTGGGGAACAGGGTTTTCTGGTCGGCCAGCACTTCCAGCTTCACCAGGGTGCGCGACTCGTGGGACTTGTGGCCATCGAGCAACTCGCGGGCCAGACGGCAGGTACGCACCGCCTCGACAGCATCGAAACAACCTGCGGTGTTTGGCAGGATGGTGTATTTGTCGGGCGACAGCACGTCGAGCAGGTTCGGCTCGCCCGCATTCTGGCCAAGGTTGGTCCGGCGCACGGCCACGGTGACGATCTCGGCACCCGAAGCCTCGGTGGCCAGGCGGGTTTCTTCCATGTCACGGTACTTGCCGGTGCCGACCAGCAGGCGCGACTGGAAAGTGCGCCCGGCCAGGATGAAGGGCTTGTCGCTACGAACGTTGCTCATCGTTGTTCCTCGGGAAAAGATTGCTGGGCTTGCAGGTAATCGCCGGCCCGGTTTCAGCCGCCACCAATGGCGTGGACCACTTCGACCTGGTCGCCTTCGCTCAGCTGCGTGCTGTCGTGCTGGCTACGCGGCACGATATCCAGGTTGAGTTCCACCGCCACCCGGCGCCCGGTCAGTTCCAGGCGGGCCAGCAGGGCCGCGACGCTTTCGCCAGCGGGCAATTCGTAAGGTTCACCGTTCAGTTGAATGCGCATGCGCACGGCCACCATTGTTCTTTGGGGGCCCGCATTCTAGCGCCGATCCACGCACGAACCCAAGGGTGCTGCACGCCATTAGTCGCGATTGTGGACCGCTTGGTCAGCCCAGCCGCCAGGCAGCCAGGCCCAGGCACAGCCAACCGGCAAGGAAGCACAGGCCGCCGAAAGGGGTGATGATGCCCAGTTTGCCCAGGCCGCTGAGCGTCAGCAGGTACAAGCTACCGGAGAACAGCACGATCCCCAGGGCGAACAGACCGCCAGCCCAGCCGACCAGGCGCCCCGGCAGGTGCGCCGAAAGCACGGCGACACCAAAGATCGCCAGGGCATGCACCAGCTGATAGGTCACCCCCGTTTGGAAAATGGCCAGGTAATCAGCCGGCAGACGGTTCTTCAAGCCATGTGCGGCGAACGCGCCCAGGGCGACGCCGGTAAAGCCGAAGAAGGCAGCGAGCATGAGGAAGCTGCGAAGCATGGGACGACTCCTTGTATCGGGTCTGTATAATGGCCCGTTCCACCGGTCCGGCCAAGCCATCGCCATGCTGTCATCCATTCTCCGCCGCCTCGCCCGCGCCCTGCTCTGGTTCGCTGCCGGCAGCATCGTGCTGGTGCTGGTGTTTCGCTGGGTACCACCGCCTGGCACGGCCTTGATGCTCGAACGCAAGGTGCAATCGTGGGTGAGTGGCGAGCCGATTGACCTGCAACGCGACTGGGAGCCGTGGGAGAACATCTCCGACGAACTCAAGGTGGCAGTCATCGCCGGTGAAGACCAGAAGTTTGCCAGCCATTGGGGCTTCGACATTCCGGCCATCCAGGCGGCGCTGGCGTACAACGAGCGTGGCGGCAGCATTCGTGGCGCCAGCACCCTGACCCAGCAGGTAGCCAAGAACCTCTTCCTGTGGTCGGGCCGCAGCTGGTTCCGCAAGGGGCTGGAGGCCTGGTTCACGGGGCTGATCGAACTGTTCTGGTCGAAGGAGCGGATTCTTGAGGTTTACCTGAACAGCGCCGAGTGGGGCAAAGGCGTATTCGGCGCCCAGGCCGCGGCGCGTTATCACTTTGGTGTCGATGCCAGCCGACTGACCCGCCAGCAGGCCGCACAACTGGCCGCCGTGCTACCGAGCCCGATCAAATGGAGTGCCAGCCGGCCCAGCGCCTATGTGGCAAGCCGGGCGGGCTGGATTCGCCGGCAGATGAGCCAGCTCGGCGGGCCCAGCTACCTGATGCAACTGGACAGCTCGCGCAGGCCGTAAACCCGACAAAAAAGCCGCTCACCCTCTCGGGTCAGCGGCTTTTCGATGCAGGCAGGACAGGTCAGACGGTGATCAGTGCCTTGACCTTGTTCATTGCATTCTTCTCCAACTGGCGAATACGCTCAGCCGAAACGCTGTACTTGTCAGCCAGCTCATGCAGCGTGGCCTTTTCTTCCGCCAGCCAGCGCTGGTAGAGGATATCGCGGCTACGGTCATCCAGGCCTTGCAGTGCTTCGTGCAGGTTGCTGGTGGAGTTGTCGCTCCAGTCGGCATCCTCCAGCTGCACAGCCGGATCGTAGCGGTGGTCTTCCAGATAATGCGCTGGCGACTGGAAGGCGCTGTCGTCATCCGCTTCGGCTGCCGGGTCGAAGGCCATGTCCTGGCCACTCAGGCGGCTTTCCATCTCGCGCACTTCACGCGGCTCGACGCCGAGGCTTTCCGCCACACGATGCACTTCGTCGTTGTTCAGCCAGGCCAGGCGCTTCTTCTGGCTGCGCAGGTTGAAGAACAGCTTGCGCTGGGCCTTGGTGGTGGCCACCTTGACGATGCGCCAGTTGCGCAGGATGAATTCGTGGATCTCTGCCTTGATCCAGTGCACGGCGAAGGACACCAGGCGCACACCCATCTCCGGGTTGAAACGCTTGACCGCCTTCATCAGGCCGACGTTGCCTTCCTGGATCAGGTCAGCCTGCGCCAGACCGTACCCTGCATAGCTACGGGCGATATGCACAACGAACCGCAGGTGGGCCATCACCATTTGCCGAGCGGCCTCGAGATCCTGCTCATAGTAGAGACGCTCGGCCAGATCACGCTCCTGCTCGACAGACAGCAGCGGGATGCTGTTGACCGTGTGCACGTAGGCTTCCAGGTTTGCACCGGGCACCAGGGCATAGGCAGGTTGCAACGATGTGGTCATTCAAGAACCTCCGACTTACAAAACTCGCGCCTTGTGAGCGCTGCCAACATTGACCCGGAACGAGCGTACAAGTTCCATCGTGAAGGAAATGTCAATGCTGGCACGTAAAAACTATCGCGGCGCCAGCTCGTTCAAGTGGCGGGCGACTGCGATCCATGCACCGATATACCCCAACAGCACCGCTCCGATCAAGAGCGACAGACCATCGGACGCCGGCACCCCGCCCAGGGCGAAGTCACTGCCATACAGCCCGGAAAGCCCTATCACGGCCTCGTTGAGCCAGTTCAGGCCAAAGGCCAGGATGGCCCAGGCCAGCACCCCCGCACCCAGGCCGTACAAGGCGCCCATGTACAGGAAAGGCCGGCGGACGTAGCTGTCCGTACCACCCACCAGCTTGATCACTTCGATCTCGATGCGGCGGTTTTCGATATGTAGACGAATTGTGTTACCGATTACTAACAGCAGCGCGGAAATCAGCATTACCGCCAGGCCGAAGACAAAACGGTCGCCCAGCTTGAGGATCGCCGCCAGCCGCTCGACCCATACCAGGTCCAGTTGTGCATTCTCTACCCTTGGCAGCTCCGAGAGACGTTGACGGAGAGCTTCCAGGGCCGGTTTATCGACTTCGGTCGGGGTCACCACCACCACACCGGGCAACGGGTTGTCAGGCAGTTCGCGCAGGGCCTCGCCCAGCCCGGACTGCTGCTGGAACTCTTGCAGGGCCTGCCCGGGGCTGACGTATTGGGCATCGGCGACTCCCGGCATGCGCTTGATGTCATCACGCAGGGCTTCACCCTGCTGGCTACCTGCATCGAGCTTCAGGTACAGCGAAATCTGTGCGGCGCGTTGCCATGAGCCACCCAGCACCTCGATATTCTTCAGCAGCAGCGACAGCCCCATGGGCATGCTCAGGGCCACGGCCATCACCAGGCAGGTGAAGAAGCTGCCGATCGGCTGCTTGCCCAGCCGTCGAAGGCTGTCGGCCAGGCTGGCGCGATGGCTTTCCAGCCAGGCGTGCAGCAGGGTGCGGAAATCCGGGCCGTCGTCATCGTGATCGCCGCCCTTCTTCCTCGCCGGCTGCGGGTCGGCAGCCTTGGGCGCAACGCGCTCGGAAACCTTTGGTGTACGTGTAGTGCTCATTGCCCGGCCTCCCCATCGCCGATCAGACGACCGCGCTGCAGGGTCAGCATGCGGTGGCGCATGCGCGCAATCAGTGCCAGGTCGTGACTGGCGATCAGAACCGTGGTGCCCAGGCGGTTGATATCCTCGAACACGCCCATGATCTCCGCGGCCAGCCGCGGGTCGAGGTTACCGGTGGGCTCATCCGCCAGCAGCAAGGCCGGCTGGTGAACGATGGCGCGGGCAATACCGACCCGCTGCTGCTGGCCGGTGGACAGGTCGGCCGGGAACAGCTCGCCCTTGTCGGCCAGCGACACCCGCTCCAGCGCCGAATCCACGCGTTTGGCGATCTCGGCCTTGGACAAGCCGAGAATCTGCAGCGGCAGGGCGATGTTGTTGAACACGGTGCGGTCGAACAGCAGCTGGTGGTTCTGGAACACCACGCCAATCTGCCGACGCAGGAACGGGATCTGCGCATTGCTGATCTGACCCAGGTCCTGCCCGGCCAGCATCAGCTTGCCGCTGGTCGGGCGTTCCATGGCCAGCAACAGGCGCAGCAAGGTGCTCTTGCCCGCACCCGAGTGCCCGGTGACGAACAGGAACTCGCCCCGGCGCGCGCGGAAACTCAGCTCGTGCAAGCCGACATGGCCGTTGGGGTAGCGCTTGGCAACCTGTTCGAATCGGATCATGGTCAGTCTCGCTCGGCGAACAGAGCCTTGACGAACGGCTCGGCTTCGAATGTGCGCAGGTCGTCGATGCCTTCACCGACCCCGATGAAGCGGATCGGCAGCTTGAACTGCTTGGCCAGGGCGAAGATCACCCCACCTTTGGCAGTGCCATCCAGCTTGGTCAGCGCCAGGCCGGTCAGCTCGACGCTCTGGTGGAAGTACTTGGCCTGGCTGATGGCGTTCTGCCCGGTACCGGCGTCGAGCACCAGCAGCACCTCGTGGGGCGCCTCGGCATCGAGCTTGCCGATGACCCGGCGGACCTTCTTGAGCTCCTCCATCAGGTTGTCCTTGGTGTGCAGCCGGCCAGCGGTGTCGGCGATCAGCACATCGATACCACGGGCTTTGGCAGCCTGTACCGCGTCGAAGATCACCGAGGCGGAATCGGCGCCGGTGTGCTGGGCAATCACCGGGATCTGGTTACGCTCGCCCCAGACCTGCAATTGCTCCACGGCAGCGGCACGGAAGGTATCACCGGCAGCCAGCATGACCTTCTTGCCTTCCAGTTGCAGCTTCTTGGCCAGCTTGCCGATGGTGGTGGTCTTGCCGGCACCGTTCACGCCGACGACCAGAATCACGTAGGGCTTGTTCTGCGCCTGGACCTTGAGCGGCTGCTCGACAGGGCGCAGCAGGGCTGCCAGTTCCTCCTGCAGCGACTTGTACAGCGCGTCGGCGTCGGCCAGCTGCTTGCGGGCGACCTTCTGGGTCAGGTTCTGAACGATGGCCGAGGTGGCTTCGACGCCGACGTCGGCCGTCAGCAGACGGGTTTCGATCTCGTCGAGCAGGTCGTCATCGATGACCTTCTTGCCCAGGAACAGGCTGGCCATGCCCTCGCCGATGCTGGCGCTGGTCTTCGACAGGCCCTGCTTGAGGCGGGCGAAGAAACCGGGCTTGGACTGCTCGGTGGCAACCGGGGCAGCGACCTCGGGAGCGGGTTGCGGCTCCACAGGCGCAGGGGCCACGACTGGCGTCACGGCCACCGGTTCTGGTGCGGGACGCTGCGGAATCACCGGTGGCGCCTTCGGCTGCAGGTCCGGCACCAGCGCCACAGGCTCTTCGGCTACCGGCAGCACCAGGTTGCTGACAGGGGCTGCGTGCTCGACCACCGGGGCAGTCTCGACCGGCGCTGCTTGTACAGGCAGGGAAGCGATGGGCTCGGGCACCGGAGCGACCAGCGGCTCGGAAGCGACCGGTTCAGGCTCGGGCGCCACTACTGGCGTGGAGGCGACTGGCTCTGGCGCAGGCGCTTCGACTACCGGAGGCATAGGCTCGACCGGCGCAGGCGGCTGTCCTTCGACACGCGGCTGCTCGGCGGCGGGCGGCGGCGTTACCGGCTCGGCTGGCTGCACCTCGGGCGCTGGTGGCTCAGGCGTTTGAGGCTGTTCGGCGACAGGTTGCTGCGGTTTCTTGCGAAACCAGCTGAACAGGCCTTTTTTCTCGCCAGCCTCGGCCGGCGCTTTTTTGTCGTCGTTGGAACCAAACATGGAAGACGGCTATCTCAGGGTAGCGATGGGCCAGCAACTGGCACATCAGGAATTCTCTAAACGCAGAACAGACTATTTTGAATCCGACTGGTTCATGCGCAATGTTTTGTCTTAATGGGCCTGCGGGCCAGAACGGCGACAGGCATGGTCGCCAGGCAACCGGATCAGTATCCTAGCACCTCCTGGCCCGCCGACGCTAAACCAGCGGGCCGCCGAACAGGTTAATCACCGTATGAATGCTCTAGCCCGCCGCGCCGCTGGCCTGTTGCTCGGCACGCTCTGCCTGCCGCTCGCGGCATTCGCCGCCGACGTGCAACCGACCCACGAATTCATCCTCGACAACGGCCTGAAAGTGGTCGTGCGCGAAGACCACCGTGCCCCAGTGGTCGTCTCGCAGATCTGGTACAAGGTCGGCTCCAGCTACGAGACCCCAGGCCAGACCGGCTTGTCCCATGCCCTGGAGCACATGATGTTCAAGGGCAGCGCCAAGATCGGCCCTGGCGAGGCCTCGCGCATCCTGCGTGACCTCGGCGCGGAAGAAAACGCCTTCACCAGCGACGACTACACCGCCTACTACCAGGTGCTGGCCCGCGACCGCCTGCCGGTGGCCCTTGAGCTCGAAGCCGACCGCCTGGCCAGCCTGCGCCTGCCTGCCGACGAGTTCGCCCGTGAAATCGAGGTGATCAAGGAAGAGCGCCGCCTGCGTACCGATGACCAGCCAAGTTCCAAGGCCTTCGAGCTGTTCCGTGCCATGGCCTTCCCGGCCAGCGGCTACCACACCCCGACCATCGGCTGGATGGCCGACCTCGAGCGCATGAAAGTCGAGGAACTGCGTCACTGGTACGAATCCTGGTACGCACCGAACAACGCCACCCTGGTGGTGGTCGGCGATGTCACCGCCGATGAGGTCAAAGGCCTGGCACAGAAATACTTCGGCAGCATCCCCAAGCGCGCCGTGCCACCCGCCAAACTGCCGCTGGAACTGGCCGAACCGGGCCAGCGCCAGCTGACCTTGCACGTACGCACCCAGTTGCCGAGCCTGATCTACGGCTTCAACGTACCGGGCCTGGCCACTGCCAAGGAGCCACGCACCGTGCATGCCCTGCGGCTGATCTCGGCCCTGCTCGACGGCGGCTACAGCGCGCGCATGCCGGCACGCCTGGAGCGTGGCCAGGAGCTGGTGGCCGGTGCTTCGTCCAGCTACAACGCCTTTACCCGGGGCGACAGCCTGTTCCTGATCTCGGCCACGCCGAACGTGCAAAAACAGAAAACCCTGGCTGACGTCGAAAAAGGCCTCTGGCAGCTGCTCGACGAACTCAAGACCACTCCGCCAAGCGCCGAAGAGCTGGAGCGCGTGCGCGCGCAGGTCATCGCCGGACTGGTCTACGACCGCGACTCCATCAGCAGCCAGGCCACCACCATCGGCCAGCTGGAAACCGTCGGCCTGTCCTGGAAGCTGATCGACAGCGAGCTGGACGAACTCAAGCGCGTCACCCCGGAAGACGTGCAAAACGCCGCACGCACCTATTTCACCCGCGAACGCCTGAGCGTTGCCCACGTACTGCCCGAGGAGTCCGCTCATGAGTGATCGCAGCGCACCACGCTACACCCTGATCGGCACGGGCATCATCGCGCTGGTAGTGGCCGTGGCCGCCGTGCTCGCCCAGCCGGCACATTCCGAGGCCGAAAACAGCGCCGCCCGCCCGGCCAACACCCTGCAATCGCTGGCCGAGCTTGATGGCAAGGCACCCAGCAGGCGCCAGCTGAACATCCAGAACTGGACCACCGCCGAAGGCGCCCGAGTCCTGTTCGTCGAGGCCCGCGAGCTGCCGATGTTCGACCTGCGCGTGACTTTTGCCGCCGGCAGCAGCCAGGACGGCAACACCCCTGGCCTGGCCAGCCTGACCAACGCCATGCTCAACGAGGGCGTGGCCGGCAAGGACGTGACGGCCATCGCCGAGGGCTTCGAGGGCCTGGGTGCCGACTTTGGCAACGGTTCCTATCGCGACATGGCCGTGGCCTCGCTGCGCAGCCTGAGTGCCCGTGACAAACGCGAGCCCGCCCTCAAGCTGTTCGCCGAAGTGACCGGCAAGCCAACCTTCCCGGAAGACGCCCTGAAACGCATCAAGAACCAGCTGCTGGCCGGTTTCGAGTATGAGAAACAAAACCCTGGCAAGATCGCCGGCAAGGCGCTGTTCAGTAAGCTCTACGGCGATCACCCCTACGCTCAGCCAAGCGATGGCAGCGCCGAGAGCGTACCAGGCATCACCCTTGAGCAGCTGCGCGCCTTCCACGCCAAGGCCTATGCCGCTGGCAACGCGGTGATCGCCCTGGTCGGCGACCTTAGCCGCGAGGAAGCCGAGGCCGTCGCCGCCCAGGTCTCCGCTGCCCTGCCCAAAGGCCCGGCACTGGCCAAACCGGCCCAGCCGGTCGAGCCCGGGGCTGGCGTCACCCATATCGACTTCCCGAGCAAGCAGACGCACCTGATGCTCGCCGAGCTTGGCATCGACCGTCAGGACCCGGACTGGCCGGCCCTTTCGCTGGGCAACCAGATCCTCGGCGGCGGCGCCTTCGGCACCCGCCTGATGAGCGAAGTCCGCGAAAAACGCGGCCTGACCTACGGCGTGTATTCGGTATTCAGCCCGATGCAGGTGCGTGGGCCGTTCATGATCAACCTGCAGACCCGCGCCGAACTCAGTGAAGGCACGCTCAAGCTGGTACAGGACATCCTTGCCGACTACCTCAAGAGCGGCCCGACCCAGCAGGAGCTGGACGACGCCAAACGCGAACTGGCCGGCAGCTTCCCGCTGTCCAATGCCAGCAACGCCAGCATCGTCGGCCAACTGGGCGCCATCGGTTTCTACAACCTGCCCCTTACCTGGCTGGAGGACTTCATGCAGCAGTCCCAGGCGCTGACCGTCGAACAGGTCAAGGCGGCGATGAACAAGCACCTGGCAGCCGATAAACTGGTGATCGTCACCGTTGGCCCGAAAGTGCCACAGAAGCCACTACCTGCCCCCACTGACAAACCGTCCGAGCAACCGCTCGGCGTACCGGAGCACTAATGCCTAGATC